>DASUYU010000001.1:0-2080 GCA_036377235.1 Thermoleophilaceae bacterium
ACTGTGTTACAAACCTCACGGTGAAGCGCGAATTCTCTGCCGGCGGCGTGCTCGTCCGCAAGCTGAAGGGCGATTGGATGCTCGCCGCGATCCGCCCTGCAGGCAAGAAGGCGGGCGTGTGGGCCCTGCCGAAGGGGAACATCGGCCGGGGCGAGGATCCTCCTGAGACGGCTCGCCGCGAGGTGCACGAGGAAACCGGCGCGACCGGCCGCCTCGTCGACAAGCTCGGCGACGTGCGCTACGTGTACACGTGGGACGGCGAGCGGATCTTCAAGGTGGTCAGCTTCTTCCTGCTCCGCTACTCGAGCGGCCGCCTCGGCGAGCTCCCACCTGAGACGGCACACGAGGTAGCCGAGGTGCGCTGGCTGCCGCTGGAGGAGGCGCCGAGCCTCCTGGCGTACGGCGGCGAGCGCGATATGGCCGAGCGCGCCCTAGCCTCCGTACGGGGCGGGACCTTATGATTGCGCGACTTTCGCCGCCGACGTGTTGACCGGAGCCATGTACGCCCTCAACTTCTACTCGCCCATGGTGGCCGACCAGCTCCGCTCGGGCCGCAAGACCGCGACGATCCGGCTCGGCGATAAATCCGGGAAGTACAAGAAGGGCATGATCGTGCAGGTGCTCGCAGGCGCCCGCTACAGCCCTCGAGAGAAGGTCTTCGACGCCGTCATCGACAAGGTCGAGGTGAAGAGGCTGGTCGACCTGTCCCCGCGGGAGATCGAGCACGACAACCCGGAGATCCGTCGCAACGAGGAGATGGCCCACTTCCTCGGCCAGCTCTACAACCGCGAGGTCACCTACGACGACACCGTCACGGTGATCCGCTTCTCGCAGATCCGCGGCTAGCCGCTACTAGCGGGTCCTGCGAATCGGAACGCCGAACTGCTCCGGCGGCCGAAGCTCCGCGCCACAGGCCTCACAGTCGGTCGCGAACGCGGAGCTGAAGCGCGTGTCGCACTCCGGGCAGCGGGCGCGGAGCTCGCCGCCGCACTGCGGGCACGTTGACGACAGCTCGTCCTCGAACTCCTCGAAGTAGCGCTGCACGAACCCGCAGGCTAGGCAGAACGCGACCCAGTCGCCGAGGGTCTTCCGGCGCTCCTCGCGTAGCCAGTCGGCGGCCTTGCCCACTCCGCGACTCTAGCCGCCCGGTCTCGTTGAACCGGCGGTCTACCGCGTCACGCGGACGGTGAGGCGGCCCTCGACCAGACGTGTCTGGAAGGACAAGCGCCAACACCCGGGCTTCGGCGGGCTGAGGGTGCTCGGAAAAACGTGTTGGCTCGGCCCGGCTCCGCCTTCTGGCAGCCGTACCGTGAAGGAACCGCCCGCCGGAGCCAGTCGGCGACCGCGAACGACCAGGTAGACGCCGACGCGGTACCTGCCGGGCAGGAACCAGGGGATTTTCTGCGTCAACCCGATCGATCGATTGCGCCACGGGCCGACATGGAGCCTGAAGCGTCCGTTCAGGATGTCGTAGTCGCGATCGATCCCGCCGGCGAACGGCCCGGCGTGCACGTAATCCCCGCGGACAGGCGTTGCCAGACACGTGAAGCTCGAGGCGCCCGGCCGACGAGCCTCCGAAGACGCGGCGCCCGCGGCTCCGGCTGCGATTGCGGCGCAGGCGAGAAGCGCCACAACAGGTGTCATCTGCCAGATCGTATCGCCGTCCGAGCCGGCCGGACCTGCCAGATTCGTCCCCGCGCCGAGTCGTTAGCATGCGTCGGCAATGGCGATCCGTGAAGCAGAGCCGCTCGGCTCGCTGAGTGAGGTCAAGGAGGCAGGTCTCGACCGCGAGGATCTGCTCGGCATCTACCGCCACATGCTGATCACGCGCGGGATCGAGGAGCGCGGCCACATCCTCTACAAGCAGGGCAAGATTCCGGGCTCCTTCTACACGGGGCGCGGGAACGAGGCGTCGGCCGTCGGCGTCGCAACCGCGCTGGGGCCGGACGACGTCGGCACCCCGCTGCATCGCGACATGGGCGTCCACGTCAGCCGCGGCGTCGAGCCTTGGCGAATCTTCGCCCAGTACATGGGGCGCTCCGACGGCCCCACCCACGGGCGCGACGGCAACGTCCACATG
>DASUYU010000002.1:0-5855 GCA_036377235.1 Thermoleophilaceae bacterium
TCGATGAAGATGGAGATGCCGGTCGAGGCCGAGGACCCGGGCACGGTCAAGGAGATCGTCTGCGAGGAGGGCCAGTCGGTGTCCGAGGGCGACACGCTCGTCGTCCTGGAGTGACCGAGAAGCTCCAGCTCGACGAGCCGGCCGAGGGAGTAGCTCGGCTCACGATCCGGAACCCGGAGCGCCGCGGCGCGCTCGACCACGAGATCCTCGACGCGCTCGCGGAACACGCGCGGACGCTGGATGCGCGCTGCCTCGTCATCCGCGGCTCAGGCGAGGCGTTCTCGGCCGGCTACGACATCGGCAACCTCTCGGAGCAGGAGTTCGAGGAGAGCGCCGAGCGGCTCGTGGCGCACCCGTTCCACGACGCGCTCGAGGCGCTCGAGGCGTACCGCTATCCGGTGATCGCCGAGGTGAACGGACACGCGATCGGCGGCGGGCTCGAGCTGGCGATCACGGCGGACATCCGGCTCGCCGCGCGCGGCGTGAAGATGGGCATGCCGCCGGCGAAGCTGGGGCTGATCTACTCGCACACCGGGCTGGCGAAGTTCATCGACGTGTGCGGCCCGGCGAACACCGCCGAGCTGTTCTTCGTGGGGCGCACCGTTGACGCGGACCGCGCGCGCGAGATGGGACTCGTGAACGAGGTGGTCGACCCCGGCGCCCTCGACGAGCGCGTGCTGGACCTGGCGGCCGAGATCGCTTCCAACGCGCCGCTGTCGCTGGCAGGGAACAAGCGGATGATCCGCGAGCTGCGCGCGCTGCGGCTGCCGGAGGAGCTGGCGCGCGAGCTGGTCGAGCTGCGCGAGTCGTGCTTCGCCTCCGAGGACTTCCGCGAGGGCGTTCAGGCCTTCACGGAGAAGCGCAAGCCGGTCTGGCGCGGGCGCTAGGGCCGCACGACGCGGAAGCGCAGCCGCCGCTCCTTGGAGCGCGCCTTCAGCGAATCGACCGCAACGATGCGCGCCCGGTAGCGGCCCGCCCGAAGCGCCCTGCGCCTCAGGCGGCCGGAGAAGTGCGTGGACTGGCGGCCCGCCCGCTTCCGGGCCCTGAGCCTGCCCACGCGGCGGTACCGGCTCCTCCGGCCGCGCACCCTGCGCTCGATGGTGATCGTGACCCGGGCCGCCTCGGACAGCGTGTAGCGGAACGTGGTGCCGCGCTTCGGCTTTCGCCGCCTCACGGCGGCGCGAGCGGCCTCGGGCGCGAAGACGGTGTGCGTCATCGCGAAGCGGCTGACCGTGGGTGCCCTATTCGGGGGCGGAGGGCAGGCGTCCGGCCGCTCGTACGCGCCGATGTCAGGTCGCGCGACGCAGTCGCCGTTGCCGTCGAGCGACCGCGGGCCGCCCGCGAGGTCCAGCTCGCCGGGCGTCACGAGGGCGGGGTCGCCGCGGTCGATCAGCGGTGAACCTGGCTGCAGCGTCAGGTCGCCCGCGCCGCTGTTCGTGAACATCGGATCCCCGAAGACGTTGCTCGCGCTTCCCGGCGCGGGGGCCGTCCCGCCGTTTGCGCTTCGCCGTGTCGTGAAGCTCGAGAAGTCCGCTGTGATGGTCCCGCCGCCGTCGGCGTCGAGGTCGAACGCGTCGGGGTCGATGCTCTCGGTGCGCGCGACCGTGTTGAGGAGGTCGGCGCTGAGCACGCCGGTGTACCCCGGCGCCTTCTGCAGCCGGATTCCGGCGCTCGCGCCCGTGTTGCGCGACAGGAACGTGGACCCACGGGCGATCAGGGTGGCGTTCCCCGCGCCGATCGTGGCGACAATGACGGCGGGCGACGGGCTCGCCGCGACCGGCGTCGCGAACAGGCTGTCGACGGCCTCGGCCCTCGCGCTGGAGTCGCTGCCCGTGACGGCCAGGCCCGTCCCGCCGGTCGCCACGGTTCGAACGATCCGCAGTGTTCCGGCACCGGCGAGGACGGCCTCTCCGCCCGAGCGCACGGTAACTCCCGTGAGGGAGCTCGTGCTCCCCGGTGAAACGAACTGCGCGCCGATACGCAGTGACGAGCCCATGGCTCCGCCGGTCACCGTCACGTTGAGCACACGCGACGGGTCGGCTGCCGACAGGCCGGGCGCTCCGTACCCGCCGCTGCCGCCGATCGCAACCACGTCATCGATCTCGAAGTCGAGCGGGGGACCGGGGATCGCGCCCTCGAGCACGAGTCCCGTGCCGGCGAGATTCAGGCTCGACGCGTCCCCGCCCACCGCCTGCAGGGAGGCCACCGACCCGCCGCCCCGGAGCGTGAGCGCCGGCTCGCCCGGGTCCCCGGTCGGACCGGCGATGCGCGTCTGCGAGCTCATGTCGAAGAAGTCGAGCGAGCCGGCACCCGCGCCCACGAAGTGCAGCTCCTTGTTCGTGGAGACCTGCTCCGTATAGATCCCCGGCCCGATCCTGATGGTGTCGCCGGGCGCGGCGGCATTGACCGCGGAGCCGGCCGTCGAATCGCTGCCGATGGTCGGATACACCCCGTCGCACCCCGGAGCGGGAGCCGGGACGCAGCGAGTGGCCGCGCTCGCTGCGGCGGGCAGGACCAGTGTCAGGCAGGCGGCCAGCGCGGCGGCTGTCGGGCGCACTCGGCCGAGTATCTCAGCGGTCCCGCGAGCGCGCTAGCGATCCGATTCCTCGTCCAGCCACCTGCTGATCATCCGCGGGCTCAGGTGGATGTTGACCTGCCGGAGCGCCACGTCGCCCGAGCTGGTGAAGCCGTGCGGCTCGCCGGGCGGGACGACCGTCACGTGGCCCGGCCCGACCTCGACGTCCCCCTCAGAGGTGTGAAGCGTCGCCCGGCCCTCGAGCGTGATGAGGACCTCGTGGTAGTCGTGGGTATGGAGCGACGGCCCGCGCCCGCGCCCGGCGTTCATGACGAAGAACGAGACGCCCGCGCCGCCGTGGTCGGCACCCTCGAACTCGACGTTGCCGTTGTCGTTCTCCAGCTCTTCGAAGGTGAGAATCTCCATGCCCGGACGATACGCGGCGGCTATCCGCCAGATCGGTTGCGGCTAGCCCCCCTGGCCGCGGCAGCCGGCGTGTCGAATGCTGGTAGGGACACCGACAAGGAGGTTCCAGTGACCAGCAATACCGTTCAGCACGACGGCGCTCTCGGCGAGCTCGCGGACATCGCCGCGCGGATCTCCGCGCACATCGGCGAGCCGCTGGTCGCGGCATGCCCGTTTTCGCGCCGCGGCCAGATGACGCAGAAGTTCGCGGGGAAGTTCGGCGGGGCGGTCGCCTACCTCGGCGCCCGCCAGCACGCCAAGATGAAGGCCGGCGGCCTGCCAGAGCACTTCTACCTCGCCGTGACCGGCGAGCACGTGCGCGCCATCGGCTACAAGCTCGGAATGACCGGTAAGGAGACGCTCGGCGAGGAGGTCGCGGTCTGGCGCCGCGCGGATCTCGAGGTCGAGGCGAGCCCGAGCAGCCTCTGGATCGACGTGACGCTCGCATCGCCCGGCGAGGGTGAGCGCGTCGAGTGCCGCGTGGGCGCGGCGCCGGCGTCAAAGGCGTTCGTCGAGCTGCTGAAGAGCCGCCCCATGGAGCAGGCCGCGTGAGCATCCACAGGCAGCCCCGTCACGATCGCTGGCGCTATCCGTTCCTGATGGTCGCGCTGCTGGCGTTCGTCGCCCTCATGCTCGCGACTGGGTATCTCGGCCTGGCGCCCTAGCCGATGCGCGACGATGCCCGCGTGCTCGCGGACGTCGTCGACCTTCTGAGCTGCCCGGTGTGCGGGGAAGCACTCGGAGAGACCGGCGGCGCGCTCCGGTGCGCCGCCGGCCACTCCTTCGACATCGCCCGCCAGGGCTACGTGAACCTCGTCCCCGGCAGGGCGGACACGCCGGAGATGGTGGAGGCGCGCGAGGCATTCCTGCGCGCGGGCCACTTCCGCCTACTCTCCAATGCTCTGAGGGAGGAGGCCCGGTCCCTCGAGCTCCAGGGAGTCGTGCTGGATGTTGGTGCCGGCACGGGCCACCACCTCGCGGCGGTGCTCGACGCGCTCCCCGGCGCGCGCGGCATCGCCGTCGACGCCTCTCCCCCCGCCCTCCGGCGCGCCGCCCGCGCGCACGAGCGTGCCGCTGCGGTCGGCGCCGACGCATGGAAGCCGCTTCCCTTCCGTGACGGGATCGCGACGATCGTGCTCAGCGTGTTCGCTCCGCGCAACGCGAGCGAGATCGCGCGCATTCTGGCCCCGCCGGCTCCCGGCTCCTCCAGCGGCGCGCTCATCGCGGTGACCCCCACCACCCGCCACCTCCACGAGCTCGTCGGGCCGCTCGGGCTGCTGTCGGTGCCCGACGACAAGGAGGATCGGCTCGACTCCCAGCTCGCCTCGCACCTCACGCTCGCACGAAGGCGCACGATCGAGCACGCGATGTTCCTCACCCGTGACGAATGCGCGCAACTCGTGCGCATGGGGCCGAGCGCATGGCACGTCGACGAGCAGTCCGTGAACGAGCGGCTGGGCGCGCTCCCGGAGCCGCTGACCGTCACGGCATCGATGACGCTCTCGGTCTTCACCGGCGCCGGCGCCGGATACGTCCGGGGGCGCCCTTAGCCTCGCGCTTCAGTGCCGCCCCTCATCTCAAGGGAAGAGGCGCTTCGGCTCGGCGCGCTGAGAGACCGCGCCGAGATCGAGGCTCTCGTCGAGCGCGCGTGGCGCGTTCGGCTCGAGCGCTTCGGCGACTCGACCGACATGTGCTCGCTCGTCAACGCCAAGTCGGGCGGGTGCGCGGAGGACTGCGGCTTCTGCTCTCAGTCGCGCTTCGCCGAGGCCGACACGCCCATGCACGCGATGATGGATCCAGACCAGATCCTCGAGCACGCGCGCGCGGCCGAGGCCGCCGGCGCGCACCGGTTCTGCATGGTCACGCAGGGCCAGGGGCTGTCGAAGCGAGACTTCGAGAGAATCCTCGCCGGCGCGCGGCTCGTCGCCGAGCACACGAACCTGAAGCGCTGCGTCTCGATCGGGCACATGTCGTCCGCGCGGGCGCACGCGCTGAAGGACGCAGGCATCCAGCGCGTCCATCACAACGTCGAGACGGCGGAGAGCTTCTACCCCGAGGTGTCCACCACCGTCCGCTACGAGGGCCGGCTCCGGACCATCGACGCCGTGCGCGACGCGGGCCTCGAGACCTGCGTCGGAGGCATCCTCAACCTGGGCGAGTCGGACGAGCAGCGCGTCGAGATGGCGTTCCAGCTCGCGGAGGTGAACCCCACCTCCGTGCCGATCAACCTGCTGAACCCCCGCCCCGGCACCAAGTTCGGCGACCGCGAGCTGATGGATCCGCTCGAGGCGGTCAAGTGGGTCGCGATCTTCCGGCTGATCATCCCGGACGCGCTGTTCCGCCTCTGCGGTGGGCGCAACGAGAACCTCGGCCACGGCGAGCTCCAGCAGCTCGCCGTCAAGGCCGGCCTCAACGGAGTGATGATGGGCAACTTCCTCACGACGCTCGGCTCGGAGCCCGAGCAGGACCGCGAGATGTTCCAGGAGCTCGGCCTGAACGTGGCGCGCCAGGAGGACAACGGCGCCAACCCGCGGCCGGACAACCGCTCCGGCTGGCTCGACGGCGAGGCGCCCCGCACGCCGGTCGACGAGCTGATCGACTCGCAGCGCGACGCGAACTTCTGGAACCCGGCAACCCAGCTTCGGCACAGGAAGAAGACGTCGGTGCCGCCACGGCCGGATGGCGCACCGAACGCGTACCCAGAGGTGATTCACGTGGAGCCGGCGGCATGACCAGCGACATCCAGGACCGCCTGGAGGACATCCGCGACAGGGGGCTGTACCGGCGCATGCGCTGCGTATCCGGCCCGCAGGGGCCGCGCGTGCTGCTCGACGGCAAGCCCGTGCTGCTCCTGTGCTCGAACAACTACCTCGGC
>DASUYU010000003.1:0-5470 GCA_036377235.1 Thermoleophilaceae bacterium
AAAGCGACCATGCCGGCCGTGAGCACGCCGAGCGTCGCGGTCCCCAACACCAGGCCGCCGCGTCTAGCCCAGCGCCGCAGAGGCCCTGCCGCGACCAGCCGGGCCGCTTGGACCCTCGCCCGGAGCGGAGCGCCTCGCTCCACCAGCAGGGCCGCCAGGACCCGCCGCTCCCACACCAGGATCATGCTGGCGGCCTCGCGTCTGGCCCGGCGTTGGTACCAGGGAAGCCGACCCCGGCGCGTGCGCCAGTAGGCGAGCGACTCGACACCGTCGCACAGCTCAGGAGGGGCCTGAAGGCGCGCCAGCAACTCGTCGTCGTGAGCGAGCGATCCAGTGCCCATGGCGAGCCATACTAGGCAGCCATCGCTCGGCCGGTGAGTCTCGATTTATCCGGCGCGCCTTCCGAGACCAGGCCGTAGCTGGAGACGAGATGCGTGATCGGGACATCGAAGCGTGCCATGGCCTTCTCGATCAGCCCGCGTTCGAGCCAGTTCGACCTGCCCTCCGGATCGGTCGCGATCACGATCTCCGACGGAAGCCGGCGAGGGCGTCGGCGATCGCCACCAGCGGGTTCGAGTCGCCAACCTCGCCGCGGGCCGTGACGCCGCGCTCTCGCAGTTCGGCGACCGCGAACCGGGCGCGATTGCGTGCCTGCGCCACGGCGCCGTCGACGTCAGAGACCCAGTGGCGCAGGCGCGAGTTGAGCGCCGGAGCCACGACCAGCACCGGAGTCGGCGTGTTGTTCACCCGCCCGGCAATCTCGTCGACGAGCGCGGGGCACGGACAGGTGCGGTTGGCGATGACGAGGATCCCGTGCGGGGCGACGTGTCCGTTGTTCGAGGTCATGTGAGTTTGGCGCGAATGCGGGTCACAAATCTGTGAGGAGCACGAGGTGGCTCTATAGAGGTGACCGCCGTGCCCGCCGACCTCCTGCCGTGCGGGCGTAGCGCCGCCGCAGGGTCGAACGCCGAAAGGAACCCGCAATGCGAAGTCCTGCAGCAGTTGCCACCTTGGTGCTGTCGCTCGTGGTGGTTGCGCCAGCCCCCGCCGCGACTACGGATCCGCACGCCGGCTGCGCCGGAATGGTGGGAGCGAGCTTCGCTGGTCAACCCGGAGTCCGTGCCGAGACTGCGCACGGTTTCATCGCGGAGGCGCACTCCGAAGGTGTGCACCCACCCGGATTTTTCCAGAGCGAGTGGTCCAGGCTGCACGAGCCGCTGGAGGGCTGTTTGGAGTTCATCACCCCGTAGAGCAGTCACGTAAGAGTGCACCCTGCACCGCCCTGCATCCTGCGCTTGGCTATGCGGTTTGCCGGATGGTGCAGTGAGATGCACGGCTGCCTGCGGAGTCGGGGCGACTGGATTTGAACCAGCGACCTTTCGGCCCCCAGCCGAATGCGCTACCAGACTGCGCCACGCCCCGTTCGGCGGCTCACGATAGCGTGAGTTCGCCCCGCGCGCGCGTCCGCTATCTCAGCGTCCCGACCAGGGTCTAGTCGACGAAGTGCACAAGAGCGCAGTTCGGATCTTCGTCTTCTCCGTCCCGGCCCACTTGGTCGCCTTCCCACTCCTGGCCTTCGTGATCCTGACGTGTTGGCGGCCGTGAAGGTCGCCTTCGGGCTGCCCGGGCAGCTGTAGGGGTAGGGCCCCTCGGTGCCCGGCACTTGGTGAACTTCCAGACGTCGGGGGTCTCCGTGCCCGGCGGCACGCCGAAGTCGTTCTGCTGGATGGTGGCGGCGACGGCCTGGGGTGCGGCGAGTATGCAACAGAAGCCGGACGGGCGCGACAGGCGCCCTAACCCGCCCCGCGGGCGGATGCTCCGAGGGCGCCGGCTTCGGTCGGGAACACGGCGAACCAGACGGCCTGGTTCCCTCGCCACCGCCAAACGTGCCAGAACGTTTCTCGCACCTCTATGCCGCTGTCCACGGCGTGACCCCCGACCTGGACCTTTGCCAGGGTCACAGTTCCGAGGTCGCGTATCTCGACGACCGTGGCCTCGTAATCGGGCCATGCATCGAGGAGGTTCTCCCACCAGCGACGGGCTCCCTCATGACCGTGGTACTCGCCCTCCATGGCAGCCAGTTGCGGGACGAGATGCACGTCAGCATCGACCAGAGCGAGGAGCGCACCGAGGTCGCGTCGGTTGAACGCGTCATACGCTTGCTGGACCAGCTCCACGTTGTGCTGCGACACCGAAGCGGGCGACGGGGATCGAACCCGTACTAAGAGCTTGGAAGGCTCTTGTGCAGCCATTACACCACGCCCGCGCGCGACCCTAGGCTAACGCGCGTGAGCGGAATCGATCCGTCGGCGATCATGCGCGAGCTCGGCCTCGGTGACTCCTATTCGGCGTCGGTCCTGGCCGAGAACCGCGGGAAGGGCGTGTGGCGCGTGCAGGGTGAGGGCGGCACGTTCGCCCTGAGGGTCCTGCGGCCGGGCGAGCGCGAGACGGCCCTCGCCGAGCGGCGGGCGATGGAGGCCGGCGGCGGCGCGGGGGCACCCGCGCCGAGAGTCGTGGCAGACGGCACCTGGGAGACGCGCCCGGTGATGCTCCTCTCCTGGTGCGAGGGCCGGACGCTCCGCGACGCGGGGCGACAGCGACCCTGGGCCGCCTTCGCCCTCGGCCTCGCCTGCGGCCGGGAGCAGGCGCGGCTGAACGCGCACCCGGCGCCGGCGGACTTGGCGGCAACCCCGTGGATCACGCGCTTCGGCGACGTCGACGCGGAGCTCGGCTCTCGGTTGACGGCGGCCGAGCGCTCGCCGGCGGGCCTGCTCCACCTCGACTTCCACCCCGACAACGTGCTCGTGTCGGGCCGGGAGGTCACCGGGCTGGTGGACTGGACGAACGCCTGCGCCGGGGACGGTCGCGCGGATCTCGCGCGGACGTGGTCCTTACTCACTCACCGCGCTCGCGCGGGCGCGCGCGCGAGGGCGACGGCGCTCGTGTGGCGGCTGGCCGCGGCGGGATGGCAACGCGGCTACGAGCAGGTGGCGGGGCCGCAGCGGGACATGCTCGTCTTCCGGATCTGGGCGCTGACCGGTCTGCTCGGCAGCCTGCGCGCGGAGGGTGCCGCCCCGGGCGACCTCACCCAGCTGGAAAGCCGGATCACCGGGATGCGCAAGCGCGCCGGGATGTCATCCGCCGGCTAGCCAGCGCCTGGGGTTCTCGACCATCATCTGGTCGAGCTGCTCGTCCGTCATCCCGCGCTCCTTCAGCTCCGGGATCACCTGCTCGAACAGGAACGTCATGGACCAGTTCGGGGCAAGCGGTCTGAGCTGCTCCGCCAGCTCCGGCGTGAAGTAGTCGATCGTGGAGCAGAAGTCCTGCGACAGGAACATGCGGTCCGCGTGCCCCTTCTCGAGCAGGGCGAGCACGGTCGTGTGGCGCTGCTCCGTGGGCAGGAAGATGTCGAGCCCGTAGCGGTCCATGCCGATCCAGCAGCCGGTGTCGAGGAGGCGCTCGATGTAGTCGAGGTCGTCGGTGTCGCCTGTGTGGGCGACCTGGATCTTGGCCGGGTCCACGCCCTCCTCGGCGAACACCTCCATCTGCCTCAGGCCGGTCTCGCTCTTCGGGTGTGAGTGGGCCATGATCGGGCGGCCCGTCTGCTGCGACGCGCGCGCGGCCGCCCGGTGCACCTTCTCGGTGTTCGGCGTCACGCCCGGCTCGTCGGCGGCGCACTTGATGAACGCGGCCTTGACGTCCGTGCCCTGGATGCCCTGCTCGATGTCGTGGACGAAGATCTCGGCGAGCTGGTCCTCGTCGCGGTTCAGGAGCACCTGCGGCAGGTGGTCGTAGGTGTAGATCCCGGTGGCGAGGACGACGTTCAGGCCGCTCTCGTCGGCGACCCGCTTGCTGAAGGCGGCATCGCGGTGGAGGAACATGGCGCTCGGCTCGACCACCGTCTGGATGCCGTGCCCCTTGACCGCGTTCGCGTCGGCCATCGCGGCCTCCCACTCGGCGTCCTCGTCATAGAGGTGCGGGAACTGGAAGCGAGCGGCCTCGTCGGTGGTGCGGAAGTGCTCGTGGATGAGCGTGCGCCCGAGCTCCTCGACTTCGATCGGCCCGTTGACGGTCTCGACTGTGGCCACCTACATGCTCCCTCCGGTTCGCGGTCCGGAGAGAACCTATCCGGGCTACGCGTAGCGCGGATTCTCGGCGGCCCGGTCGCCGCGAGCGTCGATGGCCGCGCCGAGCAGCACCCCGAACGCGGTGATGACGAGCGCGACGATCAGCCGGATGACCACCGACGCGTCGGGCCCGTACTTCCAGAGCGCGAACAGACCGAGGACGAGCGGGAAGGCGAGCGGAAGCCAGCGCCACTTGCCGACCGCGGCATAGCCGAAGCCGACGCCGGCGATGAAGAACAAGAGGTAAGCGATGATCCCGCCCACGTGCGGTTGATTCCCCGCCGGGCCAAAGACGAATCCTGCGTTGTGAGGCGGGGCAGCCAGGACTCGAACCTGGAATCACCGGTTTTGGAGACCGGGGCGTTGCCAATTCTGCTACTGCCCCCTGTGAAGATCGTAGCGGCGGGATCTCGCGTACTCGGGATTCGGTGGACTCAGTCGAACCCTCGGAATATCTCCGTCTCGCATCGCGAGTCGGTTGCGCTGATGGACGAGTTCATCGGGCCGAAGTGCTGAGCCGTACAGTGCGCGCGTGAGCCTTTCGCGCGTGGATGTCGCGGTTGTCGGTGGCGGGATCTGTGGGCTGTCGGCAGCGCATGCGCTCCTGCGGCGTGGTGTCGATGTCCGGTTGTTCGAGGCCGCTGTGCCGGGGGCTGGGCAGTCGGCTGGGCGCACGCGGGTCTTTCGACATGGTCATGACGACGAGCGGCTCGTTGCGATGGCCGTGCGGGCGCGGGCCGAGTGGGAGCGGCTTGAGGATGAGCTCGGGGTTCGGCTGCTCGGGCGCGAGGGTGTGCTCATCTGCGGGTCGAACGTGCAGGAGCGGGCGGCCGCGTTCAAGGCGGCGGGGGTGCCGGCGCGGCTCGTCGATCGTGACGGGCAGGCTGAGGCGCTGCCCGTCATCGCGCCGCCCGAGGACGAGGCGCTGCTCGACGAGCTCGGCGGCTCGATCGACGTTCGCGGCGCCGTCGATGGGCTCGCCGACGCTCTCGGCGAACGGGTCGTCGTCGCCCAGGTCTTCGAGGTCGCCGAGCGGGCGGACGGCGTCCTCCTTCGCACCTCCGAAGGCCTCTGGTCGGCCGACCGCGTGATCGTCTGCGCGGGCGCGCAGGTGCACCCGCTCACGGGACAGCTCGGCCTCGACATCCCGCTGCAGATCGAGCTCCACACCCGCGCGTCCTTCCGCGTGCGCGAGCCGGGCGCGCGGCTCGCCTGCCTCCAGGACCGGTCTGGAACGCACGGCGAGGTCGTGTACGCGGCACCGATGCCGGACGGCGGCGAGTACGCGATCGGGCTCGGCACCGAGCACGAGCCCCCGGTGGACGAGGCGCTCGCGCGGCTGC
>DASUYU010000004.1:0-13733 GCA_036377235.1 Thermoleophilaceae bacterium
AGCTGGGCCTTCACGCCGGGGTCGGGGAGAACCGGCTTCAGGATCGGCATCGAGGAGAGGAGGCTGCGCACTGCGTCCGGCATCGCCTCCGACAGTCGCACGTAGGGGATCTCTTCCAGCAGCGTCTGTGCGCGCGGGCCGGCCACGACGCAGGGCCGGAACACGTACGCCACCGTCTTCTTCCGGCGCAGCAGAACCTCGCCGAGCACCCGCTCGACCTCGGCCTTCTGCTGCGAGTACGGATGCTCGGGCGAGCCGCGCGGCGGGATGTCCTCGGTGAGCCAGTCCGGGTTGTCGTCGTGGAAGCCGTAGGCGGCCACGCTCGACGCGTAACAGATCCGCTCGGCGCCGGCCTTGGCGCTCTCCTCGAACACGCGGCGCGATCCGTCGACGTTCAGCTCCTGCGTGGACGAGCTCGCGTCGAGGATCGCGAACGCCAGGTGCACCACGACGTCGGCGCCCTTGACCAGGTCGCGCACGCTCGCCGTGTCGGTCACATCGCCCTGCCTGTACTCGGTCTTCTTCCAGCCGCGCTCGGCCGGGTCGAAGGGCCGGCGAGCCATGCCCACGATCCTCTTCACCGCGCGCGAGCGCTCGAGCGCGTTCACGATGGCGATGCCGAGGTCGCCGGTCGGGCCCGTCACCGCCACCTTGAGGCCGGTCGTTGCCACGCCCGGGGTTCTATCCGATCAGGGAAGGGCGTGCGTCTGCTGCTCGCAGCCCGTCACGATGTCGAACGGGTCAGCGCTCACCACGTCGTGCTTCCCGCGGCCGCAGCTGACGCGGTCGCGCTGCCCGTCGAGCGCGTCGATGCGATCGTTGCCGCGGCCCGTGGCGATCGAGTCCTGGCCCGGCCCGCCGGATACGCGATCCTTCCCGTCGCCGGTGCGGATGCGGTCGCTCCCGCCGCCGCCCTCCGCCGTGATGTTCCCGCCGGAGGCGGTGATCACGTCGTCCCCGCCGGCGCCGAGCAGCGTGATCCCGTCTCCGTCGGCGTAGATCGTGTCGTCGTCCGAGCCGCCGTCCACGTAGTCCTCGCCGCCGCTCGCGTACAGCTTGTCGGCACCGGCGCCGCCGAACAGCCGGTCGCTGCCCGCCTGGCCGAACAGCGTGTCCGCGCCCGCGCCGCCCAGCACGAGGTCGTCGCCCGCGCCGGCGTACACCTGGTCGCCGCCCACGCCGCCGTCGATCGAGTCGTTGCCGGTGCCGCCGATGATCAGGTCGAGGCCGCCTCCGCCGTCGACCGAGTCGTTGCCGGGGCCGGCCTCGATGAAATCGCTGCCGGCCAGGCCCACGAGCGTGTCGTCGCCGCCCTCGCCGTACAGCTGGTCGGGGCTCGGGGTGCCCTGGATGCGCTCAGGGGCGTCGGTGCCCACGAACGTGTCCGCCAGGGCCGCCGCGGCGAGCACCGCGAGCGCCGCGCCGGCGACCGCGAGGACGGAGAGAACGCGCTTCATCAGCCTCTTCAACAAGGTACGGCCGCTTCGGTTGCGGCGCCATCTATGCCTCTTCGTAGCCCGGCTCGCCGGGCAAGATGATGCGCGGCGCGCCGTCCCGCATGGCCACCTTTGGCAGCACGGGCTCGATCCGGCGCTCGCGGGCCGCGGTCAGCGTGGCGTCGACCGTGTCCAGCTCGGACAGGAGCTCGAGGTGCTTGATCGTCGGGAAGACGAGCGCGAGCTCGTCGCGGGCGTGCGCCTCGAGCGCGCCGCTCGGCGTGATCCAGCGAGCGTCCACGCACTCGCCGCCGTCGGGCGTGGCCTCAGCGCCGTCGGGTGCGCGGGCGGCGAAGAACCACGTGTCGAAGCGGATGTTCACGAGCTCGCCCTCGGGAGTGATCCAGCGCGAGAAGGGCACCAGCTCGGCGTCCTCGGGCAGCTCGATCCCGGCCTCCTCCTCGAGCTCGCGCACCGCCGCCGCGGCGTGGTCACGGTCCTCGCCGTCGTGGAACGCCCCGCCCGGGAACACCCAGGCGCCGCCCATGAAGCGCTGCTCGGGGTTGCGCTGGACGAGCAGCACCTCCGCGCCGCCGGCCGCGTCCCGCAGGAGGATCAGCGAGGCGGCCTGGCGCGGCTCGACGCTCACGGCTCGTAGATCTCGAAGTCCCTCTTGCGCGCGCCGCAGACCGGGCAGAACCAGTCGTTCGGGATGTCCTCGAACGGGGTGCCGGGCGGGATGCCGCCGTCGGGATCGCCCTCGGCGGGGTCGTAGATGAACCCGCATGAGGTGCAGATCCACTGTCGCGTGCTGACGGTCTGGGTCTCGGTCTCGCTCAACGCGGCCGAAGCCTACCGAGCCGCCGGAGGGCGGCGGCGGCATCGAGCTCGCCCCCCGCGACCCGGGCGTCCACCCGGCCGCCGCGCCGCGATGACGCGATCAGCGCCGCCCGGAGGGTGGTCGCCGAGGCGTCCGGGTGTGCGGCGGCCAGGAGCGCCGCCGCTCCCGTTACGTAAGCGGCGGCGAAGGAGGTGCCCGAGCGCCGGGTGAAGCGTCCCCCGAGGTCGCTCGTGAGGATCTGATCGCCCGGCGCGGCGATGTCGACGCTGGATCGCCCGAACGCCGAGCCGGGCGCGAGCGCGCCGGCGCGATCGGCGGACGCGACGGTGATCACGGACGGCGAGCGCTCCGAGGCGGGATAGGACGGCACACGGTCGCGGTTCCGCCCGTCGTTCCCGGCCGACGTGACCACGAGCACGCCGCGCGCCTCGGCCTGCCGGATCGCCTCGTCGAGCGCCTGGCTCCGGGCGGGCCCGTTCAGGCTCATATTCACGATCCGCGCGCCCTCGCCGAGCGCGTAGTCGAGCCCGGCGATCATCGTGGCGGTCGTGCCCCAGCCGTCGTCGTGCAGGACCTTCACCGGCATCACGCGGGCGTCCCACGCCATGCCGCTGAGGCCGAACCCGTTGTCTCCGCGCGCTGCGATGACGCTCGCCACGGCAGTGCCGTGCCCGAGACCGTCGCTCGGGTCGCCGTCCCAGCCCACGGTGTCGGCGCCGTGCACGTCGTCGATGAACCCGTTGCGGTCATCGTCCACCGCGTTGCCCGGCACCTCGCCCGGGTTCGTCCAGACGTTGGCCGCGAGGTCGAGGTTCGAGAGGTCGACGCCCGAGTCGAGCACGGCCACCGGCACGCCCTCGCCCAGCGTGGCGGGCCAGGCCGCGCGCACCCGCGTCGCGCGGAGGGCCCACTGGCGGCCGAAGAGCGGGTCGCTCGGAGCCGCCAGGCTGCTGGCCCTGAAGCGGCGGTTGGGCTCCACGAAGCGCACGCCCGGGAGGCGCCTCAGCCGGCGCGCCGCGGACGTGCCGCCGCGCACCACGCGGATGCCGGGCGCGATCCGCTCGCCCGCCACGGCGCGCGCGGCGCCGGCACCGGTGCTCGTGCCGACGAGCCACGTGGGCTCGGCCGCCCGCGCGAAGGATGGCGCGAGCGCAGCCAGAAGCAGCAGCGCGAGCGCAGCCAAAAGGGTCCCCCTGCCACAGGCGTTCGGCATACCAATCCCGGGTGGTCGGCCCCCGTCGGCCGGCCCGTCATCCCCGGTTCGCGGTACTTCTTATCAGGCAGCCTGCGACAGCGCGCCGGTGGATGTGGCGGCGTCGATCGCCTCGGCGGTGACCGTCACGAGCCGCGTGAGGTCCTCAGGGGAGATCGACAGCGGCGGCATCAGCACCACGACGTCGCCCAGCGGGCGGACGATCGCTCCGCGGCGGCGCGCCTCCAGCGTCACGCGGTGGCCGATCCGGACGGGCAGCGGATGCTCCTCCAGCTCGATCCCGACCATGAACCCGCATCGGCGCACCTCGCGCACCATCGGATGCGCGCCCACTGGCTCGAGCAGCTCTGCCAGGAGCTCCATCTTGCCCTGGAGGCGCTCCATGGTGCGCTCGTCGCGGAACACGGCGAGCGTGGCGAGCGCCGCGGCGCAGGCGAGCGGGTTCCCCGTGTACGTGTGTCCGTGGAAGAAGGTGCGGAACTCCGCGTGCTCGCCGAGGAAGCCCTCGTAGATCCGCTCGGTGGCGAGCGTGGCGGCGAGCGGGAGGTAGCCGCCGGTGATGCCCTTCGCGAGGCAGATCAGGTCCGGCGCGACGCCCTCGTGCTCACACGCGAACATGCGCCCGGTGCGGCCGAAGCCGGTGGCCACCTCGTCGAGGATCAGGAGCACGCCGTGCCGGTCGCACAGGTCGCGCACCGCCCGCAGGTAGCCGGGCGGATGGAGCAGCATGCCGGCGGCGCCCTGCACGAGCGGCTCCATGATCACCGCGGCCACCTCGCCGGAGTGTTGGGCGAGGAGGCGCTCCATACCGGCCACGTCGCCGGGCTCGGCCTTGAGCGTCTCGAACAGGAGCGGCTCGTACAGCGAGTGGAACAGGTCGATGCCGCCGACCGACACGGAGCCGATCGTGTCCCCGTGGTAGGCCATCCTGAGTGCCACGAAGCGGCGCCTCTCCTGGCCGCGCTGGCGCCAGTACTGGAACGCCATCTTGAGCGCGATCTCGGTGGCGGTGGACCCGGAGTCCGAGTAGAAGACGCGCGTGAGGCCCGGCGGCGCCAGCTCCACGAGCCGCTGGGCGAGCTCGATCGCGGGCCTGTGGCTCAGCCCGAGCATGGTCGTGTGGGCGACCTTGCCGAGCTGGTCGCGCACCGCCGCGTCGATGCGCGGGTGCGCGTGGCCGTGCACGTTGCACCACAGAGAGGACACGCCGTCGATGTAGCGGTTGCCCTCGACATCGATCAGGTCGGTGCCCTCGCCGCGCTCCACGATCACCGGGTGCTCGTCCACCCAGCCGCGCTGCTGGGTGAACGGATGCCAGAGATAGGCGCGGTCGGCTGCTTCGAGGTCCATCGCTCACGAGACTAGATCCGGGGCCGGATAGGATCGCCCGATGGCGAAGGGACTCGCGGCCGCGCTCGCGGCCATCACCGCACTGATGCTCATTCCGGCCGCCGCGCCCGCGAAGCGGATCGCGGGCGTGAACGTGAAGCCGGGCTGCGACTTCATCGGGACGGGCGTCTGCGAGTTCCCGTGGCCCAACGACTACTTCACGAAGCGCGACAGGCGCACCGACACCGGGCGCCGGCTGGCGCTCGTGAAGTCCGCGATGCCGCGCAACAAGAGCGGCAAGCCGATCGACCCGAAGGACATGAACCGGGCCGACGGCTTCAGCCCCGGCAGCGCGCTGCTCGTGAAGGTGCCTGGGCTCGACACGCCGGCGGCCGCCGGCAAGAGCAAGCTGCCGCCGCTCACGAACCTGAGCCGCGGCCTCGCCAAGCGCTCGCCCGTGGTCGTGATCAACGCACGCACCGGGAAGCGTCACCCGATCTGGACCGAGATCGACGCGAACCCGAAGCGCGCGAGGGACCGCGTGCTGATCATCCGTCCGGCGCGCAACTTCGACGAGGGCGAGCGCTACATCGTGGCGCTCCGCAACCTGAAGAACGCGCGCGGCGGAGCGATCCGCGCGGGCCGCGGCTTCCGCCTCTACCGCGACCGCATCAGGACGGGTGCGAGGCCGATCGAGAAGCGGCGGGCGCATTTCGAGCAGCTCTTCCGCAAGCTGAAGCGGGCCGGCGTCAGGCGCGGCTCGCTCTACCTCGCCTGGGACTTCACGGTCGCGAGCGAGCGCAGCCTCACGGAGCGGATGCTCCACATCCGGAACGACGCGTTCGCGCGGCTTGGCGACAGGAACCTGAAGGACCTGAAGGTGGCGGGCACGAGCCCGTCCGTGAGGGTCGACTCGGTGACCGACCTCACCCCGGCCGAGGACCCGCTGATCGCGCGCAAGGTGGAGGGCACGATGACCGTGCCGTGCTACCTCACGAAGCACTGCGCCCCCGGGGGCCAGTTCTCGTTCGACAGGCGCGGCCTGCCGCGCCGCATGGGCAGCGCCACCGCGAAGTTCTTCTGCAACATCCCGCGCTCGGCGCTCGACCCGGCGTCGCCGCCGAAGGCGCGGCCGTCGCTGTACGGCCACGGCCTGCTCGGCGAGGCGGACGAGATCAACGCCGGCAACGTGAAGGCCATGTCGAACGAGCACAACTTCGTGTTCTGCGCGACGCCGTGGGCCGGCTTCTCGAACGACGACGTGACGCACATCGTCTCGGTGCTGGGCGACTTCTCCGGCTTCAACACGGTGGCGGATCGCATGCAGCAGGGCTTCCTCAACATGCTGCTGCTGGGGCGGGCGATGATCCACCCGCAGGGCCTGTCGGCGCTGCCGGCGTTCCAGAAGAACGGCCAGAGCGTGATCGACACGACGCGGCTGTTCTACGACGGCAACAGCCAGGGCGGGATCATGGGCGGCGGGCTCACCGCCGTGGCGCCCGACTACAACCGCGCCGTGCTCGGCGTGCCCGGGATGAACTACTCCACGCTGCTCCAGCGGAGCGTCGACTACGACACCTACGCGCAGATCATCACGCCGAACTACCCGAAGGCGATCTGGACGCAGCTGTGGCTCGGGCAGATCCAGCTTCTGTGGGACCGCGGCGAGGCCAACGGCTACGCCCACCACATCACGACCGACCCGCTGCCCGGCACGCCCAGGCACACCGTGCTGATGCACGTGGCGTTCGGCGACCACCAGGTGTCCGACACCGCCGCCGAGGTGGAGGCGCGCACGATCGGGGCGCGCGCTTACCAGCCCGCGCTCGTGGCGGGCCGCTCGCCCTGGCCCCGATTCCAGATGATTCCGTCGATCGGGAGCTTCCCGTTCACCGGATCGGCGATCGTGATGTGGGACACGGGACCGACCCGGACGGTCGGGACGGAGACCCAGGGAACCGACCCGCCGCCCGCGACCAACACGCCCAACCGCACGGGTGACGACCCGCACGACAACCCGCGCTCCACTCCGAGCGCGCGCGTGCAGAAGTCCGAGTTCCTGAAGGTGGGTGGCGCGGTGATAGACGTGTGCGGTGGGGGACCATGCTTCGCCGCGCCGTACACAGGGCCCTAGGGCCGCCGCTATCCGTCCTCGTCTTCGTGGTGGGGACGGGGTCGCTGGGCGCCGAGATCGCCGCCGTGCGGCTGCTCGCCCCGTACTTCGGGGCGTCGACGATCGTCTGGGCCAACACGATCGGGGTCGTGCTCGTGGCGCTGTCCGTGGGCTACTGGCTGGGCGGGCGGCTCGCCGACCGCCACCCCGACATGGGCGCGCTCTGCCTCACGTCGCTCGCGGCGGCCGCCATGCTCGCGGTCGTGCCGTTCGCGGCCGATCCGCTGCTCGACGTCGCGGTTGACGCGCTCGACCAGATCTCGGCCGGCGCCTTCATCGGCTCGCTCGTGGCGGTGCTGGTGCTGGTGGCGGTCCCGGTGCTCCTGCTCGGCACCGTGTCGCCGTGGGCGATCCGGCTCGGCGTTCAGTCGGTGGAGGAGGCCGGCACGGTGGCGGGCCGGCTGTACGCGCTCTCCACGGCCGGCTCGCTGGTGGGAACGCTCACGTCGGCGCTGCTCCTGATCCCGCTGGTGGGAACGCGCCGCACCTTCCTGATCTTCGCTCTGGCGATCGCGGTGGTGGCGGTGCTCGGCCTGCGTCCGGTGTGGCGCTGGGCGCTCGTGCCGGCGGCGATCGCGGTGCTCATCGCGCTGCCCGTGGGCACGCTCAAGGCCAAGACGGAGGACGGCGGCCGCGTGATCCATGAGGCGGAGACCGAGTACCAGTATGCGCGCGTGGTCGAGTACCCGAGCGGCAAGCGGGAGCTCGAGCTGAACGAGGGCCAGGCCGAGCACTCGGTGTGCCAGGCCGAGTGTGACGCGGGGTCGCGCGGTCCACGCGACCCGTCCTCCGTGCTCACCGGGAATTACTGGGACGCGATGCTGGTGGACCACTTCGCGGCCCGCCGCGCGGCTCCGCGGAGGGTGGCCATTTTGGGCAATGCCGCTGGAACCACTTCGCGAGCGTACGAGCAGTTCTTCCCGCGCACGCGAGTGGACGGCGTGGAGATCGACTCGGAGCTGTCCGAGATCGGCCGGAAGTACTTCGACATGAGCAACCCGCGGCTCCACGTGTACAACGAGGACGCCCGCCCGTTCCTCCGGAGGATCGACGCGACCTACGACGTGATCGCGGTCGACGCCTACCGGCAGCCCTACATCCCGTTCTACCTGACCACGAGGGAGTTCTTCGAGACCGCGCGCGACCGGCTCGCGCGGGACGGCGTCGTGATCGTGAACGTGGGCCACCCGGAGGGCCAGGACGGGCTCGAGAAGGTGCTCAGCGCGACCATGGGCGCGGTGTTCCCGCATGTGCTGCGCGACCCGATCAGGGACACCAACTCGCTGGTGATCGCCTCCGAGGCGCCCCTGTCGGCCGCGGGGATCGCCGGGGTCGAGCCGACGCTCCCGATCGCCCTGCGGCCCACGGCCGAGGCCGCCGCCCAGCGGCTCGGGCCGCCGCTTCCCGGGGGCGACGTCTACACCGACGACCGGGCGCCCGTCGAGTGGCTGGTCGACAGGTCGATCGTGGATTACGCGAGCGGGGAGTGAACGCGCCGGCCGACGTGGCGATCATCGGCGGCGGCATCATCGGCTGTTCACTCGCCGCGTTCCTCACCGAGTCCGGCGTGAAGGTGGAGGTGTACGAGCGCGAGGAGGTCGCCGCCGGGGCGTCCGGCCGCAACTCCGGGTCGATCCAGCACCCCTTCGATCCGGTACTGGCCGAGCTGCACACGGAGACGCTCGAGCACTACCGCGCCATGGACGCGGTCGGGATGCCGAGCTCGCCGGCCGGGGTGCTGATGCTGGGATCCGAGCGCGATCCGCTCGAGGCGGCGGCGCGCGAGATCGGCGACGACTGCCCCGAGCTCGAGCCGGCGCTGCTCGACCCGGCGGCGGTGCGTGAGCTGGAGCCGGCCGTGGCGGAGGGGCTGTGGGCCTGCCGGCTCGAGACGGGCTACCCCGTCCGGCCGTTCGCCGCCACGCGGGCCTTTGCGCGGCGCGCCCACGCGGGCGGCGCCCGCTTCCACGAGGCCGAGACCGCGTGGCCGTGGGTGGCCCGGGGCCAAGCTCGCGGCGTGCTGTCCGCCGGCGTCCGGCGCCCGGCCGGGGCGGTGATCGTCGCGGCGGGGCCGTGGACGCCCGAGGTGATCGACCCGACGCGCGCGTGGCGGCCGATCGTGCCCGTCTGGGGCGTGGTGGCCGACGTGGACCTGCCCGACCCGCCGGGCCACGTGCTCGAGGAGGCCGGCGTGGAGGCTCTGGCGGGCGGCGCCGAGAGCGGCCCGGACCACGCCGGCGCGCTGTTCAGCCTGGTGGCCGCCGGCGGGCGCGTGTCGCTCGGCTCGACGTTCCTGCTCGACCAGCCGAATCCCGGCCTGTGGGAGGGCCGCCTGCGCCGGGCCGGGGACAGGTTCGTGCCGGGGCTGCGGCACGCCGAGGTCGTCGGCCTTCGGACCTGCGCGCGGCCGCAGTCCGTCGACGGGCGGCCGCTGCTCGGCGAGGTGCGCGGGCAGGAGGGACTCTGGGTGGCCGCGGGCCACGGCCCGTGGGGGATCTCGACCGGCCCGGCGAGCGCCCGCATCGTCGCGGACGCTCTCCGCGGGCGGGCCGAGATCCCCGAGCCGCTGTCGGTGAGGCGTCCTAGGACGCCACCGATGCCGCCACCGGGTCCGGCCTGACGATCACCGTGTCCACGACCACGTTGATCTCCTCCGCGCCGAATCCGGACTTCTCGGCGTGCGCGCGGAGCGCCTCCGGGCTCTCCGCCTCGTAGATGCAGTAGGTGCCGAGCGTCCCGTCGTCCTCCTGCAGTACGTATGAGCGGATCCAGCGGACGCCGGAGCCCTCCTCGTCGCCCACTTCCTTCGAGCGCGCGCCGGCCGCGGCCATCTCGTCGGCGTCCTTCCACCAGTTGCGGCGGCGAATTCCGTAAAGCTGCATGTCTCTACCTCCTTGTAGGTCCTGTTGCACATTTAGGGCAGCAGGTGGGAGGCTTGTCATCTGTGACGTTGCGCAAGTACGAGTTGGGCGATTACGCCGAGATGTGCGCCGCGCATAGCTGGGATGTGCCGGAGCGCTACAACATCGCGCGGGACGTGTGCGACAAGCACGAGCCCGGTCGGCTCGCGATGGTCTGGGAGGACTGGCAGGGGAACGAGCGGCGCGTGTCGTTCGGGGAGCTCCAGGAGCTGTCGAACCGGTTCGCGAACGTGCTCGAGGCCATCGGCGTGGAGCGCGAGGACCGGGTCGCGACGCTGCTGCCGTCGCTGCCCGAGACGGCGGCGGTGTTCCTCGGCACCTACAAGCGCGGGGCGATCCTGCTGTCGATGTCGGTGCTGTACGGCGACGAGGGGATCGAGCACCGGCTCCGCGACTCGGGCGCGCGGCTCGTGGTCACGGACGTGGCGAACCGCGACCGCATCCCGGAGGGCATCGTCGAGCGCGTGCTCGTGATGGGCGACGACTTCGAGCCGGCAATGGACGAGGCCTCGCCCGAGTACGACGTGGTGGACACCTCGTCCAACGATCCGGCGCAGCTGTACTACTCGTCCGGCACCACCGGGCTCGCCAAGGGGATCCTGCACGCGCACCGGTACCTGCTCGCCCACGAGGAGTTCGAGTTCTGCCACGACGTGCGCGACGGCGAGCTCTTCCACGGATCGGGCGAGTGGGCGTGGGCCGCGGGCATCTGTCCGCTGCTCGGGCCATGGCGCTACGGCGCGGTCGCGCTCGTGCAGGCCCGCAAGGGCGGCTACGACCCCGAGGAGCATCTGCGCTTCCTCTCGAAGCACGGCGTGGAGAACATGTTCACCACCCCCACGGCGCTCCGCGCGATGACCGGCGTGGAGGATGCGGGCAAGCGCTATCCGCTCGAAGCGCTCCGGATCACCTGCTCGGCCGGCGAGCCGCTCAACCCCGAGGTGATCCGCTGGTTCCGCGAGCAGTTCGGCATAACCGTGCTCGACTACTACGGGCTCACGGAGAGCTACCCGCTGTGCGGGAACTTCCCGACGGTCGAGGTGCGCGAGGGGTCGATGGGGCGGCCGATGCCGGGGTGGGACGTGGAGATCCTCGACGAGGACGAGCAGCCGCTGCCGCCCGGCGAGCGCGGCGAGATCTGCCTGCGGGCGCGGTCGAACCCGCACTACCCGATCGGTTACTGGAACCGGCCCGAGGACACCGAGGAGGTGTTCGGCGGCGACTGGTTCCACACCAAGGACGCGGCGATGAAGGACGAGGATGGCTACGTCTGGTACGCCGGGCGTGCCGACGACGTGATCATCTCGGCCGGGTACCGGATCGGGCCGTTCGAGGTGGAGTCGGCGTGCGTGGAGCACCCCGCCGTGAAGGAGGCGGCGGCGGTGGCGTCGCCGGACGAGCGGCGCGGCAACATCGTGAAGGCGTTCATCGTGCTGACCGGGTCCTACGAGCCGAGCGACGAGCTGGCCGACGAGATCAAGCGCCACGTGCGCGAGCGCCACTCCGCCTACGCGTATCCGCGCGTGGTCGAGTTCGTGGACGATCTGCCGAAGACGCTGACCGGCAAGATCCGCCGGGTGGAGCTACGAGAGCGGGAGTTCCAGCGCTGAGCGCGTGACCGTGTAGGTCGCGCCCGGATCGTCCGGGACGGCCCAGTGCCGGCCGAATCGGTTCGTTACAGGACTGGCACGAGTGGAACGTCCTCGCGAATCGCCCAGAACGCGAAGGCCGCCGCTGCCGCCGCTGCCGCCACGCCCGCGACGATGCGCTGCCTCGTCGTGGTGCGCTCGGCCCGCTCCGCCGCGCGGTCGCCCCAGATGACCACGCGCTCGAGCCAGCGCTCGGCCCAGTCGAACTCGAGCGCCAGGAAGCCGAGCCCCAGGATGATCGTGACGATCCCCGGACCCGGGACACCCGGGCCCGACATCACGATGCCGGCGAGCACGATCAGCACCCCGATGATCACGATCGAGATCCGGTGAAGGATGTTCCGCTGCTTGTGCAGCGCCTTCCGCTCCTGCAGCTTGATCAGGAGCTCGGGGCGATCGTCCTGGGGGGCCACCCTGCCGAGCTTAGAGCCAGTCCTCGACCGGGAGGGCGGCCCCGGCTTCCGCGAGCCGGCCGGGGGCCGTGTGCGGAAGTCCCGCGACGGACACGTCGCCGAGCCGGGCGATCGTGTCGCGGTTCGACCGCTCCATCGGCGTCGGATCGCCGGGCCACGGTGTCATGACCACGGCGGCGACCGTGAGCCCTCCGGCGCGCGCAGCCTCGAGCGTGAGCAGCGTGTGGTTGATGGTGCCGAGCCCCGGGCGAGCGGCGATCACCACGGGCAGGGCGAGGTCGATGGCGAGGTCGCGCACGAGGTAGCCGGGCGTGATCGGCACCATCAGGCCGCCGACGCCCTCGCAGACCAGGGCGCCCTCGCCGTCCTCCGCGGGCGCCTGCTCGTGCGCCGCTTCCACCAGATCGCGCGGCTCCAGCGTGATACCCGCCAGCTCCGCCGCCAGATGCGGCGACACCGCGGGGCCGAACACGTGCGGCGTGACGTCCGAGGGGCGCTGCCCCGCGCTCGCCGCCCCGGCGAGCAGCTCGTGGTCGCGGCCGAACTCGCCCGGCTCCTCGTCGAGGCCCGTGACTACGGGCTTGAACGCGGCCACCCGCTCGCCCCGCGCCGCCAGCGCCGCGCAGATGCACGCCGCCACGACGGACTTGCCGACCTCGGTGTCCGTCCCTGTTACGAAGACGCCGCGCAACTAGGCGGCGTCGCGGAGCCCGTCGAACACGTGCAGATCCGGCTTCTCCGACCCCTGCGGCCTGACGGTCACGCACTTGGCCAGGACGTGGGCCGCGTCGCGCAGCTCGGAGCGCGTGTGGGAGGCCATCACCGCCAGCCGCAGGCGCGAGCTCCCGGCGGGCACCGTCGGCGGCCGGATCGCCTGGGCGAAGATGCCCTTCGAGAGCGCGCGCTCGCTGGCCCGCACGGCCTCGTCCGCGTCGCCGACGATCACCGGCACGATCTGCGTCGGGTTGTTGGGGACCGGCAGCCCCTGGGCGGTGAGCGCCTCGCGCAGCACCGCCGCGTTCCGCTGCAGCTTCTCTACCCGGCGCGGCTGCTCGCGCAGCAGCTCGAGCGCCGCCATTCCCGCCGCGACGGCGGGCGGCGGCAGCGCCGTCGAGAAGATCAGCGTGCGCGCCGTGTTGATCAGGTACTTCGCGATCTGCGCGTCGCAGCAGACGTACGCGCCGTAGGAGCCGAGCGCCTTGCCGAGCGTGCCGACGATCACGTCGATCTCGTCCTCGAGCCCGGCGGCCGCCACGGCGCCGCGCCCGTCGGGGCCGATCGCGCCGGTGCCGTGCGCCTCGTCCACCATGACGCGCGCGTCGTAGCGCTGGCCCAGCTCGGCGATCCGCTCGAGCGGCGCCACGTCGCCATCCATCGAGAACACGCCGTCGGTCACGATCAGCGAGCCGCGCCCCTGCGCCTGGCGGAGACCCCACTCGAGGTGGTCGGTGTCGCAGTGGTCGTATACGAACGTCTCCGCGCGCGAGAGCCGGCAGCCGTCGATGATGCTCGCGTGGTTGAGCGCGTCGGAGAAGACGACGTCGCCCTCGCGGGCCAGCGTCGACACCACTCCCGCGTTCGCCAGGTAGCCCGACCCGAACAGGAGCGCCGTCTCGGCCTGCTTGAAGTGCGCGAGCTGCTCCTCGAGCCGGCGGTGGATCGTCATGTTGCCCGAGATCAGGCGCGACGCGCCGGACCCGGCGCCGTAGCGCATCGCCGCCTCGGCGGCCGCCTCGCGCACGCGGGGATGGTCGGCTA
>DASUYU010000005.1:0-5055 GCA_036377235.1 Thermoleophilaceae bacterium
CCTTCCTCGCGTCCGACGACGCCTCGTACGTGACGGGTCAGTCGCTCGGCGTGAGCGGCGGCCTTGCCAGAATCTGAACGTGCCCGAACACGTTCGGATCCGCGAGGTCGGCCCGCGGGACGGCTTCCAGAACGAGCCCGAAGTCATCGCAACCGATGACAAGGTGAGGCTCGTGGAGCTGCTCGCGCGCACGGGCGTGAAGCGGCTCGAGGTCACGAGCTTCGTGCGCGCGGACGTGATCCCGCAGCTCGCCGATGGCGCCGAGGTGCTGCGCCGCGCCGACATCCCGGAGGACGTGGCCGTGACCGTGCTGATCCCGAACGAGCGCGGGCTCGACAACGCGCTCGAGCTGCGTGACCGCTTCGACGAGGTGAACCTGTTCCTCTCCGCGTCCGAGACCCACAACCGGAAGAACGTGAACCGCTCGATCGAGGAGTCGCTCGGCGGCCTCGAGCGGGTGATCGCCCGCGCGCGCGCGGAGGGGCTGCGGTGCGAGGGCGTCATCTCGGTGGCCTTCGGGTGCCCCTACGAGGGCGAGGTGCCGCGCGAGCGCGTGCTCGAGATAGCGAGGCGGCTGGTGGCCGCCGGCTGTGAGGAGATCGCCTTCGGCGACACCACCGGCATGGCGAACCCCGTCCAGGTCGAGCGGTTCTTCGACGGGCTCGACCTCGGGGTGGAGCTCACCGGCCACTTCCACAACACGCGCGGCCAGGGGCTCGCGAACGTGGTGGGCGCGCTGCGCGCCGGCGTGCGGAGCTTCGAGAGCTCCTTCGGCGAGCTGGGCGGGTGCCCGGTGCCGCCGGGCGCGACCGGGAACGTGGCGACCGAGGACCTCGTGTCGATGCTCCACGAGATGGGCTACGAGACCGGCATCGACCTCGGACGCGTGGTCGAGGCGGCTCGCGCGGCGCAGGAGGTGCTCGGCCGGCCGCTCGGGAGCCACGTGCTGACCGCCGGCCCGGTGGAGTGGGACCCCGCCTAGCGCTCTCGGTCGCGACGGGGGCGGCCAGCGTGCTCCCGAGCTTCCTGGTCGGCGCGCTCGCGCTTCAGATTCACAAGGACCTCGACGCGGGGGTGGAGGCGGTCGCGGCCGGGGTGACGGTCTTCTTCCTCGCGGGTGCGCTGGCCGCGGGGTGGGGTGGACGGCTCGCCGACCACATCGGCGCCCTGCGCGCGATGCGCCGCTGCATCCTCGTCACGGCCGGCGCGCTCGCCGCGGCGGCGCTGGCGCCGTCGCTGCCGCTGCTGTTCCTGCTGCTGGCCGTGGCCGGCGTGGCGAACGCGGTCACGCAGCCGGCGATCAACCTGTTCGTGGCCGAGGAGATCCCTGGCGACCGCCAGGGGCTCGGCTTCGGCATCAAGCAGTCGGGCATCCCGGCGGCCATCCTCGTGAGCGGCCTCGCGCTGCCGGTGCTGGCGCTGCCGCTCGGCTGGCGGGTCACGCTCGCGGTGTGCGCGCTGGCCCCGCTCGCCGTCGGTCTGGCGCTGCCGCGCGGGGAGACCGTCCACGTGTCGCGCCGCCCGGCGTCGCGGCGACCCTCACGCGCGCTGCTCCTCACGGCGCTCGGTGCCGCGCTCGGCACCGCCGGACCGAGCGCGCTGGGCGCCTACCTCGTCGCGTCCGCCGTGGACGTGGGCATCGGCGAGGGGACCGCCGGCCTGCTGGCCGCGGGGGCGAGCGCGCTGAGCCTCGCCACGCGCGTGACGCTCGGTGCGCGCGCCGACCGGCGGCGCGACTACGGACTCGCCGTCGTGGTGATGCTGCTCGCTGCCGGCTCGATCGGGTTCGGGCTGATGGCGAGCAACGCGGCCGGCGTATTCGTGCTCGGCGCGCTTGTGGCGTTCACGCTCGGATGGGGATGGCCCGGCCTCTTCAACCTCGCCGTTGTGGACTCGAACCGGGAGACGCCCGGCAGCGCGAGCGGCGTGAGCCAGACCGGCATCTACGTGGGAGCGGCGTTCGGCCCGGCCGCGTTCGGCGGGCTGGCGCACGCGTCCGGATACGGCACCGCGTGGGCCGTGGTGGCAGTGATGACGCTGCTCTCGGCGGGCGTTCTGTGGCTCGCCCGCCGCGAGACTGCGGTCGCCGCCAGTTCCAGGGTTTGACGATCTTGGCCCGGGTATAACCCAAACTCAGCCGCCGGGGCCGGTTTTCGGCACATATGGGTTCCCCCGACCCTGCCCCGGCAATTCGCGATACGGGCCCGGACCACGGCATCCGGGCCCGTCGCATTTCTGGGACCCCTCGGAAAGGGGTCTGACCCTTTTCGGAGGGTGGTTGAGGCTTTGTTACCGGCCTGCGAAATCCGGCTCGCGCTTCTCGAAGAACGCCCGCGCTCCCTCGGCGAAGTCCTCCGAGGCGGCCAGGACCTCCTGCGCCGCCACCTCCTGCTCGAGCGTCACCGACAGGGCCGGCTTCGCCGCCGCGTCCATCACGCGCTTCGCCAACCCGACCGCTCGTGGCGCGCACGCGAGCAGCTCGTTCGCCAGCTTCTCGGTCGCCGCGTCGAGCTCGTCGGCCGGGGCGATCCGGTTCGCGAAGCCGATCCGGTGCGCCTCGCGGCCGTCGATGACCTTGCCGGTCATGATCAGCTCCTTCGCGTTCCCGAGCCCGACGACCGCCGGCAGCCGCGAGCAGCCGCCCACGTCGGGCAGGAGGCCGACGCGCACCTCCATGATCCCGGCCACGGCGTCCTCGGCCATGACGCGGAAGTCGCACGCGAGCGCCAGCTCGAACGCGCCGCCGAGCGCCGCGCCGTGGATCTGGCAGATCGTGGGCTTCGGCATCTCCTCCAGCAGGTTCCACCACTGGAGGATTGGGCGGCGGTACTCGCGCAGGTTCGCCGGGCTCTCCGCCAGCGAGCGGAGGTCGTTGAGATCCATCCCGGACGAGAACAGCGGGCCCTCGCCGCGGACGACGACGACGCGGACCGAGTCGTCCGCCGCGGCCGCCTCGATCTCCTCGCCGAGCGAGCGGATGGCCTCCTCATTCAGTGCATTCCGTTTTTCGGGCCGGTTGAGCACAAGGTGCCGGACGGCCCCGCGGTCTTCGCGCAATACGAGTGCCATGGTGTTTGGGGAGGCTATTGCAGCGGGAAGGAGGGGTCGGCGTGAAGGAGAACCGACCCCGCATGGAGACGCGCGACATCGCCGCGACACTGATCGGCCTCGAGGCGGGCCTCGGCATCGGCCTGCTCGCGTTCGGTACGACGCTGCTCGCGCCCATGTGGATGGCTCTCCTCGGCGCGGCCATCGGATTGGGTGTGCGCAGGGGCCGCCTGCAGTTGATCCGGCGCGCCCTGCGGTCGCAGCTCCGCGCCGCCCGCTGATACGTTCGAGCCCATGTCAGACCTGAAGGACGCGCTCGAGCGAGCGCGCGGGGGCGGGCCGGAGCGCCATCACGAGAAGTCGCGGGACCAGGGCAAGCTGCCGGTGCGCGACCGGGTGGCGCGGCTCGTGGACCCGGACTCGTTCGTCGAGGACGCGCTCCTCGCCAACTGGGAGCAGGAGGGCTTCGGCGCGGACGGCGTGGTCACGGGCATGGCGACCCTCGCGGGCCGGCCGGTCGCGCTCATGGCGAACGACCCGACCGTGAAGGCCGGCTCCTGGGGGCCGAAGACGGTCGAGAAGATCATCCGCATCCAGGAGCAGGCGCTCGAGCACCTGGTGCCGATGGTCTACCTGGTCGACTCGGCGGGCGCGCGGATCACCGACCAGGTGCAGATGTTCCCCGGCCGCCGCGGCGCCGGCCGCATCTTCCACACCGAGGTGAAGCTGTCCGGCGTGGTGCCGCAGGTGTGCGTCCTGTTCGGCCCGAGCGCCGCGGGCGGTGCGTACATCCCGGCGTTCTGCGACGTCGTGATCATGCGCGACGGCAACGCGTCGATGTACCTCGGCTCGCCGCGGATGGCCGAGATGGTGATCGGCGAGAAGGTCACGCTCGAGGAGATGGGCGGCGCGCGCATGCACACGGGCGTGTCAGGCTGCGGGCACTTCCTCGTGAAGTCCGACGAGGAGGGCATCGACCTCGCGAAGTCGTACCTCGCCTACTTCGGGTCGAACTGGCGCGAGCAGCCTCCGGTGGCGCCGCCGGCGGAACCGGCGGCCGGGCTGCCTGACATCCCGGCGGACGAGAACAAGCCGTTCGACATGCAGGAGCTGATCGACGCGCTCGTGGACGCCGAGTCGTTCCTCGAGGTGCACAGGCGCTGGGCCAAGGAGCTGATCGTGGGCTACGCGCGGGTCGAGGGCCGCGTGGTCGGGATCGTTGCGAACCAGCCGAAGCAGCGCGGCGGCGTGCTGTTCGTGGACTCGTCCGACAAGGCCGCCCGCTTCATCTGGACGTGCAACGCCTTCAACGTGCCGCTGCTCTTCCTCGCCGACGTGCCCGGCTTCATGATCGGCACGCAGGTCGAGCGCCAGGGGATCATCCGCGCGGGCGCGAAGATGATCTCGGCGGTGTCCGAGGCGACCGTGCCGAAGCTGTCGGTGATCGTGCGGAAGGCGTACGGCGCCGGGCTGTACGCGATGGCCGGGCCGGCGTTCGACCCGGACGCCTGCATAGCCCTGCCGAACGCGAAGATCGCGGTGATGGGGCCGCAGGCCGCCATCAACGCCGTCTTCTACAACCAGCTCCAGGCGATAGAGGACGACGAGGAGCGCGCGCGGCGCACCGAGGAGCTGCGCGCCGAGTACAGCGAGGAGATCGACATCCTGCATCTCGCCTCGGAGCTCGTGATCGACGCGGTCGTCCAGCCGGGCGACCTGCGCAGGGAGCTTGTGAAGCGCTTCGCCACGTACGCGTCGCGCGACCGCAGCTGGCCCGAGAAGCGGAATCCGGTAACGCCCGTCTAGATTCGAAGGGGTGACCCCTTCGACCAAGCCGTCCAGCTATCGCTGGGTGGTCCTGGGCGTGGGCTCGCTGGCGACCGCCTCGCTGGCGGCGGTGCAGGGCGGGCTGCCGGCGGTCTCGCCGGCCATCCAGGACGCGTTCGACCTCACGCTCGTGCAGGTCACGGCCGTGTTCACCGCGTTCGCCGTCGGCACCGTGGTCAC
>DASUYU010000006.1:0-7438 GCA_036377235.1 Thermoleophilaceae bacterium
CCGAACGTGAACATCAGGATCAGCAGGGTCAGGCCGAGGGTCAACATCAGGGACCTTCCGGCCTGCTCGTTGCTCTGGTCCTTCTCCGCCTTGGCGAGGCTGGCGTCACCGGCCTCGTCGATGCGGAGCTCCGGATGCGCCCTGGCGGCTCCGCTGACGGCGGCGAGTGAGTTCACGACCGTCTTCTTGGCGGCCAGCTCGTCGCCCTTGAGGTTGAACTGCACGAGCGCCGAGTGGCCGTCCTTCGAGACCTGGCCGCCCTTGTCAAGGGGGCTGTCGATGTCGATGACGCCCTCGACCCGGTGGAGCCGCTGGCTCACGTCGGAGACCGCGGCCTTGAACTGCGGATCGGACGCCTTGAGCGTCCCCGACTGGATCAGTACCGACTCGCCCGACTTCTTGGGGAAGGCGTCGTTCAGAACGTCGCCGGCCTTGCCGGACTCGCCCGGCATGCCGGTGTTCTGAGCGATCTCCTTCTGCGGGACGACGTTGAAGCCGATGACGAGCGCTGCGACGACAAAAGCGAGCCATCCGAGGATGGCCTTGCGGCGGTGCTGGACGCTCCAGCGGCCTACACGCGCCGCGACGTTGTGGTTGGAAGAGGAATTGCTGCGGTGGGTGTGGGTGCGATTGCTCATGACCGCCAGCTTCCGCTTTTGCGGCCCTCGCTCCCATGGGGCAGCCCGGCGTCCGGGGGTGCGGGGAACCGCACCGCTGCGCACCGGGCACCGCCCGCTGCTTGCCGTACTACCCGAAGCGCATGCGGGCGGGTTCCTCTCTCATTCGCAGGAGCCGCGCGGGCACTCCTGCCACCACGGCGTTCGCCGGCACGTCGCGCGTGACCACTGCGCTCGTGCCGATCACGGCGTTGTCGCCGATCGTCACTCCCCGCAGGATGCACGCGCCGTAGCCGATCCACACGTTGTTCCCCACGCGCACGTCGCGCTTGTAGATGCCCTGCAGCCGGATCGGCCGGTCCACCTCCACCATCCCGTGGTCGAAGTCGATCAGCATCACCCGGTCCGCGATCACGCACTCGCGCCCGATCGACACGTGCTGGTACGACGAGATCGTGCACTCCTGCCCCATCACGGTCTTCGCCCCGATCGAGACCGTGCCCTCGTGGCTGCGGATCTTGCATCCGTGCCCCACCCACGACCAGCGGCCCAGCTCGAGCGTGGCCCTCGGCCCCACCTCGAGGCTGCACCCGGGGCCGACGAACGCCGGCCCGTCCAGCCTCAGCCGGGAGCGCAGGCGGAGCTTCAAGATGCCCAGTCGCACCATGAGCCGGCCGTACTTGAGATTCAGCATCCCGTTACGGCGCATGAAGCGGAGCAGGGTGATCAGCCCGCCACGTCTCGGCGGGGGAGGGCCGCGGAGCTCCATGCGACCGGAGATCATAGGTAGCGAGGAGTGCGGCTACCCGTATTGGCGGTTGGGCGCTTCCTCATCACAATTGCGCTTGCAATGACCAGGACCGTTCTCATCGTCGACGATCACCCGTCCTTCCGGGCGAGCGCTCGCATGCTGCTCGAGGCCGAGGGCTACTCGGTGATCGGCGAGGCCGAGGACGGCCTGTCCGCGCTCCGCGCGGTCGCGGAGCTGCGTCCCGACGTGGTCCTCCTCGACGTGCAGCTCCCGGACATCGACGGAATCGAGGTCGCCAGCCGCCTCACGGCGAACGGATCGGCTCCGGCGATCGTCCTGACCTCCAGCAGAGACCTTGCGGACCTCGGCCCCGTGCGAGACCGTTGCGATGTGCGCGGTTTCATTCCAAAGGCTGAGCTCTCCGGCGCCGCGCTGGAGGCACTCCTCTGACATCGCTCAAGCGGGCCCTCTGGGGCCTCGCCGGGGCGGGCTTCGCCCTCGGCGTGATCGTCGTCGCTGTCGTGCTGACGAGCGATCACACGGACCTGCGCGGCGCCGTCGCCGTGCTCGGGCTCACGATCGGCTGGGGGTTCATCGGCACCGGCCTCTTCGCCTGGGCGCGGCGGCCGGACAACAGCCTCGGCTCGCTCATGGCCCTGACCGGCTTCGCCTTCCTGATCGCCGGCCTGAGCTCGTCGAACATCCCCGCCGTCTTCACCGTGGGGGCGTTCCTCAGCTCCGTCTACATCGTCACGACCATGCACACGCTGCTCGCGGCCCCCCACGGGCGCCTGTCCCAGGGCGACCGGCGCATCGTCATCGCCGCGTACCTGCTCGTCACGCTCGGGGTCCTGCCGCTCTATCTCTTCTTCGACCCGTCGACTCAGTGCGAGAACTGCCCGGACAACGTCTTCCTGATCCAGCACAGCCAGACGGTGGTGGACGTCGCCAGCATCGTGATCAACCTCATCGGCGTCGTTCTGATCGTGCTCGTGCTCCGCAGTCTCATCCGCCGCTGGCGCGTGGCCACGCGCGCCGAGCGCCGCCTCTACACCCCGATGTACGCGGCGGGCGTGGCACTGATGATCGCCCTGATCGGGAACCTCGTGCTGCAGTCAGCCAACTCGAACAGCAAGGCGGCCGACGTCGCGTTCGTCATCTCGCTGGTCCCGTTCGCGCTCGTGCCGTACCTGTTCCTCGGCTCGCTGGTGCGTGCGCGCCTCCTCGAGGGCGGCGCCGTGACCCGCCTCATGAGGCGCCTGAGCGAGACGCCGCGCGCGGGCCACCTGCGCGACGCGCTCGCGGAGGCGCTCGAGGACTCCTCGCTCGAGCTCGTGTACTGGCTGCCGGAGCGGCAGGGCTACGTGGACTTCCGCGGGCGCGACTTCGAGCTGCCGACCGAGGATCCCAGCCGGGCGATCCACCTGGTCGCGCGCGAGGGCGAATGCGTGGCGGCGATCATCTACGACGCCCTTCCGGAGGCCAAGCCGCACGTCGAAGCGGTGGGTGCCGCCGCGTCGCTCGCGCTCATGAACGAGCGGCTCGAGGCGGAGCTCCGCGCGAAGGTGGACGAGCTGCGCCGCTCGCGGGAGCGCATGCTCCGAATCGGCCTCGAGGAGCGGCGGCGGCTGGAGCGCGACCTGCACGACGGCGCCCAGCAGCGGCTGGTGTCGATGGCGCTCAACATCCGGATCGCGCGCGCGAAGCTGAACGAGGACCCGCTCGCGGCCGACCAGCTGCTGGAGACCGCGGGGCAGGAGCTGGACTCGGCGCTCGCCGAGCTGCGGGAGCTCGCGCGCGGAATCCACCCCGCGGTGCTCACGGATCGCGGGCTCGCCACGGCGCTCGAGACGCTCGCGAGCCGCGCTCCGGTGCCGGTCGAGCTGGCCGAGCTGCCCGCCGGGCGGCTGCCCGAGGCGGTGGAGCTGGCGGCGTACTTCGTGGTCGCAGAGGGCCTCACCAATGTGGCCAAGTACGCGAACGCGACGCATGCGACGGTGGGGATCGCGCGCGAGAACGGACGCGTCGTGGTGGAGGTTGCCGACGACGGAGTCGGCGGTGCCGATCCGGAGATCGGGACCGGGCTCAGGGGGCTCGCCGACCGGCTGGCCGTGCTCGAGGGTAGGCTCGACATCGACTCTGAACAGGGTCGGGGAACAACGCTGAGGGCTCAGATTCCATGCGCGTAGTCGTCGCTGACGATTCGGTCCTCCTTCGGGAGGGCGTCGTTCGGCTGCTCGAGGAGAACGGCTTCGAGGTGGTCGGCCAGGCCGGCGACGCCGACGATTTGATCCGTAAGGTGAGGGCGCACAAGCCGGACGTCGCGGTGGTCGACATTCGCATGCCCCCCACGAACACAGACGACGGCCTGCGGGCCGCGCTCGAGATCCGGGCGGAGCTGCCCGACACGGGCGTCCTGGTCCTGTCCCAGTACGTGGAGGAGGGCTACGCCCTCGACCTGGTCGGGGAGTCGGCCGGCGGCGTCGGCTATCTGCTGAAGGACCGCGTGGCCGACGTGGACCGGTTCGTGGACTCGGTGAGGCGCGTGGCCGACGGCGGCTCGGCGCTCGACCCCGAGGTCGTGTCGCAGCTCGTGGGCCGCGCCCGCCGGGACGACCCGCTCGACGAGCTCACGCCGCGCGAGCGCGAGGTGCTCGAGCTGATGGCCGAGGGCCGCTCGAACAACGCCATCGCCGAGCACATGACGGTCACGGAGCGCGCTGTCGAGAAGCACGTGACCAGCATCTTCGGCAAGCTCGACCTCGCCCCGGCCCCCGAGGATCATCGCCGCGTCCTGGCGGTGCTCGCCTTCCTGCGCGCGTGAGCGGCGGACCGGTATCGCACCGCGGCGTCGTCCGGCGCAGGCGGCGCGTGCGCATCGGCGGGCGCGACATGGCGATCGACCTCGGCACCGCCAACACGCTTCTGTACGTGCGCGGCGAGGGCATCCAGGTCTCCGAGCCGTCCGTCGTGGCCATGGACACGCGCACCGACGAGGTGCACGCGGTCGGGCACGAGGCACAGCGCATGATCGGCCGCACGCCGGCGTCGATCTCGGCCGTGCGCCCGCTGCGTCACGGCGTGATTACCGACTTCGAGACGACCGAGGCGATGCTCCGGCACTTCATCGGCCGCGTGCACCGCAGCCGCTTCGCGCACCCGCGGCTCGTGATGTGCGCTCCGTCCGGCATCACGGACGTGGAGCGGCGCGCGCTCGTGGAGGCCTGCCTGGGCGCCGGCGCCCGCTCCGTGCAGCTCATCGAGGAGCCGATGGCCGCCGCGATCGGCGCCGAGCTGCCGATCGAGGAGCCGATGGCGAACGTGGTGGTGGACGTGGGCGGCGGCACGAGCGAGGTGGCGGTGATCTCGCTCGGCGGGATTGTGGTGTCGCGCTCGCTGCGCGTGGGCGGCTACGACTTCGACGACGCCGTGGCCGGCTGGATCCGGCGCCACCACCGGCTGGCCGTCGGCGAGACCACGGCAGAGTCGGTGAAGCGCGAGATCGGCGGCGTGCGGCCCGACGAGGCTGAGCTGTCCACCGAGGTGCGAGGCCGCGACCCGGTGAGCGGCCTGCCGCGGGAGTCGGCGATCTCGAGCGCCGAGCTGCGCGACGCGCTCGAGCCCCTGGCGGTAGAGATCCTCGACTCGGTCCGGGACGCGCTCGAGAACACGCCGCCCGAGCTGGCGGCCGACCTCACCCGCAACGGCATCCTGCTCGCCGGGGGCGGCGGGCTCATGCGCGGGTTCCGCGAGCGGCTCGAGGCCGAGACCGGCGTGCCGGTCCGGCTCGCCGACGACCCGCTCACCTGCGTGGTGCTCGGCGCGGGCCGGGCGATCGAGGAGATCGAGGTACTCGAGCGCGCGGCGATCTAGCTAGGTCCGGACGACCGACAGCACATACTCGCCCCGGAACCGAAGGGTGCCGTCGTCCGCCTCGTTCTCGCTGTCGAGGAACTCCCGAAAGGCCCGGTCGAGCTCGCCCTCGCGCTCCCCCAGGACCTCCCGCGCGTTGAGCAGGGGCCCGAAGCTCTCCAGCATGAACCGGGCATATGACTCCACGCTGTCGTCCGTCCACACGACCTCGTGGCGCTCGAACTCGACATCATCCCCCCACATCTCGCGCACGTGGTCCTCTGACCCCCACAGGCCGGGCGGGTCGCCGGGCGGAGCCGGCAGGAGGTCCGCCGTCACGCGGGCCATCCGCGCGATCGAGCCATCCGGCGCCCAGCACGCCACGGCGATCGCGCCGCCGGGCCTCAGCACGCGCTTCATCCCGTCGGCCGTGCGCCGGTGGTCCGGCGCGAACATGTGGCCGAAGGTCGAGACGACGCGGTCGAAGCTCCCGTCCTCGAACGGCAGCGCCTGCGCGTCGCCCTCCACGAAGTCGATCTCCACCATCGCGTCGGCCGCCCGCTCGCGGGCGATCTCGAGCAGGCCGGGGGCGAAGTCGAGGCCGGTGACCCGCGCGCCGGCCTTCGCCGCCGGGAGCGTCGCGTTGCCGGTGCCGCAGGCCACGTCGAGCACGTCCATGCCGGGCTCCACGCCGGCGGCCGCCACGACCACTTCGCCGACGTCGAGGATCTTTTCCGCCACCGCCGCGAAGTTGCCGGCGTCCCACATCTCGCTCGGATCCATGGCGATGACTATGGCGGGTTATCCGTACTGTGCACAACCGGCGCGACTGCCACCCTGGGGGGCATGGATTCGATCGTGTCCGGTGCGGACGTGCACCGCCGCTATGGAGAGGGCGACGCCGCGGTTGACGCGCTCGCCGGAGTAACCGTCGGGTTCGAGCGGGGCAACTTCAGCGCGATCATGGGGCCGTCCGGCTCCGGCAAGTCGACGCTGATGCACATCCTCGCCGGCCTGGACCGGCCCACCTCGGGCACGGTGACCCTCGACGGCGAGGAGATCACCGGCCTGGACGACGCGGCGCTCACCCGCCTCCGCCGCGACAAGCTCGGCTTCGTCTTCCAGTTCTTCAACCTGATCCCGGTCCTGACGGCCGAGGAGAACGTGATGCTGCCGCTCTCGATCGCGGGCCGGAAACCCGACGAGGAGTGGTTCAGGCGGCTGATCGACACGGTGGACCTCGGCGACCGGCTCACGCACCGGCCCGCCGAGCTGTCGGGCGGCCAGCAGCAGCGCGTGGCGGTGGCGCGCGCGCTCGTGTCGCGCCCTGCCGTGGTGTTCGCCGACGAGCCCACCGGCAACCTGGACTCGCACTCGAGCGAGGAGGTGCTGGGCCTGCTCCGCACCGCCGTGGACGAGTTCGGGCAGACGGTCGTGATGGTCACGCACGACCCGGAGGCGGCGTCGTACGCGGACCGGCTCGTGGTGCTGCGTGACGGCCAGGTCGTGCACGACGGCGAGGCCGGCAGCGCGGACGAGGTGATCGAGCTGATGAAGGACGTGGCGTGACGAAGGTCGCCCTGCGCGGGATCGGCGCGCGCAAGATGCGCGCCTTCACCACCTGGCTCGCGATCTTCCTCGGGGTCGCGCTCGTTGCCGGCACGTACGTCCTCACCGACACGATCAACAAGTCGTTCGGCGAGATCTTCAGCGAATCGCTGAAGGGCACGGACGTCGCGATCACCGCGCGCCAGGACGTGCAGACCCAGGACGCCACGCCGCCCGGCTTCCCCGCGAACCTGCTCGATCGAGTGCAGAAGGTGAACGGCGTGGAGGCCGCGGCCGGCTCCATCTTTGCGTCGGGACGCTTCGTGGACGCGAAGGGCGACCCGATCGGGCACAGCTTCGCGCCGAACTTCATCGCGTCGCTGAACCCGCCGCGGTTCGAGACGCTTGACTACGTGGAGGGCCGCAAGCCGCGGTCGGACTCCGAGGTCTCGATCGACACGCAGACGGCCGACACCGGCCACCTGAAGATCGGCGGGCAGCTCCGGCTCGCCGGAGTGCACGAGGCCAGGACTTACCGCATCGTCGGCTTCACGAAGCTGGGCGATACGAGCTTCGGCGGCGCCGGCATCGCCCAGGTGCTGCTGCCCGAGGCGCAGCGGATCACTGACCGCGAGGGGGAGTTCGACCAGATCTCGGTGGCGGCGGCCGA
>DASUYU010000007.1:0-3583 GCA_036377235.1 Thermoleophilaceae bacterium
GGCGGGACCGCGACGGCGATCCGGCGGATGGGCGTGCCGGTGGAGCGGATCCTGAAGCTCTCGGAGGGCTCGCCGAACGTGGTCGAGCGGATCGACGCAGGCGAGGTCGACCTGGTGATCAATACCCCCACCGGCTCCGGCGCCCGCGCGGACGGCTACGAGATCCGCCGCGCCGCCATTGGACGCGGCATCCCCTGCATCACGACGATGTCCGGCGCGAGCGCCGCCCAGCGAGCGATCCGCGCGGGCCGCGCGGGGGAGACCTCGGTGGTGTCGCTGCAGGAGCTGCACGGGCGGCTCTCGGAATCCGCGATAACCGAGGTCGAAGGGGACAGGTCAAGACCTGTCCCCGGGGGCGTGGCGGACGGCGCCTCGTCCACGGAGGCGGAGCGCGGCGCTTGAGCGAGCCGCGCACGCTTGCACCGCCCGAGCGGCGCATGGCGACCGTGTCGGGCATCGAGCGGCTCGGCGCGTATGACCTGATCACGGCGCTGGATCCCTGGGGTCCGCGCGATCCGCGGCCGGGCCAGTTCTACATGCTGGCCGCCGCCGCGCGGTGGGGAGGTGGCGGCGACGAGCGGCCCTACCTGCCGCGTGCCTTCTCGTACGCGCGTGCGCGCGCGGAGGACGACGGCGTGGCGCTCGACTTCCTGCTCGAGGCGGTCGGCCCCGGCACCGAGCGCCTCTCCGAGATGACGCCCGACGAGGGGCTCGCCCTGGTGGGCCCGCTCGGGATCGGCTTCCGCCCCCCGGCCGACGGCACCCGCCCGCTGCTCGTGGGAGGCGGAATCGGAGCGGCCCCGCTCCTGTGCTGGCAGGAGGAGCTGCTCGGCATCGGCCAGGCCCGCTCCCGGAGCGGCCGCGAGGCGGCGCCCCCAGGCGTCCTGCTCGGCTTCCGCACCGCGGCCCATGCCCAGGCGGCCGCGCTCTTCGCCGGCCGGCCGCGGGTGGTCACCGACGACGGCTCGGTCGGGCGGCGGGCGTTCGTCACGGAGCTGCTCGCAGCGGAGCTGGACGGTGACGCGAATGCGACGGTGTACGCGTGCGGGCCCCCCGCGATGCTCGAGGCGGTCCGGGCGCTGTGCGCCGAACGCGATGTTCCCGCCCAGCTCGCGATGGAGTCGGGCATGGCGTGCGGATTTGGTGCCTGCTTTGGCTGCGTCGTGCCGACCCGTAACGGTTACGTGCGCCTCTGCGTGGATGGCCCGGTTATGGACGCCGAGGAGCTCGAGACGGCGATGGTCGCGGGGGCCGGGCACTGAGCGAGGACCGCTCCATCGAGCTCTGCGGGGTCCGGCTGCGCGGGCCAGTGCTCAACGGGTCGGGCACCTTCGACGCCATCGCGGCGCGGCGCGCTTTCGGCGACGCACTCGTCGAGCGGTTCCCCTTCGACGCCTTCGTCTCCAAGACGATCACGCTCGAACCGCGGCAGGGCAACCCGCCGCCGCGGCTGTGGGAGACGCCGGCGGGCCTGATCAACTCGATCGGGCTCCCCAACAAGGGGCTGGACGGCTTCCTCGAGTCGGATCTACCTCAGTTGGCAGAGCTCCCCGTGCCGCTCGTCGTCTCCGTCATGGGCTTCAGCCGCGACGAGCTTGCCCGGCTGGTGGCGGCGGTCGGGGCGCGGAACGAGGTCGCCATGGTCGAGCTGAACGTGTCCTGCCCGAACGTCGAGACCGGGCTCGTCATGGGGGCCGATCCGGACGAGACGGCCGCGGCCGTGGAGCGGGTCCGCCCGGAGAGCGAGAAGCCGGTGATCGTGAAGCTCACGCCGAACGCGGCCGATCCCGCGGCCGTGGCCCGGGCCGCCGCGGACGCCGGCGCCGACGCCGTCTCGCTCGTGAACACCCTCAAGGGCATGGCGCTCCACCCGAAGACCGGCGAGCCGTGGCTCGGCGGCCGCACCGGCGGTGTCTCCGGCCCGGCGATCCGCGCGATCGCCCTCGAGCAGGTGGCGAGCGTCTCGGCCAGCGTCGAGATCCCCGTTATCGGCATGGGCGGCATCTCGACCGGCCGTCAGGCGGCCGATTTCCTCGCCGCGGGCGCCACCGTCATCGCCATCGGGACCGAAAGCTTCCGCGACCCCGCCGCCGGCCGCCGGATCGCCGCCGAGCTCGAGGCACTTGCCCTACCGGGGACGCAGCCCGCCCCAGCCTCGACAGTCGTGTGAGCCCGTTTGGGGGACAGCGGGCGGTCGTTTCTCCGCAGATTGCGGGAACTTTCTCGTCCGTTCGGCCGATCGGTCCAATTTGCTCAATTAAAACCCCTGCAAACCACCGGAAAAACGCTCAAGGACCCCGAACCGCCCTCAAGCTAAGGTCGAGGTCAAGGTGAATTCGCGCATTTTTTGCGCTTTCCCCCTCGACGCCAGCGGATCAGCGTGTACTATCGCCGCCCATGCCGGCCGCATCCCAGTCGCCCGCCAAATCCCACCCGGCGGGCCTCGCTCCAGAGCGCTCTCTGACCCAGCGAATGGACGCCCTCCAGCGCGCGAATGAGATCAGAACCCGCAGAGCGAAGCTGAAAAGGGACCTCAAGGCGGGGCGGGCCCAGATCCACGGCCTCCTCCTCAATCCACCTGAATACGTGCTGACCGCGAAGGTCTTCGACCTGCTCTTGGCGGTGCCGAAGTACGGCCGCGTGAAGGTGAATCGAATCCTCACTCACTGCCGCATCTCGCCGAGCAAGACCATCGGCGGGCTGTCCGAGCGGCAGCGCAACGAGCTCGTCTCGTACCTGCGCCGATAGCCCCGATCGTCGTCATCACGGGGCCGTCGGGCGTCGGCAAGGGAACGCTCATAAAACGGCTCCTGGAGCGGGTTCCGGGTCTCGAGCTGGCGGTTTCCGCGACCACCCGGGAGCCCCGTCCGGGCGAGGTGAACGGGGTGGACTACCACTTCCTCAGCCAGGCCGACTTCGATCGCCGCGTCGCGGCCGGCGAGTTCCTCGAGCACGCGATCTACGCGGGGAACAGCTACGGGACGCTCTGGAGCGAGCTCGAGCGGCCGGCCCGCGGGATCGTGCTCGAGATCGACGTCCAGGGCGCGCGCCAGGTTCACGAGCGGCTGCCCAACGCCACGCGGATCTTCATCGAGCCGCCCTCGTTCGAGGCGCTGGCCGAACGCCTGATGCAGCGGGGCTCGGATTCCCCCGAGCAGATCGAGCGCCGGCTGGCGGCCGCGCGCGAGGAGATCGCGGCGCGAGACGAGTTCGACCACCACATCGTGAACGACGACCTCGAGCGTGCGGTGGAGGCGCTCGCGAACCTCGCCGCTACCATGTGTCCCCCGTGATCAAGCCACGTCTGGACAAGCTGCTCGAGCGCGTTGACTCCCACTACGCCGTCGTCTTGGTCTCAGCCAAGCGCGCCCGGCAGATCAACTCGTACTACCACAACCTCGGCGAGGGGACCTTCGACGAGTATCCGCCTCCGATGGTGGAGACCGGCTCGAAGAACTACCTCAAGATCTCCCTCGAGGAGATCGCCGCCGGGAAGATCAAGTACCGCTACCGCTAGGAGGCGTACTTGGCCCGGATCCTCGTCGGCGTAAGCGGCGGGATCGCCGCCTATAAGGCAGTCGAG
>DASUYU010000008.1:0-3872 GCA_036377235.1 Thermoleophilaceae bacterium
CAGCTCTACCCTTCCTTCGTCAGGCCGCTCGAAGCCCGCGATCATGCGCAGGCACGTGGTCTTCCCCGAGCCAGACGGGCCAAGCAGCGTGAAGAACTCGTCCTCCCGGATGTCCAGGTCCACCCGGTCGACCGCGACGACATCCCCGTACGTCTTCCGGGCTCCGTCGAGACGCACGGCAACGTCCCCATTCTGGGTCACGCGGCCTCTTGTACACCGTGGAGCACCCCTCGTGCGAGTAGTTCGCGTTAATTTGCTCCTCGCCGTCACGGCGGCCGCCCTCGCTATGGCCGCCCCGGCGCACGCAAGCGCGCCCATATCGGCCCACGCCATGGTGCACACGTGCTGCACGCCAAAGGCCGAGCAGGAGCGGATCTTCGGCGAGGCGGCGGATCTCGGCGCCGAGTACATCCGCGTGGACGTGGAGCTGAGCGGGATCTTCAAGGCGCCGGGCGACGACCCCGACTGGTCCGCGCTCGACGAGGTCATGGAGCTGTCGAAGCAGCACCACCTGCGCGTGCTCGCGATCCTGATCGTGCCCCACGACTACACGAACGCCGACGAGTTCGGGCTCAGGAGCGGCGAGGTCGCCGAGCATGCCGGCGACGCGATCACCCACTGGGAGATCCTCAATGAGCCCGACGGCGACTGGGCCTGGGGCGGCACCGCGGAGGAATACGCGCGCATGCTCAGCGCCGCGCACGACGCGATCAAGGCGAAGGCTCCCGGCGACCAGATCGTGCTGGGCGGCCTGATGAAACCGCACGAGCCCGGTTGGCTCCAGCGCGTCTTCGACACCCCCGGCGCCGACGCACTCCACAAGTTCGACATCGCGAACATCCACATGCGCGGCCCGCTCGATGCGGTCCTGCGCCGCTACGGAGAGTTCAAGGCTCTGGTGGCCCGAGCCGGCTTCAGCGGCCCGCTGTGGGTGACCGAGCTCGGCTACCCGGCGGATCCCGCGTACCAGTCGGATCCCACCTACAGCGGAGGCGACGCCTCGCAGGCCGCGTACCTGACACAGGCGCTCGTCGGCCTCGGGGAACTCGGCGCGCCGGAGGTGTTCGTGACGCTGCACGACGGCAGCCTCGACGGCAAGTACGCGACCGAGGGGCTCGAGCACATCGACGAGACGCCGGGCGGCGACTACCCGATGGAGCGCCGGCCCGCATTCGCCGCCGTGCGGCGGGTGGTGACCGATTGGGACCAGCTGATGGCCTGGCGCGCGGAGCAGCGCGATCAGGAGCAAGAGCAGCGCGTGGAGCAGGGGAAGGCAGCGATCTGCGCGGACGAGGCGCGGGCGATGCGAGAGAAGGTGCGCGCGGCGATCGCGAACGTGCAAGCCGCGCAGCGCGGCGGCATCGGCGCCCGGCTCGACCGCGCACGAGCGCTCCTCGCGGGCGCCCGCACCGCCTTCCTGTGGAAGCGCGCCGTTGCCGGCTGGTACTCACACCGGGCCGACGACCACGCAGCCGCCGCACTGCTGCTGAAGGTGAAGATCGCCGGCGGCTAGGGAGCCGGCGGCCGGCGCACGGGGATCCGCACGCCGCGCACGCCCTCGCGCGGCATCAGCGCCTGCGAGGGCGGCTCGTAGGGCACGAGCTCGAACTTGAAGGAGCGGCGCACGCGCTCGAGCTCCTTCTCCAGCTCCGCCTGCACGCGCTGCGCGTGGCGCTCGAGGTTGCGCATCCGGCGGCGCATCCTCTCGATCTCCTCCTCGAGCTCGAAGACGCGCTCCACGCCGGCGAGGTTCATGCCGAGCTCGCCGGTGAGCTCCTGGATCCGGCGCAGCCGGTCCACGTCCTGCTGCGAGTACAGGCGCGTGTTCTTGGGCGAGCGCTTCGGCGTGATCAGCCCGCGCGTCTCGTAGATCCGAAGGGTCTGCGGATGCATGCCGGCCAGCTCGGCGGCCACCGAGATCATGTAGACGCCGCGGTCATGGTCGGGGCTGTCGGCCATCCGCCGGCTCACCTCCTGTGCGAGAGCAGGCTCTCGCGCGGGTTGCCGTTGATGACGGTCGCGAGCTCCTCCACGACCTCCGCCTGCTCCTTGGAGAGCGAGCTGGGCACGTCGATCTGGAGCCGGTACCGCATGTCGCCGCGGCCACGGCCGCCCAGCTTCGGCGGGCCCTCGCCGCGGAGGCGCTGCACCGTGCCGTGCTGCGTGCCCGGGGGAACGCGGATGCGCTTCGAGCCGGTCAGCGTCGGCACCTCGATGGTCGCGCCGCGAATCGCCTCGGGGATCGTGATCGGCACGTCCACCTCGAGGTTGTCGCCCTTGCGCTTGAAGATCGGCGACTCGGCAACGCGAGTCACCACGTAGATGTCACCGGGCGGGCCGCCCCTGGGGCCGACCTCACCCTTCTCCCTCAATCTCACCCGCGACCCGTCCTTGACGCCCGCGGGGATGTTCACGGCGTACTTCTTCACCTGCCGGGTCTGGCCGGATCCGTGGCAGGTCGGGCACGGGTCCTTGATCTCGGTGCCGGTGCCGCCGCACTGGCGGCAGGGCTGTGAGATCGAGAAGAGTCCCTGAGATTCCGCCTCGACCCCTCTTCCGTGGCACCGGCTGCAGACCGTTGGCTGCGTGCCGGGCTTTGCTCCGGTGCCGTGACAGGTGGGGCACGGAGCCGCGAGCGGCACGGTCACCGAGACCTGGCCGCCCTCCATCGCCTGATCGAAGGACACGTGCACGTCGGTCTCGAGATCCCGGCCACGCTCCGGTCTCGGCCCACGGCCGCCCCCTGCCCCGCCTCCGAAGAGGTCGGACAGGATGTCGCCGAAGCCGCCGAAGCCGCCGCCAGGAGCGCCGCCCGTCCCGAAGCCGCCGCCCGGGAAGCCGCCGAAGATGCCGCCCCCGGAGTCGTACTGCTTGCGCTTCTCGGGGTCGGAGAGCACCGCGTACGCGCCCTGGACCTCCTTGAACCGCTCCTCGGCGTCCTTGTTGCCGGGGTTCTTGTCCGGGTGGTACTTGCGCGCGAGCTTCCGGTAGGCCTTCTTGATCTCGTCGTCGGAGGCCTTCTTGTCGACGCCCAGCGTCTTGTAGGGGTCCTTCACCGCGGCCATCGTCAGCCTGAGACCACCACTCGCGCCGGACGAAGGATCGTGCCGTTGGAGCGGTAGCCCTTCTCGACGACGTCCACCACCAGACCCGACTCACCTTCATCCCTCATCGAGAGTGCGTCGTGCTCCGTCGGATCGAACTTCTCACCGACGGGATCGAACTGCTCAACGCCATTTCGCTCAAGCACGGCGATGAGCTCCGAATGAACCAGACGCACACCCTCGGCCAGGTGCTGCTCCCCCTCCTCTGCGGAGGCGAGTGCCCTTTCGAGGTTGTCGACGATGGGCAGAAGCTCGCGGACCAGACCGCTTCTCGCCCGCTCTCCCGCCGCAGCGGCCTCCTTGGCCGCACGCTTCCGGTAGTTCTCGAAGTCGGCCTGAATCCGCTGAGCGAGCTCGAGATAGTTCTCGGGCTCGGGCTCGGGGTCGGACTCGGGCTCGACGATCCGCTCTTCCTCGTTGGCCGGGTCCTCTTCCCCGGAGGGCTCGCCCCCCTCGTCGCGTGACGTGACGGGCTCCTCCTCCGGGGTGAGGTCCTTCTCGGTCTCGAACGCCATCGGCTACGAACGCTCCTCGCCGTCCACGACCTCGGCGTCGACGACCTCCTCCTCGTCGGAGTCGGCCGGCGCGCCCTCGCCCTCGGCGGAGGCGCCGTTGCCGGCGGCCGCGGCCTGCTGCTGCGCGGCCGCGTACATCTGCTCGGACACCTTGTGGAAGGCGCCCTGCAGCGCGTCCGTCTTCTGCTTCAGCAGCTCCACGTCGTCGGACTCGAGGTTGTCGCGCACGTCCTTGATGGCCGCCTCGATCTCC
>DASUYU010000009.1:0-21999 GCA_036377235.1 Thermoleophilaceae bacterium
GGGCGACCTCAACCGCGTGTTCTTCGTCTCAGGCGGATCGGAGGCGGTCGAGGCCGCCTGGAAGCTCGCCCGCCAGTTCCACACCGCGCGCGGAGAGCGCCGCTGGAAGGCGATCGCCCGCCGGGTGGCGTACCACGGCACCACCATGGGCGCGCTCTCGATCAACGGCTGCACGGAGCTGCGCGCGCCGTTCGAGCCGCTCGTGCCCGACGTGCTGCACGTGTCGAACACGAACCGCTACCACCGCCCGCCCGACGAGAGCGAGGACCGCTTCACCGAGCTGCTGCTCGACGAGCTGGAGGCCACGATCGTCCAGGCCGGGCCCGACACCGTGGCGATGGTGATCGTCGAGCCCGTGCAGAACGCCGGCGGCTCGTTCATGCCGCCGGCCGGCTACCTCGAGGGGGTGCGCGAGCTGTGCGACCGGCACGGCATCCTCCTCTGCTTCGACGAGGTGATCACCGGCTTCGGGCGGCTGGGGCACTGGTTCGCGGCCGAGCGCTTCGCCGTCACGCCCGACCTGATCACGAGCGCCAAGGGCCTGTCGTCGGCGTACGCCGCGATCGGCGCGCTCGTCGCGAGCGAGCGCGTGATGGAGCCGTTTCTCTCCGGCGGCCGCATGTACACGCACGGCATGACGTTCGGCGGACACCCTGTGCAGGCCGCGGTCGCGCTGAAGAACATCGAGATCATGCGCCGGGATCGAATCGTGGAGCACGTGCGGGAGACCGAGGGCGACTTCAGGGCCGCGCTCGAGCAGCTGCTGGAGCTGCCGATCGTGGGCGACCTGCGCGGCGCCGGGTTCTTCTACGCGCTCGAGCTCGTCAAGGACAGGGAGACGCGCGAGAGCTTCACCGACGAGGAGTGCGACGAGCTCCTGCGCGGGTTCGTCTCCCCGCGCCTGTTCGAGGAGGGGCTCCTCTGCCGGGCCGACGACCGCGGCGACCCTGTCGTCCAGATCTCCCCTCCGCTCGTGGCGGGGCAGGAGGAGTTCGACAGGATCGCGGGCACGCTCGGCACCGTCTTGAAGGAGGCGGGTGAACGTATGCAGGTGGCCGCCGTGTGACCGTGAACGGCGGCCGGCCGTTCGACGCCATCATCGTCGGCGGCGGCCACAACGGTCTCACCTGCGCCGCCTACCTGGCCCGCGCCGGCCTCCACGTGTGCGTGCTCGAGCGGCGTGACGTGCTCGGCGGCGCGTGCGTGACCGAGGAGCTCTGGCCGGGCCAGCGCGTGTCGCGCGCCTCGTACGTGGTGTCGATGCTGCATCCGAGGGTGGTCTCCGAGCTGGGTCTGCGCGACTTCGGCTACGAGCCGATTCCGCTCGACCCGAGCTACGCGACCTTCGGCCCGGACGGCGAGCCGATCCGCTTCCACCAGGACACCGCGCGCACGCAGGAGGAGCTGGCCCGCTACTCGAAGCGCGACGCCGAGGCGTACCCGCGCTACGAGGCGGTGCTCGAGCGGGCCGCCGGCTTCCTGAGGCCGCTGCTGCTCCGGCCGCCGCCGGCGCTCGGCTCGAGGCGGCCCGGCGACCTGCTCGGACTGGTGCGCGAGGCGGGACGCGCGGCCGGGCTCTCGCGCCGCGACGTGCACGAGCTGTTCCGCGTGATGACGATCTCGGTGGGCGACCTGCTCGACGACTGGTTCGAGACCGACGCGCTGAAGGGCGCCATCGCCTCGACGGGCGTGGTGGGCGTGTGGGCCGGCCCGCGCACGCCCGGCACCGCATACAACCTCCTTCACCACGAGCTGGGTGAGCTGAACGGAGTGCCCGGCTCGTGGGGCCACGTCCGCGGGGGGATGGGCGCCATCAGCCAGGCGCTCGCCCGGAGCGCTGAGTCTCACGGCGCGGTCGTCCGCACGGCCGTCCCGGTCCGCTCCATCGACGTCCGCGACGGGCGCACCACGGGCGTGACGCTCGAGAGCGGCGAGGAGGTGAGCGCGCCACTCGTGATCTCGGGCGCACACCCGCGTGCGACCGTGCTGGAGCTGGCCGGCGCGGAGCACTTCCCCGACGAGGTGGTCGAGGACATGCGCCGCTACCGCACACGCGGCGGCTCGGTGAAGATCAACTGCCTCCTGTCCGAGCCGCCCGCCTTCCCGGACGACCTGCTGAGGACCGGTGTTGCCATCTGCCCCTCGATCGATTACCTCGAGCGCGCCTGGCAGTCGGCCGTGCGCGGCGAGCCGGCCGAGGCGCCGTATCTCGAGGTCGAGGTGCCCACCAGCGTCGATCCGACGCTGACGGACGACGGCTCATGCGTGATGACGCTGTTCACCCAGTACGGGCCGCACTCGGAGGACGGCTGGGCGGAGGGCGCCCGCGAGGCGTACGCGGACCGCTGCTTCGACATCCTCGCCCAGCACGCTCCGAACGTGCGCGACGCGCTGATCCACCGCGAGGTGCTCGCGCCGCCCGACCTCGAGCGCGTCTTCGGGCTCGAGGGCGGCTCGATCTTCCAGGGCGAGCAGGGCCTCGACCAGATGGCGTTCATGCGGCCGTCGCCCCTGCTGGCCCGGTACGCGACGCCGGTGGAGGGCCTCTACCTGTGCGGCGCGGGCACGCACCCGGGTGGCGGCGTGATGGGCGCGTGCGGCCACAACGCGGCGCGGCGCGTGCTGAAGGACCGCCGGTCGTTCAGGCGCCGGCTCAGCGGAGCACGAGTGCGTGCTCCGGGTGCCAGTTCAGCCTGACGCGCTGGCCGATCTCCCAGCGGTCGTCCGAGCGCTGGCGCGCCGCGTTCTGCTCGAGCGCCACGAGGCGCACGCCGGGTGACAGCTCCACGATCACCTGGGTGGTGGTGCCCACGTACACGCGCTCCACGATCGTCCCATCCACGGAGACCATGCCGTCCTCGGACTCGTCGAGCCAGATCTTCTCGGGCCTGACCGACAGGTAGACGTCCGATCCATCGGCGCACTCGCCCGGCACCGGCGCCGGGAAGCGCTGGCCGGACGGGAGCCGCACCCCGCCGTTCTCCACTGTCGCCGGCAGGAGGTTCGAGATCCCGATGAAACCGGCCACGAACGGCCCCTCCGGGCGCTCGTACACCTCCTCGGGGGTTCCGCACTGGCGCACCTCGCCGTCCTCCATGACCGCGATGCGGTCGGACATCGCAAGCGCCTCCTCCTGGTCGTGCGTCACGTAGAGGAACGTGATGCCCACCTCGCGCTGGATCCCCTTCAGCTCCACCTGCATCTGCTTGCGCAGCTTGAGGTCGAGCGCTCCGAGCGGCTCGTCGAGCAGCAGCACCGCCGGCCGGTTCACGAGCGCCCGCGCGAGCGCCACTCGCTGCTTCTGCCCGCCGGACAGCTCGCGCGGCATCGCGTTCTCGCGGCCCTCCAGCTCGACGAGGGCGAGCGCCTCGGCCACCCGGCTGCGGATCTCGCCCGTGTCCACCTTCCGCCGCTTCAGCCCGAACGCGACGTTGTCCTCCACGTTCAGGTGCTCGAAGAGCGCGTAGCTCTGGAACACGGTGTTCACGTTCCGGTGGTACGGCGGCACGCGCTCCACGGGCTCGCCCTCGAGGAAGATGCGCCCCTCGCTCGGCTGCTCGAAGCCGGCGACCATCCGCAGCGTCGTGGTCTTCCCGCATCCGGACGGCCCGAGCAGCGAGAAGAACTCGCCCGGCCGGATCTCGAGGTCGAGACCGCTCACGGCGACGGTATTGCCGAACCGCTTCGTCACTCCCTCGAACCGGATCGCGCTCAAGCGCCCTCCCTCCCCACAAGGACGCCGAGCCCGCTCTCGCGCCGGCCGAGCAGCCGCGGCAGGAAGATCGCGAGCGCGATCAGCGCGGCCGACACCGTGAGCATCATCGTCCCGATCGCGTTGATGGTCGGCGTGACGCCGAAGCGGATGGCCGAGTAGATCCGCACGGGCAGCGGCTGAGGCGACTCGCCCGTGGTGAAGAACGACAGCACGAAGTCGTCGAAGCTCAGCGCGAAGGTGAGCAGCGCGGCGGCCACGATCGCGGGCCACAGCTCCGGCAGCGTGACCAGCCTGAGCGTGCCCCACCGCGTGGCGCCGAGGTCGAGCGCGGCCTGCTCGACCTCCGGGTTGAGGGCCGCGAGCCGCGCCCGCACGACGACGGTCACGTAGGAGATCGAGAACGTGATGTGGGCGATCATGACCGTCTCGAGCGAGAGCTGAAGACCGACCTGCGTGAACAGCACGAGCGCCGAGACGGCCGCCACGATCTCCGGGGTCACGAGCGGGATCAGCATGAGCACGTTCGCGGTCCCGGCCCACCGGGTCCGTGCGCGGACGAGCGCGAAGGCGAGCATCGTGCCGAGCGCCGTGGCGGCGACCATCGTCACGAACGCGATCTCGATGCTCGCGAACAGCGACTCGCGCAGGGACGAGTCCTCGAAGAAGCGCTGGTACCACATGAGGCTGAAGCCCTCGAACCGCTGCAGCGACTTCGTCGAGTTGAACGAGAACAGCGCGACGATGACGATCGGCGCGAACATGAAGACGAAGAACAGCCCGGTGAACACGGGCAGGAAGCGGGGCCGGTCGAACGGCTTCGGCGCCGTTGTGGCGCTCACAGGGCCGTCTCCCGCGACGCGCGAGCGGCCGACCGCAGGTACAGCACCATCCACACGCTCAGGAAGGCCATGAGGAGTGTGGTGAGCGCCGCGCCAAACGGCCAGTTGTCGGCGCCGAGGAACTGCTGCTGGATCAGATTCCCGACCATGTAGGTGCCGGGACCGCCGAGCAGCTGCGCCGAGATGAAGTCGCCCACCGCCGGCAGGAACACGAGCACGGCGCCGGCGAGCACGCCCTGGAAGGTTGCCGGCCAGGTCACGTGGCGGAACGTGTTCCAGGGCGTCCCGTACAGGTCCTTGCCGGCCTCGACGAGCGCCTGGTCCATGCGGTCGATCGCCGCGTAGATCGGCAGGATCATGAACGCGAGATAGCCGTACACGAGCCCGCCGATCACGGCGAAGTCCGTGTTCAGGAACTTGATCCCGCTGTCCCTGATGCCGAGGTTCGTGATCGCGCCGTTCACGAGCCCCTCGTCCGCGAGCATCGCCACCCACGCGTACGTGCGGACCAGGTAGTTGACGAAGAACGGGAGCACGACGAGTGCGATCAGCATGTGCTTCCAGCGGCCGCCGTACCGAGCGATGTAGTAGGCGACCGGGTAGCCGATCAACAGGCACAGGGCCACCGTGGCGAGCGCGTATCCGACAGAGCGGAGCAGCACCGGGACGAACAGCGGGTCGAACGCCTGCCGGTAGTTATCCGGGTGCCAGCCGTAGATCGTGTTGCCGAGGTCGTCCGTCGAGCCGAACGACGCGGCGAGTACCAGCCCGAGCGGCACGGCGAAGCAGAGCAGCAGCCACAGGCCGCCCGGGATGAGAAGTGTCGTCGCGAAGCGCTGCTCGCTCACGCAGCCTTGACCTCGGTCCAGGCGCGGTCCCAGAGGGCCTTGTCCTTACCGGTCAAGTTGGCGAACTGCTGGCCGTTCTTCACGTCGTCGACCGTGATGGCCACGGCCGGGTCGTCCTTGGCGATCTTCGCGAACGCTGCCTCGGCGCCGGTCACGGCCATCGGGTAGCCGAAGTACGCGACGTTCTGCGAGGCGTTCTCGGGATCGAGCATGAAGTCGATGAACAGAAGCGCCGTGCCGGGATGCTCGGCGTTCGCCGGGATGGCCATCGTGTCCGAGCCGACCGGGATCCCCTCCTTGCACTTCTCGAACCGGTACGACTCCGGATTCTTCACCTGATTGCGGAGGTTCACCACGTCGCCGTTCCATCCGTGGTGGATCCAGGCGTTGCCGTTGATCATGTTCTGGATGTCGTCGGTCGAGTAGCCGCGGAGCAGCGGCTTCTGGTCGATCAGCATCTGCTTCGACTGCTCGATCTCGTCAGGATCCACGGTGCTCAGGTCGAAGCCGTGGCGGAGGTTCGCCATGCCGAGGCATTCCTGGAAGTCGTCGAGCATGTAGATCTTGCCCTTGGCGTCCGTCCGGAACAGGTCGGCCCAGGAGCCCTTCATGCCGCTGATCTTGTCCTCGTTCCAGATGACCCCGGTGGCATAGAGGCCGTACGGAACGGTGTGCTCTGCACCCGGGTCGTAGGCGGGGTCGTGGAAGAACTTCCAGACGTTGTCGTAGTTCTTCAGCTTCGACTTGTCGATCTTCAGAAGCTGGTTCGCTGCGATCAGCTTCGGTGCGAACGACTGGTCGGGGAAGATCACGTCGTACCGGTTGCCCGACCGGAGCTTCGCCATCATCGACGACATCGAGTCGAAGTTCGACTGGCGCACCTTCACGCCGTACTGCTTCTCGAACTTCTTGATCAGCGCCGGGTCGAGGTACTCGGACCAGTTGAAGTAGACGAGGTCGCCGTCGACCTTCGCCTTCACGACCTTCTCGGTCTCCTTCTTCGAGCCGCCGCCCGAGTTGCCGACTCCGCAGCCGGCGAGCGCCAGGCCGGCCCCCGCGAGCAGCAGGTCCCGGCGATCGATCTTTTCGTTCAACATCTCGCCCCCTCGAGCAGCTCACAGCCGAGCTCGCGCTCGACCAGTTTCAACGCCAGCTCGCGAACGCGGTCCGGCGTGACCTCCATGTCCTTCAGCGCGATCTGGACCGCGAGCCCGTCCAAGAGCGACGCGAGCAGCACCGCCACCTCGTCCGGGTCCGCCGGGCCGAACTCGCCCCGCTCCTGTCCGTCGCGCACCACGGCCGCGATCGTGTGGCGCCAGCGCGCGTCCAGCTCGGCGCGCGTAGCGGCCAGGTCGGGATCGCGGAGAGCGCGCGCCCACAGCTCCATCCACAGCGCGGCGTCGTAGTCGCCCTCGCCCGCCGCCGATTCCACGATCCGGACTAGCCGGCCGCGCGCGCTCTCGATGCCGGCGAGCTCGCGCTCCAGGTCCTCGTAGTAGCTCTCCTCAGCCGAGGTGAGCGCCTCCTTGAGCAGCTCGGCCTTCGAGGCGAACCAGTAGAGGACCGCCGGCGCGCTCGTCCCCGCCTCCTCGGCGATGTCGGCCACGCGGGCGTTCTCCAGGCCGCGGCTGCGGATCACCGCCGCCGCGGAGGCCAGCAGCTCGGGACGACGGACGTGGTCTAGCCGTGGGCGCGGGCTCATTGTCAGCCGGTTACCTGAACGGGCGTTCAACAAAGGAACCTATTCGGGCGCCCTGTCGGGGTCAAGGCGATGACTCCGGCGCGGGCACGCCCGCGCCCTCGCCGAACAGCCTCGGAGGCGCCTGTTCAGGAAGGCCGAGCTCGTCGCGGATCGTGGTCCACATCTCTTCCCTGGCGTGATCGATGTCCATGTCCCCGAACAGGACGCGCACGCCGTATCCGTCGGACAGCGCGATGATGCGGTCGGCCACCCGTCCCGGGTCGAGGCCGCCGCTCAGCTCGCCGCGCTCCATACCGGTGGCGATCGCCTCGGCGAACCAGTCGCGCATGCGCGCGTACAGACGGGCCGCGGTCGGGCGCATCTCGGGGTGGCGCACGGCGCGGAGCCACAGCTCCACCCACAGGATCCAGTCGCGCTCCAGCAGGCCGGGGTACGGCAGGAACTGGTCGATCATCGCGGCGAGCCGGCCGACGCTGTCCAGGTTGTGGGCGTCGCCCTCCGGCCCAAGGCGAACGTCGCCGGCGAGCTCGTAGCTGTACTCGAGCGCCTGCTCGAGGAGCGCGTCGCGGGTCTCGAAGTGGTAGTGGACGAGCGACGTCGACACCCCGGCGTCCATGGCGATCCGGGCGATCCGGACGCCGTCGATGCCGTCGCGCGCGATCCGCTCGACGGCCGCCGCGAGTATGCGCTCGCGGGCCCCGCGCTCGGTGGCCGTCGTCACTCGAGATCCGCCCTGATGCGGTCGGCGAACCACGCGATCGCGGCCTCGCGGTGCGAAAGAGGGCCGAGCTCGAGGTCGCGGGTCTCGAGGCCGGCCTGGACGTTCTCCACGAGGTCGGCGTCCTCCTTGCCGACCACGGTGTTGAGCCGGTTGTTGGCGTACTGAGCGAGCCTCGTGCGCAGGCCGGCGCGCGGGTGGCGGTAGGCGAACGCCTCGTCGCGGGCGCGCAGTGGGCCGTCGGGGTCGATCCGCCAGGTGACCACCTGGTCGGGGTAGAGGTCGATGGTCGTGTTCGGATAGACCATCGCGTAGCGCCAGACACGCCGGTCATCCTCGATGAGGCCCGGCATCGGGGACGCGAGCCGCTGATAGGCGCGCTCCATCAGGTTCGACGAGGGCTTGTCGCGGAACGGCGCCTCGAACCAGACCCAGCCGTCGTGCACCTCGACGTCGTAGCGCCTGTAGTCGAGGAGCCGCATGAGCCCCGGATGCGCGATCGGGACGTGGTAGCCCTCGTTGTAGTTGTCGATCACGATCTTCCAGTTCGAGGGCTGGTGCCCCCGCCACTCGCCGCTCGGCACGAGGTGCTCGACGCCATAGCGCGCGAGCCGCTCGGGCAGGCCAGTCACCTGATCCGCGAGCGGTGTCGCGTGGATGTCGAGGTTCACGAAGATGAGCCCGCAGAGCGTCTCCACCCGCGCCGGGAACAGGCCGAGCTTCGACTTGTCGAGCCCCGCGATCGAGCGTCCCTCGGGCACGCCGATCAGCTCGCCGTCGGTCCTGTAGGTCCAGCCGTGGTAGCGACAGCGGATGGCCTTCCCGCACTCACCGGAGCCGCTCAGGAGGCGCGAGCCGCGGTGGCGGCAGACGTTGCGGAAGGCGCGCAGGTCGCCGTGCTCGTCGCGCAGCACGAGCACGGGCTGCGAGCCGGCCGTGGAGGTGAGGTAGTCGCCCGGGTTCGGCAGCCGCCGCACGTGGCCGACGAGCTGCCAGGTGCGGGCGAAGATCCGCCGCTCCTCGAGCTCCGTGATCTCCGGGTCGCGGTAGTGGCGCGGCTCGAGCTGGCGCCAGCTCTCCTGCGTTCGGATATCGCTCGGAGGGGTCTCGAGGGTGCTCAGGGAGTCATCCTGACTTTGTGATCAGTCGCATGATAACATGCCTCTGTGCGTCCGCTCGGCGCCCGTCATCTGTGGCTCTCGATCACGCCCGAGCCCGAGAGCGAGCTACCTCGCGCCATCGCGACGCTGCGCTCCGGCGGCTCTCCCCCGGCGGCGCTGGTCGACCGCGAGACGGCCCGCGCCGAGGCGCTCGTCCTCCGCGGGAGCCGGCGCGCGTGGCGTCACTACCTGGCCGAGGCGCTCTCACTAGCCGGCGCCTCGGACGACCCCGCCGTACACGACGCCCGCGCTCTGGTCGAGGACGTCGTCCACAACCACGACAACCTGGAGCTCGCCCTATGACCGTCACACCAGTCGCCCCCACCGCCGCTCGGACGGCGGCCGACTTCACGCCCGAGCAGCTCGACCTGCGGGAGCGGGCGCGCCGGTTCGTGGAGGACGTGCTGATCCCCAACGAGGAGCTGGCCGAGCGCTCCGGCGGGCACATCCCGGACGAGCTGAAGCAGCGCATCAAGCAAGAGGCCGTCGAGGCGCGACTGTCGGGCGGGCTGCACGCGGTGGAGCACGGCGGTCAGGGCTGGTCGAAGGTGGAGTGGTTCCTCGTCGAGGAGCAGCTCGGCCGGTCGACGAACGCGCTCTCGTGGCACATGCCGGGCGCGTACAACGTGCTGGCGAGCGGCTCGCCGGAGCAGATCGAGCGGTACCTGAAGCCGGCGCTGCGCGGGGAGCTGCACGACGCTTACGCGGTCACGGAGGCGGAGGCGGGCTCCGACCCCTCGCGGATCGAGACGACCGCGACGAAGACCGACGGCGGCTGGGTGATCGACGGCGAGAAGTGGTTCGTCACCTACGGCGACGTCGCGGCCGTGTACATCGTGATGGCGAACGCCCTTGTGGACGGCCAGCGGCAGCCGACGCTGTTCCTGGTCGACCGGTCGCTCGACGGGATCGAGATGGTGGACGAGCCGCCGTTCACCCACACCTATCCGCACGGGCACCCGACGATCCGCTTCAACGCGGTCGAGGTGGGCGACGACGCCGTGATCGGCGGGGTCGGCGGCGGCGACGACCTCCAGCGCTCGTGGTTCACCGAGGAGCGGATCGGGATCGCGGCCCGCGGCGTGGGCTCCATGTGGCGGCTGATCGAGGAGACCACCGCCTGGGCGATCGACCGCGAGCAGGGCGGCTCCCGGATCATCGACTACCAGGGCGTTTCGTTCCCGCTGGCGGACTCGGCGGCCGACGCGGCCGCCGGGCGGCTGCTGGCGCTCGAGGTGGCGCGACTGGCCGACGCGGGCGCCGACCCGAAGGTCGTGCACGCGAAGGCGTCGATGGCGAAGCTGTTCGTGAGCGAGGCGGCGGGCAGGTGCGCCGACCGCTGCCTCCAGATATTCGGCGGCCGCGGCTACATGCGCACGAACGTCGCGGAGCGCTTCTTCCGTGAGCTGCGCGTGGACCGGATCTGGGAGGGCACCAGCGAGATCCAGCGGCTGATCATCGCGCGCGCCCTGGAGCGCCGGGGCGTGGAGCGGACGCTGCACTGATGGAGCTCGGCCGGCTGCTGCGGCCGCGGAGCATCGCCGTCGTCGGCGCGAGCGAGCGCGACGGCTCATACGCGGGCGAGACGCTCCTCAACCTGCGCGGCGCCGGGTTCGCCGGGCCGGTGTGGGGCGTGAACCCGAACCGCTCGTCGGCGTACGGGTTCGACTGCTTCCCGTCGCTGTCGGAGCTGCCGGACGTGCCCGACGCCGTGGTCGTGGGCATCCCGGCCCCGTCCGTGGCCGAGGCGCTCGACGAGGCGGGCGCGCTCGGCTGCGGCGGCGCCGTGGTGTACGGGGCGGGCTTCGGCGAGGTGGCGCTGGGGGTCGAGCACGAGCTTCGGCTGCGCGAGGCCGCGCTGCGCCACCGGCTCCCGGTGTGCGGCCCCAACGGGAACGGGATCGTGGCGGTCGGCCCGGGAGCGGCGATGTGGGGCGACGCGCTCGCCCCGCTCGAGCCGGGACCGGTGGCGCTCGTGTCCCAGAGCGGAAACCTGGCGGTGAACGCCCTCGCGAGCCGCCGCGCGCTGCGCTTCCACACCGTCGTCTCGTGCGGCAACGCCACAGTGGTCGACCCCGCCGAGTGGATGCTCGAGCTGGCCCGCGACGACGAGGTCCGCTCGATCGCCCTGTACCTCGAGGGCGACGGCGACGGCGCGCTGCTGTGCGAGGCCCTGGCCGAGTGCGCCGAGCGCGGCGTGGGCGTGGCGGTGCTGAAGGTGGGCGAGTCCACCGCGGGCGCGGCGGCCGCGACCGCGCACACCGGCGCACTTGCCGGCGACCAGCGCGTGTTCAGAGCGCTGGTCGAGGAGGCGGGCGCGGCCTGGGCGGCCGACCTTCACGACCTGCTGGAGCTGGCGAAGGCGCTCGCGGTGCGCCGCCGGCCGGCGCGCGACCGGCCGGGCAAACCCTCAACCACCCTCCGAAAAGGGTCAGACCCCTTTGGGAGGCGCATCGCCATTCTCACCTGCTCCGGCGGCGATTCCGCGCTCGCCGCCGACGAGTGCGCCCGGATCGGGCTTGGGCTGCCCCTGTTCTCGGGGGAGACGGCGGCGCGGCTGCGGGATCTGCTTCCCGATGCCGCCACTGTCGGGAATCCGCTCGACTACACCGCGCTGATCTGGGGCGACAGAGAGCGGCTCCGAGACATCGTCGTGGCCGTGGGCGATGACCCGTCCGTCGACCGGATCCTCGTCTTCTACGACCAGGCGGCCGACTCCGGCCGTGGCGGCTCGTGGGCCGCGGTGCGGAGGGGCATCGCCCAGGGTGCGGCCGCGTCGGCGACGCCCGTGATGGTGTCCTCGACCCTGCCCGAGCTGCTCGACGAGGGATCGGCGTTCGAATTCCTCGAGGCCGGCGTCCCGGCCGTGGCCGGACTGCGCACCGGGCTGGTCTGCGCGGCGGGGCTAGGGAAGCAGCCCGGGGACCCCGCCCGGCTTCGCGAGATCGCGGCCGCGGCCCGCCTCCCCGCCGCCCCGGCGGATCGAAACGGCCGGCGCTGGCTGGCCGAGCACGAGGCCAAGGAGCTGCTGCGCTCGGCCGGCGTGGCGGCTCCCGAGGGCCGGCTGGTGGCGGACGAGGACGACGCGGTCGTGGCGCTGTCGGAGCTGGGCGGTCACGTCGCGGTGAAGCTCAGTGCGCCGTCGGTGCAGCACAAGGCCGACATCGGCGCGCTGGAGCTCGGCGTCTCGACCGAGGAGGCGATGCGGGCGGCCCACCGCCGGCTCGCCTCGCTGGGGATCGACGGGAGTGGAATTCTGGTCGAGCGGATGGCGCCGGCCGGTGTCGAGCTGCTGGTCTCGGCGCGCTCTGACGCGGTCGTGCCGTGCCTCGTGATCGCGCTCGGCGGCGCCTGGACCGAGCTGCTCGACGACGCCGCGATCGTGCCGCTTCCCGCCACGCCCGAGCGCGTGGAGGAGGCGATCCGCGAACTCCGCGCCGCCCCCGTGCTCACCGGTGGGCGCGGCGGCCTGCCGCTCGACGTGACTGCGGCCGGGCGGATGGCCGCGGCGGCGGGGGAGCTTCTGCTCGCTCGCGGCCTCGAGCTGCTCGAGCTGAACCCGGTGATGGTGCACGAGCGCGGCGCGACGGCGGTGGATGCGGTCGCGGCGGCATGAGGGCTGTCGTGGTCGGCGCCGGGCTTGCCGGGCTCGTGGCCGCGGACGAGCTGGCTCGCGACGGAGCGGAGGTCGTCGTCCTGGAGGCGCGCTCGCGCGTCGGCGGGCGAGTGTGGTCGCAGACGCTTCCGGACGGTGCCGTCGTGGAGATGGGCGCGGAGTACATCCTGCCCGGCAACACCGCGGTCCTCGAGCTGGCCGAACGCTTCGGGCTGGGCCTCTGGGACAAGGGCATGCGCTACGGGCGGCGCGACCCGCGCGGCGGCATCGGCACGACGCACGAGGAGCTGGCCGCGGCCATGGAGACGGTCGAGGCCGGGCTCGCGTCCGGAGCGCACGCGGACGCGAGCGCCGAGGCCTTCCTCGACTCGATCGACATCCCCGCGGGCGCACGCGAGGCGATCACGGCGCGCGTGGAGATCTCCTGCGCCAGCACCGCGGACCAGGTGGCCGCGGCCGACCTCGCCGGCGTGGCGCACATCGACGACGAGCCCTCGCCGAGCGTCGCCGGCGGGAACCAGCGCCTGCCGCTCGCGCTGGCGGAGGAGCTCGGCGCGGCGGTGCACCTGGACGACGCCGTCACATCGATCCGGTGGGACGACTCCGTCCGGGTGTCCTCGAGCTCCGGTGAGGTCGTGGCGGACGTGTGCGTGGTCGCAGTGCCCGCCGGCGTCCTCGACCGGATCGCGTTCGAGCCGGCCCTGCCCGAGCCGGTGCGCCGCGCGCTCGGCCTCGTCGAGTACGGCCACGCGGCGAAGTTGTTCGTGCCGCTGCGCGCGCCGGCCGCGCCCAGCGCGGTCATGAACGTCCACGAGCGCTACTGGACCTGGACCGCGACGGGCGACGGCGACGCGCCGCAACCTGTCGTGAGCGCGTTCGCCGGCTCGGCGCCCGCGCTCGAGCGGCTGGAAGTCGAGTCCGGGCCGGGCCGCTGGCTCGATTCACTCGAGCGCCTGCGCGACGACCTGGACCTCGACCCGAACGGCGCGATCCTGTCCACCTGGGACGACGATCCCTGGGTGGGAGCGGCCTACTCGACCACGCCGCCGGCGGAGGTGGAGACGGCCACACGGACGCCCACCGGGCCGATCGCGTTCGCCGGCGAGCACACCGCCGGCGCGCATCACGGCCTGATGGAGGGCGCGATCAGGAGCGGGCGGCGCGCCGCTCGGTCGCTGCTTCGGGCGTGACGTCGCGGTAGACCGCCGCAACCTGGGCGGCCACGTCGGCCCAGTCGAAACTCAGCACGTGCTCCGACGCCTCGGCCACGAGCCGGTCGCGCAGCTCGTCGTCGGTGAGGAGGCGCTCCGCCATCTGACCGAGGGAGCGCGGGTCGCGCGAGCGGAAGCGCAGCCCCACGTCCTCGTTCGGCACCACCTCGCGGAGGCCGCCGGTGTCCGCGACCAGGCACGGGCAGCCGGACGCCATCGCCTCGAGCGCCACCAGCCCGAACGGCTCGTAGATAGAGGGGACCACGGTGAGGTCCGCGATCCGGTACAGCGAGTGGAGCACGTCGTCGCCGATCCAGCCGAGGAAGGTGCCGTGGTCGTCCAGGCCGAGCGCGGTGGCCTGCTCACGCAGCTCCTCCTCGGCCGTGCCCGACCCGGCGACGATGAAGCGCACCTTCCCGATCCGCTCGATCAGGCCGGGCAGCGCCTCGAGCGCGAGCTGGAAGCCCTTCTCGTACACGAGCCGCCCGACGAGCAGCACGAGCTTCTCGTCCGGCGCCGCGAACCGGGAGCGGAGCGTGTCGAGGTCGTCAACCGGCACGAGCTCCGACGGGTCGATCCCGTTGGGGATCACGTGCACCCGGCTCTCCTCGAGCCCGTAGATGTCGGCGACGTGCTCGCGCATGTACGAGGAGCAGGTGATCAGCCGCTCGGCGCGGTTGGCCATCCACCGCTCGACGCCGTGGATGTAGGACTGCGGGTGCTTGTCCACCCAGCCCTGGTGGCGGCCGTACTCGGTGGCGTGGATCGTCACCACGAGCGGCGAGCGGAAGCGCTTTGCGAGGTGGTCCCCCGCGGACGCCACCAGCCAGTCGTGCCCGTGCACGACGTCGAAGTCGTACTTGTCCCCCACCTCCACGCCCGCGGCCAGCATGTCCGAGTTCATGTGCTCGATCCACGCCACGAACTCGCTCAGGTCGCGCGGCCGCTCGGGCTCGCGGACGCGGTGGACGATCACGCCGCCGGAGAGCGCCTCGGCAGGGTCCTCCTCGCGCCCGCGTGCGAGCACGTGCACGTCCACGCCCTGAGCGGCCATGTTCTCCGCGAGCTTGCGCACGTGCCGGGCGAGCCCGCCCTCGATCAGCGGCGGGTATTCCCAGGACAGGATCAGGACGCGCATTCGAGCTAGGGAGTCGTCAGCGGAGAGAGGTCGAGGTCGGGCGCCAGCCCGCGCAGCGATGGGTCCGGAGCGGCCGCTGAGTCTGTCAGAGCAGCCAGTGCAGCGTCCAGAGAACCTGCGTGGACCCGCATGCGCTCGAGGGGGTAGTCGGCCGCCAGATCGCGGGTGACCATGAAGGACCAGTCGCTCGACTGCATGGCGAGCAGCTCGCGTGCCGCCCGCTCCAGAGCGGCGTGCGGGGCGCCGTGTGTCGCGACCGCCGCGGCGGTCTTCAGCTCGGCCGCCCGGGCGCCGAAGGCCAGCTCGGCAACGGCGGGCGAGTCCCAGGTGGTGAAGTCCTTGTTCCTGCCCCACGTCGAGGGAGCGAGCGGCCTTGCGGCCGGCTCGGCCAGCGCCACCCCCTCCGACACCGTGACCAATCGGACTCCCTGCGCCCGCGCCTCCTCGAAGACCGCCCCGAGCCAGTCGAGCCCCTCGTACCACCAATGGCCGAGCAGCTCCGTGTCGAGCGCGCAGCAGAGGAGCCCGCCGTCCGCGAGCCTCTCGGCGGCGCGGCTCACGAAGTCGCGCGCGTGCGAGCGCGCGAGCTCCAGCGCGGCACCGTGGTCGTACGGCTCGCCGGCGTTGTTCCACGGCTTCAGGTCGTGGATGGTCCGGCCCCAGTAGTTCCGGTAGGTGCCGTGCGTGGGGTAGCCGTGCTCGTCGCACCAGACGAGCTCCACCGACTCCCAGTCGATCGGCACCGCCACCGGCCCAGCTTCGGTGGCCACCGGGGTCAGGTGGTCGAACCCGGCCGCGCCGGTCTGGTCGACACAGAAGACGCGCACCCCGTGGTCGGCCAGCTCGCGCTCGAGGCCCGGGACGTAGGCGCACTCGGGCAGCCAGAACCCGCCGCTCCAGTGGCCGAACCGACGCAGGTGCGCCGCGGTGCCGGTGGCCACCTGGAGCCGCACGCCGGCGTCGGTGGCCATCAGAGGAAGCAGCCCGTGGGTGGCGGCGGAGGTCCACAGCTCCACGCCCTCGAGTGCGGCGAAGGCGCCGAGCAGGTCGCGCCCGCGCGCCTCGAAGGCCTCATCGGCGCGCGTGTAGTCGGCGGCGGCGCGGCGCACCTCGGCGGCGAGCAGGGGCTCACCGGTCTCGTCCAGCCCCGCCGCGTCCTCGGCGTGGACGGGCGCCCGGATGTCGCGCAGGAAGCCGGCGTAGCGGTCGCCCGCCTCGCCGCGCATCGCCTCTAACTGGTCGCACAGCACGGGCGTGAGCCCGAGCGTGACCGGCGCCTCGCCGAGCACCTCGAGCAGCGGGAGGTACACGCACGCGACGGCTTCCCACAGCCACTCCTCGCCGAACGGCCAGGTCCCGAAGCCCTCCACGTACGGCATGTGCGAGTGGAGGACGATGGCCAGCGCCCCGTCGTCCGGGCGGCGCGTCAAGGCCGAAGCACCGCCACGAAGTCGAGCGCGCGGTCGAGCGGGCCGCTGCGCAGCGCGAAGTCGCGTGCGGAGATGGCCGGCGTGAACCGGTCGTAGAAGGGCTTCGTGATGCCGAGCGCGGCGTGCACGCGGTCCCAGCCGGCCCGCAGCGCCAGCTCGTGCGCGCGGAGCACGCGGGCGTGGAACAGGCCGAGCAGGTCGACCTCTCCGAACACGCTCTGGCACAGGGAGCGGAACTCCTCGGCGCGGTACTCCTTCACGTGCCAGGGGTTGTCGGACTTCTCAGCCCCCGGAGGGGCGAGCGTCAGGAGGTTCGGAGTCGACACATACGCCGTCCCGCCTGGCCGCAGCATGTCGCGGAAGTGGCGGAGCACCGCCTCGGGGTCCTGGACGTGCTCGATGGTCTGGAGGAAGACGACCGCGTCGCACGGCTCCTCGTAGCTCTCCACGAGGTCGCGCACGAACCGGACGCCTGGCCGCGTGTACTTGAGGCGAGCATGCTCGTGGGCATCGGGGTTGGCGTCCACGCCGGTCACGTGGCGGGCGCGACGCGCGAGCACGTCCACCCCGTAGCCCTCTCCGCAGGCCATGTCCACCACGTCGCGGCCCGCGCAGCGCTCCGCCACCCACTCGTACACCGCCAGGTGGCGGCGGAACCAGTAGTTCTCGGCGGGGACGTCGGGGAGCGTCCGCTCGCCGGTCAGCTCCAGCGGCGGCACGCCGTCGGGCTGGGCTCTCTGGACGGTTTCCTGCATGGGCCGAGGGAGTCTAGGTACTACTCTCCCCCCGCCCATGCAGACCGCAGAGCGCATCAGGGACGCGAACGTCCGCTACCACGACCTCGCCGCGGAGCACTACGACTCGAAGTGGGGCATCAACTACAGCGAGGTCGGCCAGGCCCAGGTGACCGGCAAGCTGCGCAAGGCGCTGGGCCACGAGCCGCGCCGGTACGAGCGCGCGCTCGAGATCGGCGCCGGCACCGGCTACTTCACGCTGAACCTGCTGCGCGCGGGCGTGGTCGGCGAGGCGGTGGCCACCGACATCTCGCCCGGCATGCTCCGCCGGCTGGAGCGCTCGGCCGGCGAGATGGGCCTCGCTGTGGAGACGGCGGCGTGCGACGCGGCCGAGCTGCCGTTCGAGGACGGCTCGTTCGACCTCGTGTTCGGGCACGCGATCCTTCACCACCTCCCCGACCTGGCGGGGGCATTCCGCGAGTTCCGTCGCGTGCTTCGGCCGGGCGGCGTGGTGGCGTTCTGCGGCGAGCCGTCCCACTACGGCGACCGGCTGGCGTCCTGGCCGAAGCGGGGCGCCAACGCCGTGGCCCCGCTGTGGCGGACGCTCATGGGCGCGGCGCCCAGGCCGTCGGGGAACGGCAACGACTGCACTGAGGAGCACCACCTCGAGCAGGTGGTGGACATCCACGCGTTCACTCCGGGGCAGCTGTCGGCCTATGCGCGAGGGGCCGGGTTCGAGCAGGTCCGGGTGAGCGGCGAGGAGCTCGTGGCCGGGCTGTTCGGCTGGGCGAACCGGACGCTCGAGGCGTCGGCCGACCCGCTCGACGTGCCGTGGGCGTGGCGTGTGTACGCCTACCGCGGCTACCTGCTGCTCCAGACGCTGGACCGCTCGCTGCTGGAGCCGCACCTGCCGCCGGCGCTGTTCTACAACCTGCTCGTCTCCGCGCGGCTACCCGAGGGCGATGGCCAGGAACGGCGCGGCGGCTGAGGCTATGAGGGCGTAGTCGAGGGCCCTTGCATTGAGGGATAGGCCCGCTGCGCGTGCCGCGGGCTCGAAGGTCGCGGACTCCGTGGCCACCCAGGTGAGGACCGCGTCGAGCAGCTCGCCCGGGCGCTTGGGCGTGTTGCCCAGGCGGGCGGTGAGCGTGCGGGCGGCGGCCGCGAGGCGTTTCTCCGAGTCGATGCTGTCGAGCACCAACGAGGCCTCGGGCGCGGATGGGATTCGCCGGATGCGATGCAGCGCTCGCCTCGAGACCTCACGGAGGCCGTCGGCGCCAGCTGCCGCGCGGAGCCAGGTGGCGGTGAGTACGAGCAGCGCGGCGCGGAGCGCGCGCCGCAGCGCCGCATCGAGCCCGAGCCCGCCGCCGAGGGCGAAGGCGAACGCGCCGGCGGCGAGGATGGCGGCGAAGGCGGCGCCCGCCCGCAGCGGCGCGGGGTCCGCCCGGCTCACGAGCCACGCGGCGGCGAGCCACGCGACCATGGCCGCGAGGAAGGCCCACTCCGTGCTACCGAGCAGCAACGCGAATGCAACGACTGCACTGAGGGTGACCGCCCGCGGGTCGAATCTTCCACGGTGGTGGGGAATCGTTGCGTTTTCCGCTACGAATCCCGACCACCGTCGCTCGGGCTCCCCCTCAGTGCTGCTTTTCCACGTGTTGAGCCCCCGCCGGTACACCAGCACCTGCACCGTGCTCGCGAAGAGAGCCCACGCCAGCAGGCTCACCAGCGTCAGGACCACCGCGTCCGCCGTGCCCACCTCGATGCCGATCCTGCGCCCTATCGCGTCGTAGGTGCCGGCGTAGGCGTCGAGCCCGCCTGCGATCACCCAGATGAAGAAGGCCGTGGTGGCGGTGTTGTGGAGCAGGCGGACGAGGGCGCAGGCCGCCAGCTGCGGCCAGAAGCGGACGCCGCGCGCATGCAGGCGGCCGAGCATCGGCGCGGTGAGCGCCTGGGTGAGTGGCACGCCGAAGCGGGCGGGACCGATGATCGCGACCGTCTCGAGCATCGCGGCCGCGCTCGCTCCGAAGCCGAGCCGGGCCCCGCGCCGCTCCGCCACACGGGCGAGCGCCACGCCGCCCGCGAGCGCGATCCAGAAGCCGCCGGTCGGAGCGGCCCGGGCGGCCAGGAAGGAGACGACCCCGACGTGGGCAGGCCCGACGACATCGAGCGGGGCGGGCCCGGCCTCCCCGGGTGCGTCGTTCGGCCCGGCGCGCGGCGCGCCTTCCTGCGAAGCATCAGTCGGCGGCCGGGCATCGCCCATGAGGCGACCGTAGCGGGAGCTGGAGGGGCTCCCGCCGCAGCCGTTGGGGGTTTGCTGGTCTGGGTCCCGGGGCGGGGCCTCGGGGCGTGGGTCTAGTGGCCGGAGTAGCGGCGGATCGGCGACTCCGAGATGCGGCGGCCAAGGTCGGCCACCTCGTCGTCGCTCATCTGGGCGGTTGGGAAGCCGGCCTGCTCCAGCTCGTCACGGACACGCTGCACGCCCTGGATGTAATCCAGCTTCGCGCCCAGCTTCACCATCACCGACTTCGCGTTCTCGTCGTCGATGGCGGCACTTCCGTCCGCGGACGGCTTGAGGAGCCAGGACTTGACAGCCTCGGCCTCCGCAAGCGTCAGCTCCAGGCTGACGCCCTGATCATCCGCACCCTCCGGGAGACCGTTGGTCACCTCGATGGACATGGGGTGTGAATCGGCTCGCGCCCCCGTTCCTTGATTCTCAGCGGGATTCCTGGACAAACCGTGCAATGGCCGCTTCGCGCGCCTCGCCCTGATCGACGATGGGCTCCGGGTAATCCACGCCGTTCGCCCACGGTTCGGCGAGGTGCTCGAGCGGCACCTCGCGCAGCTCCTCCACGTGCCGGCGCACGTAGACGCCGTCCGGGTCGAGCGTCCGCAGCTGGCGCGTGGGGTTGTAGAGCCGCCGGTAGAACGGCTGCGGATCCACTCCAACAGAGGACACCCACTGCCAGTTCCCGTTGTTGTTCGCCTGGTCGCCGTCCACGAGCCACCGCATGAACCAGCGCTCGCCCTGGCGCCAGTCGATGCCGAGCTGCTTGGTGAGAAACGAGGCCGCCACCAGCCGCGCACGGTTGTGGACCCAGCCCTCGGTGCGGAGCTGCCGCATGGCGGCGTCGACGAGAGGGAAGCCCGTGCGGCCCTCGCACCACGCGTCGAACCGCCGGCGCGAGCGGCTCCAGCGGATGCTGCCGCGGTAGCGCTCCTGGAACTCCGAGCGCGCGTTTCGCGGGAAGTGGAGCAGCACGTGGCCGTGGAAGTCACGCCAGCAGAGCTGGCGCCTGAACGCCCGCGCACCCTCGCCGGACGGGAGCCGCTCCTCGACCTCCCGGGCGGACACACAGCCGAAGTGGAGATAGGGCGACAGCCGCGAGGTGGCGTCGGCACCAAGGTCGTCGCGGCGCTCCGCGTACCCCTCGATCCCCGAATCGATAAAGCCCTGGAGCCGAAGACGTCCGGCGTCCTCACCGCCCCGAGGCGGATCGGTGAGCACGTCACCGCCGGGGGCGGGCGGCAGCTCGCCTCGCAGCCCGGCCGGCAGCTCCGCCCGCCAGTCCGGCGCCTCGAGGACGACCCGGCGGGGCTCCTCGAGCCACGTGCGCTCGAACGGGCTGAACACGGTGTATGGGCGACCCGCCTGGGTGCGGATCGACGCGACACCGTCCACCGCCGCCACGCCCGGGTGCAGCACGAGCGGACAGGAGAGCGCCCGGCGGACCGCCTCCGCCCGGCGGCGGGCAAACGGCCCCACGTCCTCGGTCGCGTGGACGGCGCGTGCCCCAAGCTCGCGGGCGAGCTCCGGAAGCACGCGCTCCGGGCGGCCGTCGCGGAACGCGATTCCGCCGAGCCGCTCGTCGAGCTCAGCCAGGCACTCGAGCATGAACCGGGTGCGCGTCCGCGACGCGTGCCGGCCATTCAGGAGCCGGGAGTCGAAGCAGAACACCGGGACCACGTCGTCGCTCTGCTCGAGTGCGGCACAGAGCGCCGGATGGTCGTGGACGCGGAGGTCGCGGGTGAGCCAGAGCAGGGCCGTCACGCGGCCGGACACTAGCCTTGCCATATGGGCCAGGAGATCGAGCGCTTTCCCCTCTTCCCGCTCGGCCTCGTGCTGCTCCCGGGCGAGCTCGTGCCGCTCCACATCTTCGAGGAGCGCTACAAGCAGATGATCGGCGAGTGCCTCGACGAGGAGCGCGAGTTCGGGATCCTCTGGCTCGCCGACGACGAGCTCAAGGAGGTCGGCTGCGCCGCGCGCATCACCCGGGTGCTCGAGCGCTTCGAGGACGGCCGCCTCAACATCCTCGCCGAGGGCACCACGCCCTTCCGGATGGAGCGCCGGATCGGCGACATGGCCTACCCCGCCGGCGACGTCGTGCTGCTCGACGACGAGCCGGGCTCGGACGACGACGCCCTCGAGCGCGCCCGCACCACGTACGCGGACCTGGTCGAGGAGGTGACCGACGCGCGGCCGGAGGCGGAGACGCTCGCCGGCCTCGATGCGTACGGCATGGCCGCCACGGTGGACATAAACCCGGCGGCCAAGCAGGCGCTGCTCGAGCTCCGCTCCGAGCCGGCCCGCCTGGAGCAGCTGGACGGCCTCTTCTCCGAGGCGCTCCATCGCATCAGGACCGCCGCGCGGGTGGCGGAGCAGGCGAGCGGGAACGGCCACCTGAAGCCCGGCGATTAGCGATTCCCAAGCGGATTCGGCGGGTTGGGCCGTTTAGCGTCCCTCCGCCCCGGTGAGCACTCAGGCGGCCAGGTACGACGCCCACACAGTCATCGTCAAATTCGCCGGCGGCGTCTCCCAGACGCAGCGCGCGGCGCTCTTCTCGAGCACCGGCGTGACCGGCACGACCGGCCACGTGGCCGGCGTCGGCGC
>DASUYU010000010.1:0-13737 GCA_036377235.1 Thermoleophilaceae bacterium
GCGTCGATCAGCACGCGCAGATCGGCCTCCGGCGTGTCCTCCGCCTTGGTGTGCGAGACGGGCGGGGAGGACGACGAGAACAGCATCACGGTCGGGATCAGGCGGGCCATCTCGGCGGCGTCGTGGAGCGGGCCGCTCGGAATGGCGGTGTCCTTGCCGCCGGCGTCCTGGACCGCCTCTTGCGCGAAGCCGATCAGGCGCTCGTCGAACGGGATCGGCTCGATCGACCAGAGGTGTCGCAGCTCAACCTCGCAGCCATGGTCCGCCGCCGCCTGCTCGCAGGCGTCCCGGGCCTCCGCGAGCATCGCCGCGAGCGTGTCCGGGTCGAGGTGCCGCTGGTCCAGAAGCATCTCCGTGCGGCCGGGCACCGCGGTCACGACTCCGGGCTCGCTCGTGGCCCCGCCGACCGTGCACACCCCTCCCTCGTGGCTCAGGCCCACCTCGCGGATCGCCAGCGCCGCCTGCGCGGTGGCCATGAACGTGTCGCGCCGCATCGGCATCGGCGTGGCGCCGGCGTGGGCGGTCTCGCCCGTGAACACCGCGAGATGGCGCTCCACTCCGAAGGTGCCGAGCACCGTGGCGGCGGGCTCGCCTTTCGACTCGAGCACCGGCCCCTGCTCGATGTGCCCCTCGATGTACGCGCGCGCGCCGCGCAGCTCGGCGCCCGACTCGCGCGCGCGGTCGAGCTCGACGTCATAGCGGGCCACCACGTCCTCCAGCCGCTCGCCCTCGCGGTCGCGGAGGTCGCGCACCTCGTCGGGATCGAGTGTCCCGGCGCAGCAGGACGAGCCGAATAGGCTGCGCCCGAAGCGAGCGCCCTCCTCGTCGGCCCAGTCCACGAGCCGCAGCCCGACGGCCGGCGTGCCCTTCTCCGCCTGGCTCCGCAGCGCCTCGACGGCGCAGTAGATGCCGAGCGCGCCGTCCAGCCAGCCGCCGGCCGGCACGGAGTCAGAGTGCGACCCCACGATCACGAAGCCGTCGCCCTCACCGGGAAGCAGCGCCCAGAGGTTCCCGGCCGCGTCCACCTCGACCTCGACCGGCAGCTCCTCCAGGCGCGAGCGCAGGAAGTCGCGTGCCTTCGTCCACTCGTCCGTCCAGCAGACCCGTCGCGCTCCGTCGGGCCCGCCCGTCAACCGGGCGAGCTCGCGGAGGTCTTCCAGAACGCGGTCGGCGTTCACGTGGCCACCGGCGTACGCGCGCCGAGCGACCTGCGGACGAACCGCCCGTGACCGGGCTGGGTGACGATCTCGCCGCGGTCGTAGACCATCGCCCCGCGGCACAGCGTGTGGCGCACGCTGCCGGTCGAGCTCTCGCCCTCGAACAGGTCGTAGTCCACGTTCATCTGAGACGTGTCGATCGAGAACTCGAACGGGGTCGCGGGGTCGAACACCACGAGGTCGGCGTCGAACCCGGGCGCGATCGATCCCTTGCGTGCGAGCCCGAAGCGGCGCGCGATCGTCGTCGAGGTCATGTCCACGAGCTCGCTCGGGGTCATCCGGCCGCCCTCGACCCCGAGGTCCCAGAGCTTCACGAGGCGGTGCTGGATCATCGCGAGGCCGTTCGGGATCTTCGAGAAGTCGTCGCGTCCCAGCGCCTTCTGCTCGGTGTTGAACGGGCAGTGGTCGGTGGAGACGCTCTCGAGCGTCCCGCGCTTCAGCGCCGCCCAGAGCAGCTCCTGATTCCACTCCTCGCGCAGCGGCGGCGAGCACACGTAGCGGGCGCCCTCGAAGTCGGGCCGCTTCAGGTCCTCGATCGTGTTCGTGAGGTACTGGAGGCAGGTCTCGCCGGACACCGCCACGCCGCGCTCCTGTCCCCTCATGATCTCGTCCGCCGCCATCCCGCAGGTCACGTGCACGATGAAGACGCTCGCGCCGGCCAGCTCCGCGAGCCGCACGGAGCGGTAGGTGGCCTCCGCCTCGAGGATCTCGGGCCGCGTGTACGCGTGATGGATCGGGTCCGTCTGGCCGGCCGCGAGGGCGCGCTCGACGAGCACGTCGATCGCCCAGCCGTTCTCGCAATGCACCATCGTGAGCGCGCCGAGGTCGCGCGTGGTCTCGAGCACGCGGAAGAACAGGTCGTCGGTGACCATCAGCACGCCCTTGTAGGCGAGGAACACCTTGAAAGAGCACAGGCCCTCCTCCACCATCGGCTCCATGTCGGCGAAGGTGCCGTCGTCGGCGTTCGTGATCGCCATGTGGAAGCCGTAGTCCACGTGGGCGGCGCCCTCGGCGCGGCCCTGCCACTCCTCCAGCGAGGAGCGCAGGCCGCCCGGCTCCTGCTGGATGACGAAGTCGACGATGCAGGTCGTGCCACCGGCCGCGGCGGCGCGCGTGCCGGTGTCGTAGTCGTCGATCGAGCGCGTGCCGCCGAACGGCATCGCCATGTGCGTGTGGTTGTCGATCAGCCCGGGCAGCACGTAGCAGCCGCTCGCGTCGATCACCTCGGCGTCCACGTCGCCGAATGAGCCGACGGCCAGGATCTCCTCGCCGTCGACGAGCACGTCCGCCACGGACGCCTCGCTGGCGTTCACGACCGTGCCGCCCTGGATCAGCTTTCTCATGTCGCACCTCCAGTCACTCCGGCGAAGCGCGGGATGATCTCGCGCCCGTAGGTCTCGAGCGTCTCCTCCTGGCCCTCCGTCATGAGATAGATGTTGAACTGGTCCACGCCGATCGACTCGAGCTCGCGGAGCTTCGCGGCCGCCTGCTCGGGTGTGCCGAGCACGCAGAAGCGGTCGCAGATCTCGTCGCTCACGAACGCCCCGTGCTTCGCGCCCACGCGCGAGTGCTCGTCGTAGTCGTAGTGGGTCTCGTGGGGCACGTAGTCGGTCAGCGCCTTGGGCACGATCGAGCCGTCCGCGCCGTAGCGCCTGATCAGGTCCCTGACGTGATTCGACACCATCGCCGGGAACCAGCGCACCTGCTCGCGCGCCGCGGCGATGTCCTCCGAGATGTGGCTCGGCGCGCACACGATGCACCTCAGCGCCGCCGGGTCGCGGCCCGCCTCCTCGGCCGCCCTTCGAGCCGTGTCCATGGTCCACTGGATGATGTCCGGGTCGGCGAGCTGGATGATCACCCCGTCGCCGTGCCGGCCCGCGATGGCCAGGACCTTCGGGCCGTAGCCGGCCACGTGCATCTCGATCGGCGGCAGCTCGCGCCGCACCCACGTGAGCTCGAGCTCGGTGTCGTTCCAGGGGACCTTCTCGCCGTTCATGAACGGCTTGATCATCCGGACCGCGTCCTCGAAGCGGCCGACCCGCACGGGCTGCTGGTTGATGTAGCGGCGCGCGGAGTCGCCGCGCCCGATGCCCATCACCATCCGGCCGTTCGAGATGTCGTGGAGCGTCGCGTACATGCTCGCCACGACCGTCGGCTCGCGCGTGCCCGGGTTCGTGACCATGTGGCCGAGCTTGATCGTGTCGGTGGCGGCCGCGGCGAGGGCCAGCGTGGGCGTCGACTCCTGCCACAGGACGTGCGAGTCGTAGGTCCAGCCGTACTCGAACCCCTGCCGCTCGGCCAGCTGAATCAGCTCTATGAGGCGCTGATAAGGCGGATCGGGAAGGACGGTGACGCCGAACGCGAGAGCCATTCCACGCAGCCTTTCATAACGGCTGAGCGTCGTGGTCGGGGTTACTTCCGGAGTGGCTGCCAGTCCGGCGCGAACGCGTCGAACGCGCCGCCGGTGCTGTACTGCCCGAGCGCGAACTCGTAGTCCCGGCGCCCCTGTGCGTCCACGATCATGATGCCGGACTCGAAGTCGTGGTAGGCGAGAAAGCGGCCGTCGGGCGACCAGGTCACGTCCTCGGCCTCGAAGGAGAATCGCCTGCCACCGACGCGGCGCAGGTCCCTGCCGTTCGCCCCGATCACGTAGATCTTGCCCTTGCGGATGAAGGCGATCTTGGTGCCGTGGGGTGACCAGTTCGGGGCGAGTCCGTTCTTGCGCGTGAGCCGGCGGCGCCCGGACCCGTCGGGGTTGATCAGGGCGAGCCGGCCCGTCGGCGGCCGCCCGCTCTCGTCCGTATAGCCCGTCACGTAGACGATCCGGTCGCGCGACGACCAGGCCGGCGCGGCGCCGCCCGTGGCGGTCAGCCGGCGCGACCTGTCGCGGCCGAGGTTGTAGACGTAGAGGTCCGGCTCGGTGGCGCCCTCGGCCACACCCGTGAACACGAACCGGCGGCCGTCCGGTGCCCAGGCTGGCGCCCCGTCGTCGGTCGTCTGCTGCGGCAGGAGCCGGTATCCGGACCCGTCGCTGTTCAGGATCGCCAGCCGATCGCCGGCGTCCACCAGCAGGAACTGTCCGGTGGGTGAGTAGGCGGGGCTGTCCCACGAGCCCGGGCAGGCGGCGTCCTGCGGCACGTCGTCGACCGTGGTGCAGGCTCGGAGCGTGAAGCGCTCGTGGCCGAACATGCGCCCGACCAGGAGCGAGCGGACCGACGTGTTCGGCCCCTCTCCCTCCTCACCCTGGCCGCCGGACGAGAAGTGCACGTATGCGATGAACCCGTTGCGGCCGGGGAAGGCGGCCTGCGCGGCAGGCGCGACGGCGAAAACGACAATTGCAGCGACGGCGACCGAGAGCCAGAAACGCGTCACATCTGCCAGAAACCGCGAGCGCTGCCAGAGTTGCGCGCGACTGATTACGGACCGGTGCGCGCTGCCCGCACCGGCTAGTGTCCGTCGATGCGACTCCGCGAGGGAGCCCGGGTGGCGATCATCGGCGCCGGTCCGTCCGGCATCGTGGCCGCGAAGCACGCACTCGAGCGCGGCCTCGACGTCACGGTGTTCGAGGCGAGCGGAGCGCTCGGCGGCCAGTGGTACACGACGGCCGCCCACAGCGGCGTCTGGCCGGGGATGCACACGAATACGAGCCGGGCGATGACCGCCTTCTCCGACTTCCCGGCCCCGGCCGACCATCCGCTCCATCCGGCCGCCGAGCAGATTCACGCGTACCTCGAGGCCTACGCACGGGCGTTCGGCGTCGTCGAGCGCATCCGCTTCGGCACGGCGGTCGAGGACGTGCGCTCGGGGTGGACCGTCGATGGAGAGGCATTCGACGCGGTCGTCGTGGCGTCCGGCCGGTTCCGCAAGCCGCGCATGCCGCGCGCCGTGGATGGGTTCGCCGGCGAGCTCCTTCACGCCTACGACTACCCGGGAGCCGAGGCCTTTCGGGACCGGCCCACCCTGGTGTACGGCAATGGCATCAGCGGCCTGGAGATCGCCTCCGACCTGGCGCCGCACACAGCGGTGGTCTCCGCCTTCCGCAAGCCGCGCTACGTGATCCAGAAGGTGGTGGACGGCGTCTCGTCCGATTGGCAGTGGTACACGCTGTTCGGCGCTCTCGAGCGGCGCCTCCTCGACCCCGGCGAGTGGAGCCGCCGCCAGCGCGAGCGGATCGTGCGCGTGGCCGGGAATCCCGCCGACTTCGGCGCGCCCGAGCCGGACCAGGACGTGCGCGTGGCCGGCCTCTCGCTCTGTCAGGACTACCTGACGCAGGTGAGCGAGGGCAGCATCGTGTGCAGCCCAGGCATCGATTCGATCCGCGGCCGCACGGTCACCTTCACCGACGGGTCGACCGCGGAGGTCGGCGCGATCGTCTGCGCGACCGGCTACGACGTCGACATCCCGTACCTCGGCGACGACCTGCGCCGGGTGATCGGGGAGGACGACCTCGGGCTCTACCAGCGGACGTTCCACCCGGACCTGTGGGGACTGGGCGTCATGGGCCAGTTCCTCGCGCAGGGGCCGTACTTCCCGCTGCTGGAGCTCCAGGCACGGTGGATCGCGGCCGTCTGGAGCGGCGAGGTGGCGCTGCCGGACGAGGCCGTCATGCGACGGGCGATCGACCAGCCCAGGCCGCCGCTCGACGCCCACAACGCACTGGCGCTCACGCTCTCCGAGGAGCTCGGCGTCGCCCCCGACCCGGCCGACTGGGACGAGCTGGGCGAGCCGCTGGTGTTCGGGCCGATGCTGCCGTCGCGCTACCGGCTGTCGGGGCCGGGCGCCCTGCCCGACGCGCGGCTCCGGTTCGCCGAGCAGCTCGCCGCCTCACCGCGCGCGCCCGTGGAGCCCGCCGATCTCGACGCCTACCGCCGCGGCAGCTGGCGTGCGACGAGCCGGGCGATGAGCGCGTAGCCGTCGGTGCGCGCGTGGATGTCGCCCAGCGCGCAGTAGTACGTGAGCTCGCAGACCCGCGCCACGGCAACGGGCACCGTCCCGTAGGGCCTCAGGGTCGTGACCTGGTCGAACGGCGTGTAGGCGCCGGACGCCGCCGTCACGTCCGCGAAGCGCGCCCTCGCCGTCGCGTACGACTCCCTCAGCGCGGGGTTGATGAGCGCCTTGAAGGCGGTGACAGACAGGGACGCGAGGGCCTGCGAAGCGGAGTCGCCGTTGAGCCATGCGCCGAGGGTCACGTCGGGATAGGTGGTCCCGACGATCCGGACGCGCGGGCCGGCCGCGTGGCGCAGCGTCTTCGCGATGTGGGTGACGTTCTTCCTTATCAGCGTGATCGCCGCCGTCACGCAGCCCACCGGGTCGGACTCGCGGGCGCACCTCGTGACGTCGTTGCCCCCGATCGACACGGTGACCAGCCCCACCTCGCCGCGGTGGGCCCGGATGAACCCCGCCGCGGCCGCGAGCTGGGTCCGGCCCGGGTAGGCGCGGCCGCCCGGGCCGAGGGCGAGCGGCGAGCATCCCTTGGCGGAGATGAGCGAGGTCGTGGTGGCGCCGCCGCAGCCGAAGTTCACGAGCTTCAGCCGGTGACCGCGGCGCGCGGCGAACCGCGGCACCTGGTAGGCGAACCCGTTCCGGGTGTTGCCGGACTCGGCGGGCACGACGCCCGGCTGGTAGCCCGAGGCGTACGAGTCGCCGAGAGAGATGTACAGCTGCTTGTGTGGGGCCGCGGCGGACGCTACTCCGGGCCCCACGAGGCCGAGCACCGAGATGCCGGCGGCGGCCAGGGCGAGCAGCACGCGGCGAGTCCGTTCGCCATGCATAGCCGCTGAGTATGGCTGGCGCCGAATCAGATCTTCAGGTCACTTCCACTCGACGGGGTCGAGGATGTACTTGTCCGAGCCCTTCCACTGGACCTTGGTGATCGAGCCGTCGCCGCCGACCAGGTATGTCAAGCAACTCTCATAGCTCTTGCCCTTGGCGAACGGCTTCGGCGCGTCGGTGTCCTCGCAACGGTCGAAGTTGCCGATGAAGGTGATGCTCGGCTGCTCCTGGCCGCGGTCGTCGATGGCCCCGAACTTGATGTCGGGATCGCCCTCCTGGTCGCCGAGCGGGATCTCCTTGCCCGTGTTCTCGATCTTGACCGTCACGTAGTAGGGCGTCGACGCCTTCTGGTCCTCGTCCAGGTCGATGTTCTTGAAGTCGTCGATCGAGCCCTTCTCGATCTTCTCCGCCGTCACGGCGACGTCGAACAGGTTCTTGTCGTCCAGCGCCGTCAGCGGCTTGTAGGTCGCGTTCGCGGTCTCGCCGACCTTCAGCGTCGTGCCGGGCGCCGTGCGCCCGCCGCCCGCGCTGGCCCCGCCTCCGGAGTCGGCGGTCGTGGCCGTCGTCTCGGCGGTCTGCGTATTCGCCGGTGCCGCCGCGTCGTCGTCGTCATCGCCGCCGCAGCCCACGAAGGCCACGCACACCAGCACCGTCACGGCCCACGCCCTTTTCATCGGGCGAACCTAACCCGGGACGAGCGTTTTCGCGAATCCCGTCCGCTCAGGATCGCTTGATGCTCACGGCACATCTGGGTTAGATGAGGCCATGGAGGAGCCACCACCGCTCGATCTCGATCAGGCGAGGCGAACGTCGATGGCCGCCGAACGCACCTGGCTCGCGTGGTGGCGCACCGCGCTGGCTGCCACCGTCGGCGCCCTCGGCGTCGGGCGGCTGGCGCCGGAGCTGCTCGGGGTCAGCTCATGGCCGTACGTGCTGCTGGGCTGCGGCTACGCGTCGCTGGCGGTGGGGTTGCTGATCGTCGGCGCGCAGCGACAGCGGGACCTGGAGCACGCGCTCAGCACCGGCGCGCACGTGCCGCTGCGGTTTCGCACCGTCGGCGTCTTCACGGTCGCCGGGGTCGCGCTGGCCGTCCTGACCGTCGTGCTCGTGATCGCACAGACCTGATCCGGGGTGATGGTCGATCGCGTCACGACCGCTCGCCTCATCGGCCGCCGGCCTGAGGCCGGCGACGCCGACGCCTACGTGCGCATGTACACCGATCCCCGTACGCCCGAGGAGCTGTGGCCGGCAGCCCTGCGCACGCAGGACGATGCCCGCGCGACCCTCGATAAGTCCATCGAGCATTGGCAGCGCTGGGGCTTCGGCGCGTGGACGGTCCTGCTGCCGGACGGCGAGGTCATCGGCCACGCCGGGGCGCAGCACACGACGGTCGGCGACCGGCCCGAGGTCGAGCTCCTCTGGTTCATCCACCCGGACCACTGGAACCGCGGCTACGCGACCGAGATGGCACGGGAGGCGGTACGCGTCGCCTTCGACGTGCTCGAGCTCGACGACCTCGTCTCGTTCACCGTCGACCGCAACGCCGCCTCGCGCGCGGTCATGGAGAAGCTCGGGATGACCTACGAACGGGACCTCGAGCACGCCGGGCTCCCGCACGTGCTCTACCGGCTGACCCGTTGACCTGCCCCAGGCCGGCTGTCGCGGCGGGACCGCTAGGCCGGGCGCGGGACGAGCTTCGGGCGGGCGGGGTCGCGCAGCAGGCGGCGGACGTCGGCCAGGCCGATCACGCCGAGCAGCATCGGGACGCCCGCGTGCAGCGCGCGGTAGGCGAGCACCGCGGCAGTGGCGGTGGGGAGCGACATGCCGTACAGGACGAACATGCCGATCAGGCCGCCCTCGGCGCTGCCGGGGATCGGCACGAGCGCGCCGCCGTGGCCGAGCGTGTACGCCAGCACGAGCAGGCCGATGGGGAGACCGGCCGACCCGACCGCGTGGAAGGCGGCCGCGAGCGCTGCGACGTCGAAGGCGAAGTAACCGATCGCGCCGGCGATCACGAGGCGGTCGCCCGAGCGGAGCAGCTCGACGGTCGCCCGCACTCCGTCGCGCAGATACGTGCGCGTGCTCGCGAGCGCTCTGCCGAGCCGCCCGGCGGGCGTGCTGGCCACCGGGCCGCGCGAGCGCGAGAGCCAGAGGACTCCGGCCATCACGAGGAGAGCGAGGGCGCCGGGCAGGAGGGTGAGCGTGAGCTTCGCGTGTCCGGCCAGCGCGCCTGACGCGACGCCGAAGCCCGCGATCACGACGGCGGCGAAGCTCACGAGGCTCGTGACCAGGAACAGGGCCACGGTCCGGCTGGCGGCGAAGGAGCGGGGCACGCCGGCGCGGTCGAGCAGCACGGCGCCGACCGCCAGGCCGCCGGCGCCGCCCGAGGGCAGCACGATGTTCATGCCCTGCACGGCCAGCGACATGCTGGTGCTGGCGCGGGCGCTGGGGCGCCTGTCGTAGACGCCGTGGAAGGCCAGCGCGAAGGAGGCCGTCGAGGCCAGCTCGAAGATGAGCGCCACGGTGATCCAGCCGCCGTCGGCGCCGGCGAGCTGGTGGCCGATGTCCCGCAGGCCGGGGAGCTGCGTGAGAACCACGGCGCCGATGCCGAGCAGCACCGCGACAGATCCGACCTTGCGGGCGATCTGGCGGGCCGAGGGGAGCTCGACGGGCGGGGCGGTTAGCTGCTGCGCGGTCATCCGAACGTAGACTCGCTCGGAAGCCCCCTCCCTCGCGTCGGTGATACCCCCTAAGTCGACCCTGAACTTTCGCCGAGCTCCTTCTCGTAGACCACCCACCCGAGCACGGGCGTCATGCCGGCCCGCTCGTAGAGCCGAAAGGCGCCGGTCTCGTTGGCGGCGTCCACGCCGAGGCCGACGTTGCGCTCGCCGCGCTCCCAGAAGCGCCCGAACACGTCGTGGAGGAGCGCGGCGCCCACGCCCTGCCGGCGCCATGGGCGGCGCGTGAACAGGGTGTGGACCCAGCCTCCGCCATAGGTGTCACCCGTGCAGATCGTGCCGGCCGCGATCTGGTCGCCCGCCCGGACGACGCACCACAGCGACGGGTCGAAGCGCTCACTCCGGAGGTTGAGCTTCGACCACGTCTCGAAAGCGCGCGGCGTGTAGCCCCAGTGATCGGAGAACGCCTCCTGGTGCGCTGCGTGGAACTCGAGCGCGTCGTGGTCGGGGTCGAAGGGGACGGCGCGCAGCCCGTCAGGCCATTCGGCGGCGGGTGGCGCCGCCTCGAGCTCGACACGAAGCTCGCGGAAGACGCGCACGGCGGCGTAGCCGAGCGACTCGAGGAGCGGGCCGGCGGCAGGGTCGGCCTCGATGACCGCGTTGTGGATCCTGCGGGCGCCGCCGCGGGCCGCGTCCTCCTCGAGCCGCGCGGCGATGAGCTTCCCGAACCCACGCCCGAGCGCATCCGGGTGGACGTAGCCCTCCACCGACCACACCTCGCCACGCTCACGGACCGCGGCGTAGCCGACGATGCGATCGCCGTCGCGGACGACCAGGGTGTCCCGCTCCACGTCGAGCTCGGCCCACTCGGCCTCCAGGTCGGCCTGCGAGAACGTCGTCCGCGTGTACAGCGACGACTCGACCGCATGTACCACCTCGGTCACACCTGCCGCGTCGGCGGCGGCGGCCGGGGCGATCGGGGGCCGGTTCATGCAGGCGCCACGCTACCGGCGCTTCCCTCGAGCAGCAGCCGGCTCACCTGCGCCGGGTCGTCCCAGGTCGGGATGTGGCCGCAGTCGCGCAGCACGCGCGTGGTCCAGCCGGCCGGGGCACGCCGGGGAGGCGAGACCAGCCGGTCGAGCGAGCCCCACGCGAGCGTGACCGGCACCTCGATCCGCTCGGCGCCCGCGAACACCTCCGACCGCATGGCCAGGTTCGCGGCCTCGTAGGCGGGCGCGGTCACGTACGCGCGCACCAGGCGGGCGGCCGCGCGCGGCGGCACGCGCTCGGGGTGCCCCACCGACCCGCGCAGCAGCGCACGCCGCCCGCGGCGTGTCCGCACGAGCGCGCTCAGCGCGGGCAGCAGGAGCCGCCCGGCTCGGCGGAGGTCCGGCCCGCGGCGCGGTCCCAGGGGCTGCCGCCAGAACCCCGCGGCGGAGAGCGCGGACACCGACAGCGCCCGCCCCGCCTTGGCGAGCTCGAGCGCAACCCAGCCGCCGAGCGAGTTGCCCGCCAGGTGAACCCGGCCGAGGCCGATCGCGTCGAGGAAGCCGGCAACCGACGCCGCGAGCGCCTGTGGGGTGGGAGGTGTGCCGTCCGGGAGCGAGGGCGAGCGACCGAAGCCGGGCATGTCGAGCGCGATCACCTCGCGCTCGGCGGCGAGCAGCTCGATCACCGGCTCCCACACCACCAGCTCCGCACCGAGCGGATGCAGCAGGATGATCGGCTCACCAGCTCCCGCGCGTACATGGTTGAGGAGACCGTCTGACGACATGGACCTAAAGGGACAGACCGCCCTCGTGACCGGCTCGAGCCGCGGCATCGGCAGGGCCATCGCGGAGGAGCTGGCCGCCCGCCCGCTCGCGCTCCTCCTCTGCGGCATGCGCGGCGAGGGATCCCCGCCCGCGGCCCCGCCCGGCGGCGCGGGCGAGGCCCGCCCGGTCGAGCTGGACCTGTCCACGCGCGAGTCGATCGAGCGCGGCACAGCGGACCTTCCACCGGTCGACCTGCTTGTGAACAACGCCGGGCTGATGACCGGCGGCCTGCTCGAGGAGCAGGAGACCGACGACATCTACGCGATGTTCCAGGTGAACCTCATGGGCCTCGTCCACCTCACGAAGCTGATCCTCCCGGGCATGATCGAGCGCGGCCGCGGCACGATCGTGAACAACGCGAGCATCAGCGGCTACGCCTGGTTCCCGGCCGCTACCACCTACGCGGCGGCGAAGACCGGCGTGGTGGCGTTCAGCGAGTCGCTCAGGCGCGAGCTCGACGGCACCGGGGTGAACGTGCTGCACCTCGTCACGCCGGGCGTGGACACGGACATGCTCGACGCCACGCGCGAGGTCTACGGTCGCCACATGGACGCGGACTCCTGGAGCGATACGAGCCCCGAGGAGTGGGCGGCGAAGGTCGTCCGCGCCGTCGAGCGGGGCGATCACGTGCTCGGGCCGGGCGGCAGGCTGGCGCTCGCAAAACTCGCCTCGCGCGGTCCCGCCGCGCTGCTCGACAACGTCTCGCGGCGGATGTTCTCGCGCGACCCGCGGTAGGCCGGCTTCGCGAGCAGCGCCTGGACGTCGCCGATGCGGCGCTCGGTGAACCCGCCCTCGCACCAGGCGAAGTAGAACTCGAACAGGCGGATGAAGCGACGGTCGGCGCCGAGCCGCCGTGCCTCGCCGGCCGCGGCCACCCAGTTCTCCCGCCAGTGGCGCAGCGTGACCGGGTAGCCGGCGGTGATGTCGTCGATGTCGAGGATGCGCATGTCGGTCGCCGCGGCCGTTGCGCGCCGGATCTCCGCAGCCGACGGCAGGCAGCCCCCCGGGAAGATCACGTCGTTCGAGAAGCTGCGGGCGCTCTTCTCGATCTCGTACGCCCGGTCGTCGATCGTGATGGCCTGGAGCAGCATGAGCCCGTCCCTCTCGAGGAGCCGCGAGCAGCACGCGAAGAACGTGTCGAAGTGCTGCCACCCCACCGCCTCGATCATCTCGATCGAGGCGAGCTTGGAGTACCGCCCGCGCAGGTCGCGGTAGTCCTCGAGCAACACGTCGACGCGGTCGTGGAGCCCGGCCTCGCGTACGCGCGCGGTGGCGACAGCGTGCTGCCGGCGCGACAGCGTGGTGGTCGTCACGCGGCAGCCGTACTCGCCCGCGGCATGCAGGGCCAGCGACCCCCAGCCGGTCCCGATCTCGACTAGGTGGTCGGCCGGCTCGAGCTCGAGCTTGCGGCAGACCATGTCGAGCTTCGCGCGCTGGGCCTCGAGCAGCGACGTCTCCGGCGTGTCGAACACAGCGCACGAGTAGGTCATCGTCTCGTCCAGGAAGAGGGCGAACAGCTCGTTGCCAAGGTCGTAGTGCGCCGCGGCGTGCTCGCGCGCGCGGGCGCGCGTGTTGCTGGGCACACGGGTGAACGCGTTGCGCAACGGGGCGAACAGCGCCCGCAGCCAGTCGAGCCGCGGCAGCTCGCGCGCCGCGATCCGAACCAGCGACACGAGGTCGTCGCAGTCCCAGAGCCCCTCGGCGTATGACTCGCCGAGGCCGCTGCTGCCGCGCCGCAGGGCACGCCAGAACGCGGGATCGCGCACCGTGATCTCGGCTCGAAGCTCGGCGTCGCGCGGGCCGAACCCGCGCCGAACGCCACCGTCCACGACCTCGATGCGGCCGCCGCGAACACGGCCGAGCAGCGCGTGCACAAGCCTTGGGGCGATCACGTCGCCATATGGATACCGCAGCAGCGCCCTTCTGCCCAGCGCGCCGGCCGGCGGCAGTTGGGTAGAGTCGCGCGCGACCGAGATCTAGGAGGACCTGTTGGACGCAAGCCGGCTCAAGTCGATCCCCCTGTTTCAGGACGTGCCCGACGAGGAGCTCGGGCAGATCGCCACGTTCGCCCAGGAGGTCACGGTCGACCAGGGACGCGAGCTTGTCCGCGAGGGTGACTTCTCCTACGAGTTCATGACGATCGAGGAGGGCGAGGCCGAGGTCACGCGTGACGGCGAGCACGTGGCGGACCTGGGGCCGGGCGACTTCTTCGGCGAGATGGGGCTCCTCGAGAAGACGCTGCGCAACGCGACGGTC
>DASUYU010000011.1:0-14745 GCA_036377235.1 Thermoleophilaceae bacterium
GGCAACCCGCGCAATCCGTTCGCCTCTCGACGGTGGTGGGGAATCGTCCCGTTTTCCGACCCGATTCCCCACCACCGTGCGAGGGTGGCAGGCGGGGTGTTACCTGTTAGTGCGCTGTGTGAAGAGCCGGTAACGCGGGGCTAGGGCTACACCAGGAACGGGATCAGCAGCAGGGCCACGATGTTCGCGACCTTGATCATCGGGTTGATGGCCGGGCCGGCGGTGTCCTTGTAGGGGTCGCCGACCGTGTCGCCGGTGACGGAGGCCGCGTGGGCCTCGGAGCCCTTGCCGCCGTACTCGCCGTCCTCGATCAGCTTCTTCGCGTTGTCCCAGGCGCCGCCGCCGGCGGTCATCGAGATTGCCGCGAAGAAGCCCACCACGATCACGCCGATCAGCAGGCCGCCCAGGGCCTCGGTGGAGAGGATGCCCACCACCGTGGTCACCACGATCGGGATCAGCGCGGGGATGATCATCTCCCGCTGCGCCGACGCGGTCACGATGGCCACCGCCCGGGCGTAGTCGGGCTTCTCGGTGCGGTCCATGATCCCCGGCTTCTCCTTGAACTGCCGGCGCACCTCCTCAACCACGCCGCCGCCGGCGCGGCCCACCGCCTCGATCGCCAGCGCGGCGAACAGGTAGACCATCATCCCGCCCACGATCAGGCCGACCAGCACCGCGGGCTGCGAGATGTCGAACGACACCACAGCGGAGTGAGACTTGGCCGCCTCCTCCCGCAACTCCTCGTGGAAGGCGGCGAACAAGACGAGCGCAGCGAGCACAGCCGACCCGATGGCATAACCCTTCGTCACTGCCTTCGTCGTATTACCAACGGCGTCCAAGGGATCGGTCACATTCCGGACGTCCTCCGGCAAATTCGCCATCTCGGCGATACCGCCGGCGTTATCCGTGATTGGCCCGAAGGCGTCCAGCGCCACGATCAGCCCGGTCAGCGACAGCTGCGCCATCACGGCTATGCCGATGCCGTAGATCCCGGCGAGCTCGTTCGCCAGCAGGATGCCGCCGACCAGCAGCAGGGCCGGCGCCGCGGTGGACTGGAAGCCCTGGGCCAGCCCCTGGATGATGTTCGTGGCGTGACCGGTCTGCGACGCGCGCGCCGTGGTGCGCACCGGCCGGAAGCGCGTCGAGGTGTAGTAGTCCGTGATCACGAACAGACCCGCCGTCACGGCGACTCCGACGAGGGTGCAGAACCACAGGTCGAGCCCGGAGGGAGCGTCGGCCCCTGCCCGCAGCAGGCTCGAGACACCCTCCTTGTAGGAGAGGTCGTCCATCATCAGCAGCGTGATCGGCAGGAAGGCGAGCGCGGCCAGCCCGCCCGACACGATCAGCCCCTGGTACAGCGCGCGCTCGACGTTCCCCGCGCGCGAGCGCACCGCATAGGTGCCGATGATCGACGCGATGATCGACACGCCGCCGATCACGAGCGGATAGGTCGCGACCGTGCCTGTCTCATTGAAGATCAGAACGCCCAGCAGCATCACCGCCACCGCCGTGACCGCGTAGGTCTCGAACAGGTCGGCCGCCATGCCGGCGCAGTCGCCGACGTTGTCGCCCACGTTGTCGGCGATCACGGCCGGGTTGCGCGGATCGTCCTCGGGGATGCCCGCCTCGATCTTGCCGACGAGGTCGGCGCCCACGTCGGCGGCCTTGGTGAAGATCCCGCCGCCCAGACGGGCGAAGACGGAGATCAGCGAGCCGCCGAAGCCGAGGCCAACGAGCGCGTCGATCGCGTCGCGCTCATCGGTGCCGGCCAGGATCAGGATCCCGTAGTAGCCGGCCACGCCGAGCAGCGCGAGCCCGGCCACGAGCATGCCGGTCACGGCGCCGCCCTTGAAGGCCACCTCGAGCGCGCGCGAGACGCCCGAGCGGGCGGACTCCGCCACGCGTGCGTTCGCCCGCACGGACACGTTCATGCCGATGAACCCGGCCGCGCCCGAGAACGTCCCGCCGATCAGGAAGCCGATCGCGACCAGGATGCCCTCGGCGTCCTGCGCCTCGAGGGCGACGGCGAGCACGATCGCCAGCACCACCGCGACTCCCGCGATGATCGTGTACTGGCGGCGCAGGTACGCCTGAGCGCCCTCCTGGACGGCCGTGGAGATCTCCTGCATCTCCGCGTTGCCGGGCGATAGGGCGAGCAGCCAGCGGGAGGTGACGATGCCGTACGCCACGGCCGCGCCCGAACACACGAGCGCGATGACCACGCCCCAGTCAGTCAGGAAGTCCAAGGGGTATTTCCTCCGGTTTGAGTCAGAAGAGCCAGCGCGCGGCGCTGCTAGTGATGGACAATCGCGCTGTCCAGCGCCGATGCGCAGATGTCGTCCGGCTGCGGGCCGACTCTCGGCACCGCCCGGAACAGAAGGGCGCGCAGTCTATCGAGGTTGTCGGCGAACACGCGGAACGCCGTGTCGGCCGACACCGGCGCCACGTCCTCCCTGCCCTCCAGGCCGACGTCGTAGTCGGTCACGAGCGAGATGGTCGCGTAGCAGAGGGCCAGCTCCCGGGCCAGCCACGCCTCGGGGTACTGGGTCATGTTCACCACGTCGAAGCCGCTGGCGGCGAACCAGCGCGATTCCGCCCTGGTCGAGAAGCGCGGTCCCTCGATGACGACGACCGTGCCGCCCTCCACCACAGGGATGCCCTCCTCCCTCGCCGCTCCCGCCAAGACCCTCCTCAAATCGGCGCAATAGGGGTCGGCCGCGGACACGTGTGTCGTCTGAGGGCCGTCGTAGAACGTGCTCTCGCGAGCCGTCGTGCGGTCCACGAACTGGTCGCACAGGACGAACGTGCCCGGCTCGAGCTCCGGCTTGAGCGAGCCGCAGGCGGACGGGCCGATGATCCGATCGACCCCCACCTCCTTCATCGCCCATACGTTCGCGCGGTAGTTGATCCGGTGCGGGGGGAGCGTGTGCTCGTCCCCATGCCTGGGCATGAAGGCGACGTCGACCCCCTCGATGCTTCCCACCCGCACCGGGGCGGATGGAGGGCCGTAGGGCGTGGCGACCGGTACTTCGCTTACGTCATCGAGAAATCTGTAGAAGCCGGAGCCTCCGAAGATCCCTATCACGAGCCGGGCGTCCAGATCTTTGATTCTGGTTCGGGCGGAGAGGTTTCCTTGACGTACAGCATCTGGATCTGATCCAGGGCGTTCTGGATCGCCGTCTTCGCCTCGTCGGGGACCAGCGGAAGCATGTGGCGAGCCGCGTCGATCGCCGTCTTCGCCTCCTCGGGATCCTTGGCTCCCTCCACCGAGAGCTTCTGGCCCGCGAGGTTGACGAGCGTCGCGACCGTTTGGACCACCACGTCCTCGGTCTTGATCTGACGCAACGCGTCGAGAAGCTGCTCCTCGGTGGGCTGCTGCGGGTCGTTCACGTCGTGACCTCCTCGGCCGCGTACGTGCGCTGCGTCAGCGCGACCTCGGCGGCATATACGTCCTCGATTGTCGCGCCCTCGGCGAGCATCCGCTTCTGCCGCTGGGCACCGTTCTCCTCGGGCAGCGAGACCTCGATCCCGAGCGCCATCCGCGCCGGCGTGGTCCACGCCAGCAGCCGGTCGCGCGCCGCGGCGGCGGGGTACTCCTCCCGCCGCGCCAGGTCGATCAGCTTGCCGTCGAGCCCGTACCGGATCGCGCGCCAGAAGTTCTCCTCGATCGCGCGGTTGGGCGGGTCCTCGAACGGCTCACCCTCGTCGTGGTCGAGCGCGGCCTGGGCCACGCAGGAGACGATCAGCGCCGCGAGCGTCGTGGAATCGTCGCCGCTCGCCTGCGCGTCGCAGATCCGCATCTCGACCGTGCCGTAGGAGTGGTGCGGCCGGACGCTCCACCACACCTGGGTGAACTCGGCGATCGAGCTCGTGCGGGCGAGAAAGTCGATGTAGTCCGCGTACGCCGCCCAGCTCCCGAAGGCGTCCGGGATGCCGCAGCGCGGAAAGCTCTTGGTGAAGATCTGGGTGCGCGCCGAGTGGAGCCCGGAGTGGCGCCCGTCGAGGAACGGCGAGTTCGCCGAGATCGCGAGCAGCTCCGGCATCACCACGCGCAGCCGGTCGCATACCCGCACCGCCCGCTCGGCGCCGCCCACGCCGACGTGCACGTGCACGCTGAACGTGTTGTTGCGCCACGCGACGTACTGGAGGCGCTCCTGCACCTGCCGGTAGTGCTCGGTGTCGATGATCTGCTGCTCCTGCCAGGGGCTCCAGGGGTGCGTCCCGGTCGCGCCGAGCAGCGCGTCTCGGCTCGCGGCGAGGGCGAACAGCCGCCGGCGCGCCTCCTGCTGCCGGGCCACCGCGTCGGCGAATGTCTCGCCGCGGCCCGAGCGGATCTCGATCTCGGAGCGGATCAGCTCGCCGGCCACGGACTCGGCGAGCACCGGATCTTCCTGAGCGGCCAGGCGAAGCTCCTCGAACCGGTGGTCGAGCGACAGCGTCTCCGGGTCGAGAATCGCGAACTCCTCCTCGATTCCGACCGTGAAGTCCGTGGAGGCCTCGAAGACCTCTCTGACTCGCGGCATGTCGAGCATGAAGGGGACCTCAGGTGAGGTAGAAGTAAAGCGCGTAGAGCAGGTCCACCGCCGGGCTGGACGTGTGGACCGTCACCTCGGGCGGAACCTGCAGCAGGGCCTCGGAGTAGTTGAAGATGATCTTCACGCCGGCCGCGACGAGGTCGTCCGCCACCTCCTGGGCGGCGTCAGTCGGGACCGCCAGCACGCCCACCACCACGTCCTCCTCGCGGATCACCCGCTCGAGGTCGTCGTAGGGCCGAACGGTCAGGCTGTCCCCCACCTTGCCCCCGACCTTGCCGGGGTCCTTGTCGAACAGCGCCACCACGCGGAAGCCGTGGTCCGCGAAGATGTCCGATCCCGCGATCGCCTGGCCCAGGTTTCCGGCGCCGAACAGAGCGATGTTGTGCTTCCCGGTGGAGCGCAGGATCTTCCGGATCTGCGACACCAGCGAGTCGACGTTGTAACCCACCCCGCGCTTGCCGAACTTGCCGAATCCGGACAGGTCGCGGCGGATCTGGGTGGAGTTGACGTGCGTGTAGTCCGCCAGCTCCTGGGACGAGATCGTCTCCCGGCCCATCTTCTTTGCCTGGGTCAGCACCTGGAGGTATCGCGACAACCGCGCCGCGACCCCGAGCGACAGCCGTTCGCCGCCCGGCTCGCCGTCCGGCCGCGCCGGTTGCAGCCCGACCCCGCCCGCTCCCATGTCGTCGTATCTCACGAGCCGTCCACTCTATCTACCCGCCGCCTCAGTTCAGCCTCGTCCACGAAGAACTCGAACAGCTCCTCGCCGTCCAGCTCGAGCACCGGGATCCGCTCTCCGTAGGCGCGGTTGAGCTGCGGATCGAGGCTCACGTCCACCTCCGTCAGCTCGAACGGATGATCGGCGCGAACGCGCTCCACCACCGCGCGCGCGTCGTCGCACAGATGGCAGCCCGGCTTGCCGTAGAGCGTGGCCCGAGGCACCCCGAGGATGCTGCCACTCTTGTGTCGTGGACCACATCGAGCTGATCGTCTTCGGTCTCTTGGTGGCGATCGCGGGCCTGGCTGTCCTCGCCGGGCTGCTGCGGGTGCCGTACCCCGTGACCCTCGTGGCCGGCGGCGCCGTGATCGGCTTCCTGCCGGGCGTTCCGGCCGTGACGCTCGACCCGGACCTCGTGCTCCTGATCTTCCTGCCGCCGCTTCTGTACGGCGCCGCCTTCTTCACCTCGGTGCGCGATCTGCGCCGCAACGCGAAGCCGATCGCGCTGCTCTCGATTCCGCTCGTGCTGGTGACCATGTGCGCGGTCGCGGTCACGGCCCACCTGGCGGTCGGGCTCGACTGGGGCCCGGCCTTCGTGCTCGGGGCCATCGTGTCGCCCACCGACGCCGTGGCGCCCGCCGAGATCATGCGCCGCATCGGCGCGCCGCGCCGGCTCATCACCATCGTCGAGGGCGAGAACCTCACGAACGACTGGACGGCGCTGGTGCTCTACCGGTTCGCCGTCGTGGCGGTGGTCACGGGCTCGTTCTCGCTGGTCGAGGCGGTCCCGAAGTTCCTCGCCACCGGCGTGGGCGGCGTGGCCATCGGCCTGCTCGCCGGCCGCATCATCCGCGAGATCCGCGCCCGCCTGGACGACCCGCCCACCGAGATCACCATCTCGATCCTGTCGGGCTACGCGGCGTACCTGCCGGCAGAGGAGCTGGGCCTGTCGGGCGTCATCGCCGCGGTAACGGTGGGGCTCTACATGGGCTGGCACACACCCCAGCTCACGACGCCCGTGATGCGCCTGCAGGGCGTCGCGATCTGGGAGATCCTGACCTTCCTCCTGAACGCGGTGCTGTTCCTGCTCGTGGGCCTCCAGCTCCCCGGCGTGATGGACCGGCTGGCGGGACACTCGGGCGGCGAGCTGATCGGTTGGGCGCTGCTCGTGAGCGTGGTCGTGGTCGGCGTTCGGCTCGCATGGATGTTCCTGGTCCCCTACGCGGTGGCCATGGCCGATCGCGCCGCGGATGCGGACGGGCCGCGCCGCGCTCCCGCGGCCGAGCGGCTGGCCGTGGGCTGGGCGGGCATGCGCGGATCGGTCTCGCTGGCCGCCGCGCTGGCCATCCCGATCACGATCGATGCGGGCGGGCCGTTCCCCGACCGGGCGCTGATCATCTTCCTGACCTTCGCGGTGATCCTCGCGACGCTGATCGGCCAGGGACTCACGCTCGGCCCGCTGATCAGCGCACTGGGGCTCCAGGACGACGGCATGGAGGAATACGAGGAGCGCGTCGCCAGGCAGCGGGTGGCCGAGGCGGGCCTGGGCCGGATCGACGAGCTGGGGGATCCGGAATGGATCGGGAGCGACAGCGTCGAGCGCGCCCGCAACCTCCTCGACTACCGGCGCCGGCGCTTCGGCGCGCTCGCGGACGGCGACGGCGACGGCTTCGAGGAGCGCGCCGGTGCCTGGCGGCGGCTGATGTACGACGTCTACGACGCCCAGCGCCAGGAGCTCGTGACCCTGCGCAACCGCGGCGAGATCAGCGACGAGGTGCGCCGCAAGATCGAGCGCGACCTCGACCTCGAGGAGTCCCGGCTCGAGAGCTAGTTCGCGCCTACAGGCGAGCGGCGGCGTCCAGGCTCAGGTATCCCGGGTACTCCACCCGCTCGAGGAACCGCGCGGCGCCGGCGATCATCGCGGCGTTGTCGGTGCAGAGCTCGACCGGCGGGACCCACACGGGCACGCCGAGGCCGGTCACCGCCTCGCGCAGCTCGGAGTTCGCGGCAACGCCGCCGCCGATGGCGAGCCGCTCGATCCCGGTGCGCTCGAGCGCGGCCCTGGTGCGGGAGACGAGTGCGTCCACGATGGCGCGCTGGTAGGAGGCGGCGAGATCGGCCGCTCGCGCCCCTGCCCCGTCGCCGAGGTCCTTGATCGTGTACAGCAGCGAGGTCTTCAGGCCGCTGAAGCTGAAGTCGAGCTCGCCCGGGGCGCTGCGCGGGAAGTCGAAGGCCTCGGGGTCGCCCTCGCGCGCCAGCCGGTCGACCGCGGGGCCGCCCGGGTACCCGAGCCCGAGCAGGCGGGCGCCCTTGTCGAAGGCCTCGCCGGCCGCGTCGTCGAGCGTCTGGCCGAGGACCTCGTAGCCGGAGGGGTTGTCCACGCGCGCGAGGAAGGTGTGGCCGCCGCTCGCCACCAGGCACAGGTATGGCGGCTCGACGGGGTCGTCGCCGAGCGTGCTCGCCACCACATGGCCGTGCAGGTGGTCCACCGGCACGAGCGGAAGCCGCCTGGTGGCAGCGATCGCCTTCGCCGAGGACACGCCCACCAGCAGCGCTCCGATCAGGCCGGGCCCGCGCGTGACCGCGACGGTGTCCACGTCGTCGAGGCGGGCGCCCGCGCGCTCGAGCGCGTCGGCGGTCACAGCGTCCACCAGCTCGAGGTGATGGCGCGAGGCGATCTCCGGGACGACCCCGCCGTAACGGGCGTGCAGCAGCCCCTGCGACGCGATCACGTTCGACTCGATCCGGCCGTCCTCGGTGACCACCGCGGCGCACGTGTCGTCGCAGCTCGTCTCGAGGGCCAATATCAAGCGGTCGTGCGCTCCTCCACCGTCCGCCACATGATGAGCGCGTCCTCGCGGTTGTCGTGGTAGTACGCGCGGCGGCGGCCGGCCGCGCGAAACCCGAACCGCTCGTACAACCGGATGGCCCCGTCGTTCGAGGTGCGCACCTCGAGCGTGTACTGCTCGTTCGGCCGGTCGGCCTGCTCGAACAGGCGCTCCAGCAGCGTGGTGGCGATGCCCTGGCGCTGCCGCGACGGCTCGATGGCCACGTTCATCAGGTGCCAGACCGTGTCGTAGCGGGAGCACACGAGGTAGCCGACGATCACGCCGTGGTCGAGCGCCGCCAGGCAGATCCCCGACGGCTTCGACAGCTCGAGCACGAACATCGCCAGCGACCACGGCGTCGGGAACGCGCGCCTCTCGATGGCGATCACCTGGGGCAGGTCGGCGTACGCCAGCGGGCGGATCTCGAGCGGGGCTTCTTCTGGCAGTGCGTTCACAGTTGCGGCTTCGCGTCCGGCTCTCTCAGGTACTCGGGAAGCACCGCCTCGGGCGGCTCGTCCCGCGCTCCTTCACCCAGGCGGCAGATCTGGAGAGCGCTCACGAGGTGGGCCGGGGAGTGGTCGGGCTCGACCGGGATGCCTGCCGCTTCGAGCATCCCCCGAAATCGTAACGACCCGTCCCCCGCAGACAGCGGGATGACAGCCGCGTTTCCGAGCTGGTCGATCAGCTCGTCGGGCCGCATCACCAGCGGCGGCCAGAACTCGCGCTCCCCCTCGTAGAGGGCCGCGAACACCTCGCCCCTCCGCGCGTCGATCAGCGGCAGGCGCACGAGGCCGTCGATCCCCGCGGCCAGCGCGGCGAGCGAGGAGACGCGGCGCAGCGGCAGCTCCGCCGCCGTTGCGAGGGCGCGGGCCGTGGCGATGCCGATCCGGAGGCCCGTGAAGGTGCCGGGACCGATACCGACGGCGATGGCGTCGAGGTCGCCCCAGTCCACCTCGGCCCGCTCCATCGCGCCGGCCACGGCCGGCATCAGCTCGGCGGCGTGCGCGGGCGGGCGCTGGAGGCGCTCGGGCGCGGGCAGCGCCTCGAACTCCTCGCCGTCGTCGCGCAGCACCGCCGCGCTCGCCGCCGGCGTCGAGGTGTCGATACCGAGCAGGGTCACGCGACCGTGATCCTCCGGCGGTCGCCGCCCTCGTGCTCGAGCAGGACGCGCGCCACGACGCGCTCGAGCGCCGGCTCCGCCACGTCCGGCCACTCCACGAAGCCCACCCGCTCGGGCGTGAGGTAGTCCTCCAGGAGCGCGGGATCCTCACCCGCCAGCGAGCCGAGCCGGTACAGATCCAGATGAGCCACCTCGGGTGACTCGCCGAGCACCTGGCCGATGGTGAACGTCGGGCTCGTGACCGGACCCTCCACTCCCAGCGCGCGGCAGGCGCCCCGCACGAACGTGGTCTTGCCGCTGCCCAGCTCGCCGCTCACCAGCACCACGTCGCCCGGCGCAAGCCGAGCGGCCAGCTCCGCGCCGGCGGCCTCCGTTTCCTCCGGCCGCTGGGTGTGTTTGACCTGATGGGACATCCGGTACGCCTTAGGTGACCGCACGAACCTTGGCAGGGGAAGCCGGGAACGCGCCCGTGAGGCGCGCGATGCGCGCTGCGACGGACGTCCCTGCCGAGGTCCAGGTTTCCCCCGGGCGCCGGCCGTCATCCCCCGTGCAGCCGGCGTCCCACCCCCCGGTCCGGCCCGCCCGCGCTCTCAGTCGAAGAGCGTGGGCGGCGCCGGCTCGGCAGGCTGCGCCGCGACCGTGGCCGTGACGGGGGCCACGGCCCCCACCGGCACCGGCGGCGGCTCCTCGAGCAGGGCCGGCAGCCGCGCGAAGTCGGCGCGCAGGTCCTCGAGCGTCTTCGTGCTCCGGAGCGCCGCGGCGGGATGGAAGAGCGGAAAGACGCGCAGCAGCCGCCCGCCGAGCTCGTGCACCTGAGGCCGGCCGTGGACGCTCGTGATGCCGCGCTGCGAGCGCGTGAGCAACTTCGTCGAGAAGTTGCCGAGCGTGCAGACGACCCGCGGCTCGATCAGCTCGATCTTGCGGTGGAGGAAGGGCTTGCAGGCGTCGATCTCGTCGGGCTGCGGGTCGCGGTTCCCGGGCGGGCGCGACTGGAGGACGTTCGCGATGAACACCCCCTCGCGCGACATCCCGATCTCCTCCAGCAGCTTGGTGAGCAGCTGGCCCGCCCTGCCCACGAACGGCAGCGCCTGCTGGTCCTCGTGCATGCCGGGCGCCTCGCCCACGAACATGAGGTCGGCGTCCGCGTTCCCCGATCCGAACACGACGTTGGTGCGGGTCTTCGAGAGCGGGCAGCGCGCGCACGCCTGAGCCTCCCGGTAGAGCTCGACGAGCTCCGCGCGGCGCTCCTCTGCGCTGCGTGGGTCCATGGAGGGAGAGCCTAGGACCTGGGGTTGACGGCAAGCGCGGTGGGTATCCTCAGAGTCGTCGGCCGCTACCGGCGACGGAGTGGACCGACGGGGGAATGACTCCAGATCAGACACGCCCAGAAGGCCCCCTGCGGGTGGGCATAGTCGGCTCCGGCCGCGTCGGCACCGCGCTTGCGCGGGCGCTTCGCGACGCGGGCGTGGACGTCGAGGGGCCGGTCGGGCGCGGCGTGCGGCCCAGCGGGTGCGACGCCATCGTCCTGTGCGTTCCGGACTCGGAGATCGCCGCGGCCGCCGAGGTGGTCACCGCGGCCGCCCCGCTCGTGGGGCATACGAGCGGGGCCACGCCCCTCTCCGCCCTCGCGCACGCCGGAGTGCCCGGCTTCGGCTTTCACCCGCTTCAGTCGTTCGCTCACCCGGGCGTCCGCTTCGAGGGCGCCGGCGCGGCCGTGGCCGGCACGACGCCCGAGGCGCTCGCGTTCGCCACGGCGCTTGCGGAACGGCTCGGCATGCGCCCGTTCGAGATCGACGACGAGGGCCGCGCCGCCTACCACGCCGCCGCCTCGGTGGCGTCGAACTTCCTCGTGACCCTGGAGGCGGCCGCGGAGGCGATCGTCGCCGGCGCGGGCCTCGCCCGCGACGACGCGCGCGAGCTGCTCATGCCGCTGGTCCGGCAGACGGTCGAGAACGTGGCCGAGCTCGGGCCGGAGCGGGCACTCACCGGCCCGGTGGCGCGCGGCGACGACGCCACGGTGGAGGCGCAGCGCGCGGCGGTCGAGGAGACCGCACCGGAGCTGCTCGGGCTGTTCGACGAGCTGGTCGAGCGGACGCGCGCGCTGGCGGCCGCTCGGAGGGCGCCGGCATGAGGACCGTGAGCACCGTCGCCGAGCTGCGCGAGCTGCTCGCTTCCGAGCGCCGCGCCGGCCGCCGGATCGGCCTGGTTCCCACCATGGGCTACTTCCACGACGGCCACCTGTCGCTGATGCGGCGCGCGCGCGAGGAGAACGACGTGGTGGTCGTCTCGCTGTTCGTGAACCCGGCCCAGTTCGGGCCGGGCGAGGACTTCGGGGCCTATCCGCGCGACGAGGAGCGCGACGAGCGGCTGGCCGAGGAGGAGGGCGTGGACGTGCTGTTCGCGCCGCCGGTCGAGGAGGTGTACCCGGAGGGGTTCGACACCGCGATCACGGTCGGAGGCCTCACCGAGATGCTCGAGGGCGACGCGGCCCAGCGCGGGCCGGAGCACTTCGAGGGCGTCGCGACGGTCGTGACCAAGCTCTTCAACATGGCCCAACCGGACGTGGCCTACTTCGGGCAGAAGGACGCGCAGCAGGCGCTGGTGATCCGCAAGCTCGTGCGCGACCTGGACATCCCTGTCCAAGTCGCGGTCTGCCCGACGATCCGCGACCCCGACGGGCTCGCGCTCAGCTCGCGCAACGCCTATCTCAACCCGGAGGAGCGCGAGCGGGCGCTCGGGCTGAGCCGGGCGCTGCGAGCCGCCGAGGCCACGGTCGCCGAGGGCACCGTCGACGCCGCGGCCGTCGTCGCCGCGGCGCGCGCGGAGCTCGACCGTGCCGGCATCGAGCCCGACTATCTCCAGCTCCGGTCGGCAACCGATCTCTCACCCGTCGAGCGCGTGAACGGCTCGGCGCTACTCGCCGTGGCCGCCCGTGTGGGGCGCGCCCGGCTCATCGACAATGCGATTCTCGGAGGCGACAAATGAGTCACCGTCCCACCCAGCGTCCCGCGATCAGCCTCACCACGCTCGCCGAGAAGAAGGCGCTCGGTGAGCCGATCGTGATGGTCACCGCGTACGACTACCCCTCCGCGCAGGTGGCCGAGGAGGCCGGCGTGGACGTGGTCCTCGTCGGCGACTCCGGCGCGATGACGGTGCTCGGCTACCCGTCCACCGTGCCGGTAAGGACGGACGAGCTGCTCATGCTCGCCCAGGCGGTGCGGCGCGGCCTGAAGACGCCGCTGATGATCGGCGACATGCCGTTCGGCTCCTATGAGGCCTCGAACGAGGAGGCCATCCGGAGCGCGCAGCGGTTCGTCAAGGAGGCCGGCTGCGACGCGGTCAAGATCGAGCGCGGCGGCACTTCCGTCGAGCGCGCGGCGGCCCTCGTGGGCGCCGGGATCCCGGTGATGGGCCACGTGGGCCTCACCCCGCAGACCGCCACCGCCCTCGGCGGCTACCGCTCGCAGGGCCGCACGGCCGAGCGGGCCCTCCAGGTGCTCCACGACGCGCTCGCGCTGCAGGAGGCCGGCTGCTTCTCGATCGTCTTCGAGGCGATCCCGACCCCGCTCACCGAGGCGATCATGCCGCGAATGGAGATCCCGGTGATCGGGATCGGCGCGGGCCCAGCGACGGACGGCCAGGTGCTCGTTTTCCACGACCTCCTCGGCATCTACGACGGGCACGCCGCCCGCTTCGTGAAGCGGTACGCCGGTGTGCGCGACGAGATGATCAAGGGCATGACGGCGTACGCGGACGAGGTGCGCGCCCGCCGGTACCCCGAGGAGGAGCACGGGTACACCATGGCTCCGGACGAGATCGCCCGGCTCCACGAGCTGCTGCGCGAGCAGACCGGCGAGCCGTTCACGGGCGGCCTGACGCTGTAGCGCAACCCCGGCCCCCCGTGCGGGTTGGGGGGCCATGGCACGAATTCGTCGTCTCATTCCCTCCCCCGCGATGGCGGTCGCCCTCGTCGCCCTGTTCATGGCGATGGGCGGCTCGGCCTACGCCCTCGTCATCACGAGCGGGTCCATCAAGAACAACACGATCCGGAGCGTCGACGTACGCAACGGAGGCCTGCTCGGCAAGGACCTCCACCGCGACAGCGTCGGCGGGCGCGCGATCAAGGAGTCCACGCTTGGCCTCGTGAACGCCTCGATCCTCACCCAGGGCTCCGCGCACTTCGCGGTCGTGAACGCCGGTGGGCAGCAGGTGCGCGCCCGCGGCATCACCTCGTCCGCTCGCACGGCCGAGGGCCGCTACCAGGTGATCTTCGACCGGGACGTCAGGAGCTGCGCCTACTACGCCACGGTCGGCGGTCCCAGCGCGGCGGCGCCACCGGACAACGGCCAGATCACGGTCAGCGGGCTGGGCGCGAACGTGAACGGCGTTGACATCAGGACGACGGGCGCGAACGGCAACGACGCCAACAAGCCGTTCCATCTACTCGTCCTCTGCTGAGCCTCCTCCTCCTACTCGGGAGGGATACTCGACGCGGCGGAGCACCTTCGCGGGTGCTCCGGCCGCGATCGAGAACGGCGGGATGTCTTCCGTCACCACGCTGTTGGCCCCGATCACGCAGCGCTCGCCCACGGTCACGCCGGTCGTGATCACCACGTTCGCGCCGCACCAGACGTTGTCACCCACGCGGGTCGGCCCCTTGGTGGTGAAGCCCTGCCAGGTGATCGGCTGGTCGGGGTCGTCGAACCTGTGGTTCGCGTCGGTGACGAAGCAGCCGTTGGCGAACATGCAGTGATCGCCGATCTCGACGAGCTCCTGCGCGGCGACCATCACCCCGATGTTGAGGAACGTGCCCGCGCCGATGCGGATGCGGCCCTCGTCCGAGATCGTCAGCCAGACGTGCGGTTCGAACAGGGTGTGCTCGCCCACCTCGAGCCGCCCGTCGCGAAGCGCCTCGAGCACGTTTCCCTGGATCGGCCACCGCGCGAATGCGCGCCGTCGCGCCAATTCGCGGTGAATGGCGATTCGGTTCCACGGCAGGGAATTCCGCTCGTACCAGCGCCATTTCCGCCACCAGATCCGGGCATCCTCCATCGCGGCAGCTTCCCAGACGGCGTATCTTGAGCGCGGAGGACGCTTTCGCTGACCCGCCGACGTCGTCAACTCGCACTCTGCCTCGTCGCGCTGGCCGCCGGCACGGCGCTGGCGTTCGCGGTGGCGTCCGCCGGCGCGGACCCGCCGATGACTGCGAGCATCACGGCGAAAGACCCGTACAGCTTCGACAACGGCAGCGGCGGCAAATCGGTGACCATCGCGAAGGGCGGGTCGGTGAGCTTCAGCTATCCGGCGGGGGGCGTGACGTCGCACAACGTCGTCTTCGACACCGCGCAGCCCACCATGTGCACCGACATGCCGGCGACCGCCAGCCCGGCCCCGTGGAGCGGGAGCTGCACCTTCGAGTCGTACGGGACCTACGCGTTCCACTGCGGGCTGCACGGCAGTCTCATGACAGGCACGGTCGAGGTACCCGACCCGAACGCGCCGCCCACGGACACGACCACTCCCCCGCCCACCGACACCGGGGGC
>DASUYU010000012.1:0-3392 GCA_036377235.1 Thermoleophilaceae bacterium
CCGCCCGGATCCGCGCGACCAGCGCGTTCCGCTGCGCGAGCGCCCGCGAGTAGGCACTCCGCGTCTCCGCCCGGCTCGGCCAGAGCGCGGCCACGAACTGGTCGAGATGAGCACGGCGTGCGGCGGGCGCCCCCTTCACGAGCTCCAGCCGCTCGGGCAGGAACACGCTCACGAGCGGCCGGACCTCGGCGGCGGACAGAGATTCCACGGGGCTGTCGTCCACGCGCAGGTGCTTGGCCTCGCCCGGCTGGAAGCCGACCTCGATCCGGTGCTCGCCGTCGTCGCCGGCCAGGTCGAGGACCACGCGCGCGACCCCGTCACCGCCGCGGCGCACCAGCTCCCGCTCGTTCGACGTCCGCGGCGAGCGCGCGGTGCAGCCGAAGTAGACGGCCTCCAGCAGGTTGGTCTTGCCGGCGCCGTTCGCGCCCGTGACCACCGTGAGCCCGTCCGCCAGGCGGATGTCCGCCGCCTCGTAGTTGCGGAAGTCGCGCAGCTGGATGCGCTCGACGCGCACGGCCGGCCTACACGTTCAGTCTGATCGGCATCACGAGGTAGCGGAAGCCGGCGTCCTCGGCGCCCGACTGGATCAGACCGGGGCGCAGCGGGCTGATCAGCTTCAGGATCAGCTCCTCCGACTCCGCGCTCTCCAGACCCTCGCGGAAGAACTCCGGGTTGAAGCCGATCTCGAGCTCCTCGCCGGAGAACGGCACGGGCAGGGACTCGCTCGCCTCGCCCACGTCCGGCGTCTGAGCCGACACGTCGAGCGCGCCCTCGGTGAAGCGCAGGCGGAGGGGCGCGTTCTTCTGTGCCAGGAGGCCGACGCGGCGCACCACCTCGAGCAGCTCGTCGCGGCTCACGCGCAGCTCGTGCTCGTACGACTCGGGCAGCAGCTGCTGGTAGTTCGGGAAGCGGCCCTCGACGAGCCGCGACGACAGCACGATGTCGTCGACGGTGAACACCACCTGGTTCTCGAGCGCCGCGACGCCGATCGAGTCCGCGCCCTCGGCCGAGGCGATCCGGCCCAGCTCCTGAAGCGTCCGCGCCGGCACGTTGGCCTCGAGCGAGCCGCTCAGGTCGGCGTCGAGCCGCGTCTCCTTCACGCCCAGCCGATACGAGTCGGTGGCGACCATGCGCAGCTCGGTGCCGCTCGCGGTGACGAGGACGCCGGTGAGATGTGGGCGCGTCTCGTCACGCGAGGCCGCGCGTGCCACGCGGGCGATCGTGTCCACGAACGCCGCGGCCGGCACGGTCAGTGTGCCCCCGGACGGAGGGTCCGGCAGCTTCGGGAAGTCCTCGGTGGGCAGCGTGCGCAGGTGGAACTTCGCCGGCCCGGACATGACCTCCACGTCCTGCTCGGCGCTCCGGTACTCGAGCGTCAGATCATCCTTCGGGAGCGAACGAACGACGTCGAGGAGGAGCCGGCCGGGCACCACGGCCTGGCCTGCCGTCGAATCGGACGTCTCGAGGGACACGCGCACGCCGAGCTCCATGTCGGTCGCCTGCAGCTCGGCGCGGCCATCGTCCACGCGCAGCAGCACGCCGGCGAGGGACGGAACGGGCCCGCGGGTCGAAGCGCCGCGCACGGCGACGCCGAGCCTGGCGAGAAACGTTTCACGGGAAACGGAGAGCTTCAAAAGATGCTGCCTATCTGAATAGGGGTTGTTGGGGGTGTGAAGTGTGGGGAAATGTCACGCCGTCGCAGTTGCGGTGCGGAATGCGAGGTGGGGACAGGCTGGTGATTCTTCCAGGCACACCGGTCACGAGGACGGACGCGCAAGCCGACGCCGGAGGTTATTCACAGAGTTGCGCACAACCTGATCGTCGTTCAGCGCGGCCTCGACCTGCTTCACGGCGTGGTTCACGGTCGTGCGGTCGCGCCGAAACGCCGTCCCGATCTGCTCGGGCGTGTACTCGGTGAGCTCGCGTGAGAGATACATGGCGACCTGGCGAGCAAGCGAGATCGGACGCCGCCTGCTCTTGCTCGTGAGCTCCTTCGGGTCGAGGTCGAACTCCAGGGCGGTGGCGTCGAGGATCTCGTTGACGCTGCGGACGTCGGGCGACTCGTCGGCGCCGAGCCGGCGCAGCACGTGCCGGGCCAGCTCCGGCGTCGGCGGCTCGTCGTGCATCGACGCGTACGCGACTACCCGGATCAGCGCGCCCTCGAGGGCGCGCACGCTCGTGGTCACACGACTCGCTATCTCGGCAAGCACGTCGCTTCCCACCTGGATGTCGTCCAGCCGGGCGCGCTTGGCGAGGATGGCCATCCGCACCTCGAGCTCGGGAGTGTCCACCTCGGCCACCAGGCCCGAGCCGAACCGCTCGATCAAGCGGGCCTCGATGCCCGGGATGTCCTCGGGTGCGCGGTCGGACGTCATGACGAGCTGCCGGCCGGCGTCGATCAGGGAGTTGAACGTGTGGAAGAACTCCTCGCGGGTCCTGTCCCGGCCGGCGAGGAACTGGACGTCGTCGATCAGCACCACGTCCGCTCCGCGGAAGCGCTTCTTGAAGTCGGCGGTCTGGTTGCGGCGCACGGCCTCGACGAACTCCGACGTGAACTCCTCGATCGTCGCGTAGCGCACCTGGAGGCCGGAGCCGAACCGCTCCACATAGTTGCCGATGGCGTGGAGCAGGTGTGTCTTGCCGATTCCGGGCGAGCCGTGCAGGAAGAGCGGGTTGTATGAGTGGCCGGGCAGCTCGGCGACGGCCAGCGCGGCCGCGTGGGCGAAGCGGTTGCCGGGGCCGATCACGAACTGCTCGAAGGTGTACTTGGGGTTCAGCCGGTCGCCGTGGCGCCCCGATCCTTCGTCAGCCGCTGCTGGGGCCCCGGTCCTGGTCGACCCGGGTGGCTCGTCACCGGCCGGCGGCTCCCAGTCGTCGCCGACCACCTCGACCAGCGCATGCGCGTCGAAGCCGGCGGACGCGGCGCGGCGCAGCAACGGGAGGTAGCGCTCGGCGACCGACGTGCGGATGTGCTCGGGCGCGCGCACGTAGACCGTGTGGCCCCGGATCGCGGCGAGCCGGAGCGGCTCCAGCCAGATGTGGAACTTGAAATCGGGGGTCTCCCGGCGGAGCTCTCCGCGGATGGCATCCCAAATCTCGTCTGGCTGTACGGGCACGGGCGGTCGCGACCCTCCTCGGGGGCCAACTGGATCTGTCTTCGCTGAGGAAGGGCCGAGCGGGACGAAATCAGCCCCGCCGCCCTCGGCCGGGCGAGTGTACAACGGCAAAAATGGCCGCGCCCGGTACCCCGGGGGGAGGCCTCGCAAAACGCGGGAAAAGCGTCGCGGCGCCGTCTAGTACCCTGGCTCGCGCCACATGAAGCGCACCTACCAGCCAAAGAAGCGCAAGCGCGCACGCACCCACGGCTTCCGCGCGCGCATGAGAACCCGCGC
>DASUYU010000013.1:0-4802 GCA_036377235.1 Thermoleophilaceae bacterium
GCGGTAGCCGGAGCCGTGCAGGGCGGCCACGGTCTCGGCGAAGTGGGCCGGCGGCACGGGCAGCGCGAGGTAGTGCCAGTCGAGACCGAGCTCGCCGAACGCGGCGTTCATCATCGCGGGCGAGCGGCTGTGCCGGACCGGAAAGCCGAGGACGCCCGCGAGCGTGGTCAACACTTCGTGGGCGACTTGCCCCCGCGCGCGTCGCGCGCCCGGTTGTAGGCGTTCACGTAGGCCTGGAACTCCGCATCCGTCTTCGCGAACCGGTGCTCGCCGCAGCTGTTCACCTTCACGACGTAGAAGAGGTACTTGGTCTTCGCCGGGTGCGCGGCCGCCCTGATCGAGGACAGGCCGGGGTTGCCGATCGGCCCAGGCGGCAGCCCCGCGTGCACGCGCGTGTTGTAGGGGCTCGGATTGGCGAGCTCGGATTGCCGGAGCGGGCGCTTCCAGTTGCCGGTGACATAGCGGACCGTCGCGTCGATTCCGAGCGGGGTGCCGTCGTGCAGCCGGTTGTAGATCACGGACGCGATCAGCGGGCGCTCCTTCGCCACCATGGCCTCGCGCTCGATCAGCGACGCGATGATCAGCACGTCGTACGGCGTGAGGTTCTTGCGCCGGGCGTACTTCATGTCCACCTTGGCGAAGTTCTGCTTGAAGTGGGCGAGCTGCTCGTTCACGAGGTCCCGGACCGGCCTGCCCTTCTTCAGCTCGTAGGTGGCCGGGAAGAGGAAGCCCTCGAGGCTCGCGCCGCGCGGTGCCTTGTAGTCGGACGGGTCAAGCTTGCGCGAGCGGCGACTGGCGCGGAGGTAGTTCCCGCGCAGGCCCTTCGTGAGCGGCCTGATCTCAGTGCGCGAGAGCCCCTCGGGGATCGCGACCTGCACGACGTTGGGCGGCACGCCCTCCTGGAGCGCGTCGAGCGCGGCGGTGAAGCTCATGTCCTTGCGGAGCTCGTACGAGCCCGGCCGGAGGTCGCCGCTGTGGCCGGCGAGGCGGGCGCGGAGCTGGAAGAACCCGGCGTCCTCGACCACGCCCGCCTTCTCCAGGCGATCCGCGATCTGCGAGAGGCTCGAGCCCTGCGGGATCGTCACCGTGACCTTCTCGCCCCCGTCGCCCTTGAACGGCTGGAACAGGGCGTTCGCGAACCAGGCGATGCCCGCGATGATCGCGAGGAGGACGCCGATCGCGATGAGCCGGCCGGGCCCGCGGCGGCCACCCCCGGACGCACGGCCCCGGCCACCACGGCGGCCGCCCGTGGCGACCGTTCCGCCGCCGTCCTCGCTGCGGGCGAGGCGGCGGGCGTCGGCGAGCCAGTCGCGGCGTCCGCCGGGCTCGGCCTCGGACGCCGCGGCTCGCGGAGGGACCTCCCCCGGGATCGCTGACGGCGCAGCCCGCCGCGGCATCTCTTCCCGATCCCGTGACGGCGCGGCCCTCCGCGCCTCGACCGGGGCTCCCGAGTACGACATCCCGTCCTGGCGCTCGACCGGGACTCCCGAGGATGGCGGGGGCGCTTTCCCTTGGCGCGCGGTGCGGCGGGCCTCCCGCTCGCGGCGGGCCGCCTCCCGTTCCTCGGGGGTGCGACCGCCCGGGACGGGCGGCGGTCCGGAGCTCACTCGGGGGTGCCCGCCCCTGTGCGAGCGAGGTAGCTCTCGAGCAGGTGGGCGGCAGCGCGCGAATCGGCGTCGCCCTCTCCCCCGGTCCGCTCCGCGAGTCGCGTCGTGAGGCGCTCGTCGTGAAGCTCCACCGGTACCGAGACTCTCCGCTCGAGACGCTCGGCAAACGTCCGTGCCCGCTCGGCCTGCTGCCCTTCCTCGCCCCGCAGGGTGAGCGGAAGCCCGACGACCACCCGCTCAGCGCCCTGGGTCTCCACCAGTCGCGCGACCTCCGCGAGCCCCCTCTTCGTATCCGGCCGCTCCACGACCGCGAGCGGAGTGGCAAGCGTCCCCGTCGGATCCGAGATGGCCGCGCCGCAGCGAGCGGAGCCGTGATCGAGAGCGAGCACGCGCATCACGCGAGCGCCTTCTCGATCTCCGCCCGCGCCGTCGCGAGCGCCTCGTCCAGCTTCTCCGGGTCCTTGCCGCCGGCCTGCGCCAGCGTGTCGCGGCCGCCTCCGCCGCCGCCCACGATGGGCGCCGCCGCCTTCACCAGATCCGCCGCCTTCACGCCTCGCTCCACCACCGACGGCGACACGTTCGCCACCAGGTGCACGCGGCCGTCGGCCGCCGAGCCGAGCATCACGACCGCGTCGCCGAGCTTTTGCCGAACCGTGTCGGAGATGTCACGCAGCGCGCTCGGATCGGTGTCGGGAATGGCCTTCACAAGCACGCGGACGCCGTTCGCGTCCTCGGCCTCTCCCGCGAGCGCGTCGGCGTCCGCCTTCGGCGCGCCGCCCTTCGGCTTGCGCTCGAGCTCCTTCACGCGCGTGCTGAGGCGGTCCACCGCCTTCACGACCTCCTGCTCGGGCACCTTCAGCCGCGAGGCGATCTCCTCGAGCATCCGCGTGCGCACCTGGAACAGGCGCGCCGCCTCCGGGCCGGTCACCGCCTCGATCCGGCGCACGTTCGACGCGCTCGAGGTCTCCGTCGTCACGTGGAAGAGCCCGATCTCAGCCGTCGACCGCACGTGCGTGCCGCCGCACAGCTCGCGCGAGACGCCCTCGATCTCCACCATCCGCACGCGCTCGCCGTACTTCTCGCCGAACAGCGCCATGGCGCCGAGGCGCTCGGCCTCGTCGCGGGTGGTCTCGATCGCCCGCACCGGGTGGTTGAACGCGAGCCAGCCGCCCACAAGGCGCTCGACCTCGGCCAGGTCCTCGGGCGAGAGCCGCTCGCCGTGGGTGAAGTCGAACCGGAGCTTGTCGGGGCCCACGTACGAACCGGCCTGGCGCACGTGAGAGCCGAGCCGCTCGCGGAGCGCCGCGTGGAGCAGGTGGGTGGCGGTGTGGTTGCGCATGGTCGCGAGCCGGCGCTCGCGCTCCACCACCGCGTGAACGGTCTCCCCCTCGCCGATCTCGCCCTCCACGGGCTCGAGCGCGAGCGCCTGGTCGTCGCCCACGCGGTACACGTCCACCACGCGCGCACGCCCGGATGGCGTCTCGAGGAGGCCGCTGTCGGAGATCTGACCGCCGCCCTCCGGATAGAAGGGACTCTCCTCCAGCTTCGCGAGCAGCCAGCCGTTGGCGCGCTCGGCCACGCGGAGGACGGTGTCGGCCTCGGTCGTCTCGTAGCCCACGAAGCGCGTGCGGAAGCCGGCGTCGCGCGCGAAGCGGAGCACCTCGTCGTGCTCCACGTGGACCGGCGCGCCGCCACCGGCGTCGGCGGTCGCGCGCGTGCTGGACTTGCCGCGCCGCGACACCTCGCGGGCGCGCTCCATCAGCTCCTCGAAGCCCTGGTCGTCGACCGAGAGACCGTCCTCGGCGAGCAGCTCCTTGGTCATCTCGTACGGGAAGCCGTAGGTGTCGTGGAGCTTGAAGGCGTCCTCCGCCGAGACCCAGGAGGTCTGGTCCGCCTTCGCCCGCTCGACCACCTCGGCGAGCAGGCGCTGCCCCTGCTCGAGCGTGCGGCTGAAGCCCTCCTCCTCGGCACGGACCCAGCGCTCGATGGTGGGCCACTCGCTCCTCATGTTGGGATAGACGTCGCCGAGGATGTCGCGCGCCCGCTCGCATACCTTCAGGAGGAACGGCTCGGTGATGCCGAGCACGTGGCCCTGCTGGATCACGCGGCGCATGATGCGGCGGAGGATGTAGCCGCGGTCCTCGTTCGAGGGCACGACGCCGTCGGCGAGCAGCGCGGTGGCGCTGCGGCCGTGGTCGGCGATCACGCGCAGCGCGCGCGTCGTGGGGAAGTCGTCGCCGTACTTCTTGCCGCCCGACAGCTCCTCGCCGAGCTCGATCAGCGGGGCGAACAGGTCCGTCTCGTACAGCGACGGGACCTCCTGCATGATGCTCGCCATCCGCTCGAGCCCCATGCCGGTGTCGATGTTCTTGGCCGGCAGCTCGGGGAGCGAGCCGTCGCCCTGGAGCTCGTACTGCATGAAGACGAGGTTCCAGAACTCGAGGAAGCGCTCGGTGTCGTCGCCGGGGCGGTCGGTGTCGGGACCGAAGTCGACGCCGCGGTCGAGGTAGAGCTCCGAGCACGGCCCGCACGGCCCGGTCGGACCGGACTGCCAGAAGTTGTCCTCGCGGCCGAGGAGGACGATGCGCTCGTCGGGAACGCCGACCGACCTCCAGTGGTGGATCGCCTCCTGGTCCGGGCCGAGCCCAAGCGCCTCGTCGCCGCCGAAGACGGTGATCCAGATGTCGTCGAAGGCGAGCCCGAAGCCGTAGTCGGTGTTCGTGGAGAGATCGAGCGCGAACTCGACCGCCTCCTTCTTGAAGTAGTCGCCGACCGAGAAGTTGCCGAGCATCTCGAAGAAGGTGAGGTGCCGAAGGGTGAGCCCGACGTTCTCGATGTCCGTGGTGCGAAACGACTTCTGGCAGGACGTCAGCCGGCGACTGGGCGGCTCCTCCTCCCCCCGGAAGTACGGCTTGAACGGCTGCATGCCCGCCGTGGTGAGCAGAACCGTGGGGTCATAGACACTCGGAACAAGCGACGCCGACGGAACGCGCAAATGCCCGTTCCGCTCAAAGAACGCCAGAAACCGCTCCCGAATCTCGCCCGACTGCATGGACGTTGGAGTCTAGGAGGGGGCGCCGCAGGGCGCCCCCTTCGTCTCCCGGGTCGCCTGACGCCTCTGCGTGCGAAAGGGGTCTGACCCTTTTCGGAGGGTGGTTGAGGGTTAGGCCGTAGCGGCGACGGCGCGCTCGAGCT
>DASUYU010000014.1:0-3280 GCA_036377235.1 Thermoleophilaceae bacterium
ATGGACAGGGCGCAGGCGACCCTGATGGAGCCGATCATGACCGTCACGGTCACGGTGCCGGAGGAGTACGTGGGCGACGTGATCGGCGACCTGAACTCGCGGCGCGGGCGGCCGCTCGGCATGGAGCCGAAGGGGACCGTCACGGAGATCAAGGCCGAGGTCCCGATGGCCGAGATGCTCGACTACGCGCCCGACCTCCGCGCGATCACGGGCGGGCAGGGCGAGTACTCGATGGACCTCGCCCGGTACGAGGAGGTGCCCGGCCATGTGGCGCAACAGGTCGTGCAACAGGCCCAGCAGGAAAAAGAGGCCGTGAAGGCCTGATCTATCCTGGGGGCCGTGAAGAAGGAGCTCCGGCCCGTCCACGACGCCGTCAGCTGCGACGTCTGTGGACGCACCATCCTCAAGGGCGAGCGCGCCGAGTGGTATCTCGCGCCCGGCGGCCACCGCCGCCAGGTCTGCGACCTCTGCGCCGCGCGCGCCCAGCACTCCGGGTGGATACGCGAGTCCGGGGCGGGTGACCTGCCCGCCCGCATGCCGCGCAACGAGCCGCGCCGGGGCGTCCTGGGCCGGCTGCGCAAGCGCCCTTCCGCGGACGACGGGGACGCCGGCCACGGCGACGGCTCGTCCCCCGGCGCGCCCGGGGGCAGGCACGACGACGACGGCGTCAGGATGAGTCCGGACCCCGTTCCCGAGGTGGAGCCCGCGCCGCGTCCCCGCTCGCGCCCGCAGAGCCCCCGCCACGTGCGCGCCGTGCCGACGACCGCCGAGGTGAAGGTGGAACGCGCGCTCGAGCTCTTCAACGGCTCGGGCCATCAGCGCACCGTCGCCGGCCTGGCCCGCACACTGGGGCCTCCGTGGGTGAGCGCGCTGCCGGACCCGAACCAGGCGAGCGCCGTGTCCGTCCTCGTCGCATGGGAGCTTTCGTGGTATCGCTACCGCGTGGACCTGGGGGACGAGGCCGACCCCGTGATGATGCTCGACAAGGGCGAGGAGCTCGACCAGATCGAGGAGCCCTTCCGCGCCTGGAACGCCGGACTCGACGACGACGGCCGCGTCGTGGCGGGTCCCGCGGCAACCGACGGAGGTTCTGAGGAGTGATCTACTGCGTGGTGCCGCAGGCGCTTGCGGACGAGCTGTACGACCGGCTGGCGGACTACTACCGCGACGACCCCCACGTCGAGGTGATCATCGACCGGCGCGCCCAGGGCGGCAAGCCGGGCGATCACGACGCCTTCGAGGACCGTCGCCGCCAGCGGCCGAAGGGCTCCTTCCCGAAGATCGAGCCGCCGGCGTAGGCACGTGAAGGTGGTCGTCCACGTGGACGGCGGGGCGCGCGGCAATCCCGGCCCCGCCGCGGCCGCGGCCGTGGTCACCACGCCGGACGGCGAGGAGCTGGCGGAGCGCAAGCTCTACATCGGCGAGGCCACGAACAACGTGGCCGAGTACCGCGGGCTCCTGCTCGGTCTGGAGCTGGCGCGCGAGCTGGGCGCCGAGGAGGTCGAGGTGATCAACGACTCCGAGCTGGTTGCTTTCCAGATCGGGGGCGAGTACAAGGTGAGACATGCAGGACTTAGGCCGTTGTTTACCGAGTCGATGGAAGCTCTCCGCGGTTTTCACAAATGGTCGATTCGCCCGGTACGCCGAGAACAGAACGCAAGAGCCGACGAGCTCGTGAACGAGGCCCTCGATGAGGCATTGGGTTAGGACAACTCCGCTCCTGCTGCTCCTGGCCCTGGCGGCGCCCGCACAGGCCGCGATCCTGCCCGGCGCGGCCGTGGACGGCCCGTCCAACACGATCGACGCCACGGCGAGGCCGGACATCGACGTGGCGCCGGACGACTCGGCGGCGCTCGTGTATCTGAAGAACGACAGCGGGGTCAATCATCCGTTCGTCTCACGACTCGTGAACGGCGCATGGGCCACACCGCAACGAGTCGATTCGGATTCGGTCAACGCGGCGTCCGGGCCGCACATCGCCGTCGCGAACGGCGGCAAGGTCGTCGTCACGTACATCAGCGGCGGCAATGCCGTCGCGCGGATCAGCCCGGGCCCCGGGTCGGCCTTCGGAGCAGAGCACATCGTCCAGGCCGGCGGCAGCTTCGCCGACGTCGACCTGTCGCCGAACGGCAACGGCTACGTGGTTGCCGAAAGCTCCAACGACGTCTTCGCCGAGCGACTCGACGACACGACCTGGACCGACGTCGCGGCGGCGGGTGCCCTCGACTCCGACCCGACCCAGGAAGCGGGCGGGGGCAACCGTCAGGTGCGGGTGGTGGCGTCCCCCGACGGCGGGGGCGGCGCGATGGCCTGGGGAGAGCTCCTGCCGACTCCGGGCGACGGGGAGGACGTGTTCGTCCGCCGCCTCACCGGCTCCAGCGCGGGCAGCCCTCACGGCACTCGTCTCCCGCTCGGCTCGCTTCCGAACACCGTTGCGGGCTCGGGCAAGACCGCTGACCAGCCGGCGGTGGGTATGGATGCGGGCGGGACAATCTGGGTCGTCTTCAGGCAGAACTTCACGTACGGAGCCACCGACCGCAACCGTGCGATCGCCCGGTCCATCACGGGCGAGACGGTCGGCTCCGGGCAACTCGTGGACAAGATGGGCGACGCCCCGACCGAGGGCCGCGACTTCCAGCAGATCGACGTGAACGGACCCGGCCAGGGATTGCTCACGCATCACGGCAATCTGACGAACGGCCTGGAGTGGGCGTCGCTCGGCGGAGGCACCTGGACCGCGAACGGCCTCGCCAACGACGGCGACAACGCGAGTGTGCCGCAGGCCATCCCCGCGCTCGGGGAGAACGGCTCCGGGCTGCTCGCCTATTCGTTCAAGGCCGGGACGGGTGACAACACGGCCTCAGCGAGGACGACCCTCGGCGGGCTGGGCCAGCAGTTCGCGCTGTCGAATCCCGCCTTCGGGGTGGTGACCAGCTCGGTCGACGCCGCCGCGGGGTCGGGTGCATTTGCCGCCGCCGCGTTCGTCCAGCAGTCGGGCAACGCCGCGACGACGAACAGGCTGGTCGCCGCCGTCGTCGACCTGCCACAGCCGCCCGGTGACGGCGGCCCGGGGGCGGACACCACGCCGCCGGACGTGACCAGGTTCCGGATCACGCGCAAGCGGTTCCGGGTGGGTGGGCTCGGCACGGTGATCAAGTGGAGCCAGTCGGAGGCGGGCACGGACACGATCCGCTTCGAGCGGCGCGTCAACGGCCGCTGGCGCAAGGTGCGCCGGAAGATGCGCTTCCAGGCGACCGCCGGGGACCAGAAGCTGCGCTTC
>DASUYU010000015.1:0-8902 GCA_036377235.1 Thermoleophilaceae bacterium
ACGAAGCGCGAGGCGCTTCACGAGGCCGCGGACCGCGGCGCCGTCGTGCTCGCCGTATGCGGCGGCTACCAGCTGCTCGGGCACTCGTACGAGATGGGCGGCGAGGAGCTGCCGGGCGTGGGCCTCGTGGACCTGCGCACCGTCCGCGAGCCGGGCGCACGCCTGATCGGCAACTGCGCTATCGAGGCCGACCTCGGCGGCGGGCCGCGCGTGATCGCCGGGTTCGAGAACCACGGCGGCCGCACCTATCTCGGGGCCGGTGAGACGCCACTCGGCCGCGTGATCGCGGGCCACGGCAACAACGCCCGCGACGGCTTCGAGGGCGTGCACAGGGACAACGTGATCGGCACGTACCTTCACGGACCGCTCCTGCCCAAGAACGTGTGGCTGGCGGACCGCCTGATCGAGCTGGCGCTCGGGATCGAGCTGGAGCGGCTCCCCGGCGACGAGCTCGAGGACGCCGCGCACGCGGCGGCCCGTCGCGCGGCCGGCGTCTAGCGCGCGGCCGAGGAGCCCAGCACGCGGAGCACCTCGGGCACGGAGGTGGCGCCCTGGGCGACCTTCGCCAGGCCGGCCTCGTGGAGCGTGCGCATGCCCTGCTCGCGCGCCACCCGCGTCAGCTCGTCGCTCCGGGCGCCGTCCAGGATCAGCTTGCGCACCTCGTCAGACATCGTCATGACCTCGTACAGCCCGGTGCGCCCCTTGAAGCCCGTCTGCGCGCAGCTCACGCACCCGACCGGCTCGAACCCGGACATGCCGCGGCCGACCTCGAAGCCGTTCTCCTCGAGCAGCGCCTTGCTCAGCTTCACGGGCGCCTTGCACTCGCACAGCCTCCGCACGAGCCGCTGCGCGACCACGCATTCGACGCTCGAGGTCACGAGGTAGGGCTCGACCCCCATCTCGACCAGACGGGCGGCCGCGAGCGGCGCATCGTTCGCGTGAAGGGTCGTCAGCACGAGGTGCCCGGTCAGCGCCGACTCGATGGCGATCTGCGCCGTCTCGGCATCGCGGATCTCGCCCACCATCAGGACGTCCGGGTCGGCGCGCAGCAGCGCGCGCAGCCCGGTGGCGAAGGTGAGCCCCGCCTTCGGGTGCACCTGCACCTGCTTGATGCCGTCGAGCTCGTACTCCACCGGGTCCTCGACGGTCACGAGCGTCCTGTCGGGCGTGTTCAGCCGGCCGAGCGCCGCGTACAGCGTCGTCGTCTTGCCGGAGCCGGTCGGGCCGGTCACGAGAATCGCCCCGTGGGTCGCGCCAAGCGAGGCCTGGAAGCGCGCGCGGTCATCCTCGTCGATGCCGAGCCCGTCGAGGTCCATCACGATCGCGCGCGAGTCGAGCACGCGCATCACGACGGCCTCGCCGCGCACGGTCGGCAGCGTGGCCACGCGCAGGTCCACGTAGTTGCCGTCCACCGACAGGCCGATGCGGCCGTCCTGCGGCGCGCGCTTCTCGGCGATGTCGAGCTCGGCCATGATCTTGATGCGCGAGATCAGCCCCGAGATGAGATGTCGCGGCACCGTGGTCGAGTCGAACACAACGCCGTCCACGCGGAAGCGCACGCGCATGTCGTGGTCGCTCGGCTCGAAGTGGATGTCGGATACGCCGCGGCGCACCGCGTCGGCGATCACGGCGTGCACGAGCTTCACGATCGGGGCCTCGTCGGCCGACTCGCGCAGCTCGATCACCTCGGCCTCGCGCGTCTCCTCCTCCTCCTCGACCTCGGTCACCGAGCCGGAGAGGGTGCCGAGCTGCTCGATCAGCCCATCGATGTGCTCTGGCGAGGCGACGGCGCGGCGCACCTCGTAGCCCGTTGCCATCGTGATGTCGTCGAGGGCGAGCAGGTTCGCGGGATCCGCCGTGGCCACCAGCAGCGTCCGCTCGGCGAGGAAGGCGATCGGGACGGTGCGGTAGCGGCGCGCCTTGGCGCTGTCGATCATCGCCGTGGCGCCCTTGTCCACCTGGAAGACGTTCAGGTCCACGTAGTCGAGGCCGTTCCGCTCGGCGAGCGCCTGGGCGAGCTGCGAGGAGTTGACCACCCCCGCCTCGATCAGCGCCTGGCCGAGCGGCAGGCCGTCCCGTCGCCCGCGCTCCACCACCCGCTCCACGAGCTCGCGCTCGGCGAAGCCGAGCTGCACGATCACGTCGCCGATGCGACGCTTGAGTCCGGTGCGCTTGGTTGGTGGGGTGAGTCCCGAGACAGGGAAAGGCGAGGCAGCCTGAGCTTCCACGACTCTGGTATCGGCACAGACCCCTTCTAGGTCAAGCGCTAACGGGCTGGGTGGCCGCCATCCGAGCGGTCTCCCTGTCCGGGCACACACGGAGGCTGCCGACCATGTCCGCGATCTCGAACACGCGCGCGATCGGGCCGTTCGGGCAGATGATCGCGAACCCGTGCCCGAGGCGCATCACGCGGCGGCGCGCGTTCATCAGGAGGGCGAGGCCGGTGGAGTCCATGAACATGACATGGGTGAGGTCCACCACCAGCGGGGCCGCCATCTCGGCGATCGCCTCGTTCAGGGCACTGATCATTCGCGGCGCCGTGGCGATGTCGAGCTCCCCCTCAACGCTGAGAAGCTCGTAACCATCGACTCGGGACCGCTCAACGGCAAGCGGGGTCACAGCGAGGCCACTCTAGCCTCTTTATTCGTCTCCCGGTAGCGGTACCGTCGGGTGCGTGGAGCTCTCCGAATACCAGAATCGGTCCCGTGTCACGGCCGTGTACCCCGACGCGGGCGACAATCTCACCTATCCGGCGCTCGGCCTCTGTGGTGAGGCAGGTGAGTGCGCCGAAAAGGTGAAAAAGGCGATCCGTGACGACGGCGGCGCGCTCACCGAGGAGCGCCGCGCCGCCCTCGCCGCCGAGCTAGGCGACGTGCTCTGGTACATGGCCCAGCTCGCGACCGAGGCCGGCCTCGACCTCGACGCCATCGCCGACGACAACCTCGCCAAGCTCCTCTCGCGCAAGGAGCGCGGCGTGCTTCAGGGCTCGGGCGACTCGCGCTAGCCGTTCGGGTTCAGCAGGTTCTTCTTCCCCTCGAAGGCGAACAGCAGCAGGTCCACCATCCGGAAGGTCGAGCTGTTCGGCCCCAGCGTGGGCGCGAACGCCGTGTCGCGCACGATCGAGTGCGTGCTGCCCTCGATCGCCCGGTGGAACGTCTCGGCAACGATGCGCGCGCCCACGCCCTTCAGCCGGCCGTTGTTCAGCTCCGCCTCGCGCAGCACGTAGAGCCACAGCGGCGTGTCGCGCAGCATCGCCTGGCGCTGTGTCTGCGTGAGGCCGCTCAGGTCGGCGCCGCCGTTGCCGTTGCGGATCTGCGCCTTGGTCAGCTTCGTGAGGTTCACGCCCTTCGACTTCAGGAAGTTCGCCATCTGCTGGCCGGTGGCGAGCTTGACCATCCTCGCGCGCGTGAGGTTCCTGAAGGCGAGGTTCCGCCGCACGTCGCTCCCCGGCGTGCTGTTCGGCAGAGCCACCGTCTGCGGCGGGAGATGCTGCAGCGGGTTCGCGATCAGCGAGTCGATCCGCATCGCGTTGTTGAATTTCGCGGCCGGGACCACGAGGTCGTTGCGGTTCGCCTCGCCGAAGTCGTACAACCGGCGGAAGTCCGCGACCCAGATCGTGAGCAGGCGCGTCTCGCCGCCCAGCGTGCCGCCCGTCGCCGAGAACTCGAACAGGAGCGGCAGGGTCCCCGCGCCGCCGTCGAAGTTCTTGTTCCAGTTGTACTTCGGGCGCACCATCGAGTGGCCCAGCCGGAACGCCGCGACCGAGAACTCGATCGGCATCGTCGGGATGTCCGTGGGCGTGGCGCCCACCTCGAACGCCTTGCGCCCGTTGTTGAACACGTCGTTCACCACACCGGGCTTGCAGATCCGCGGGAGGTAATCGGTGCGGATCATCCACTGGTAGTGCTTGGTGACGATCTCGCGCGCCTTGTCGAACTTCTGGGCGGGCGGCACGGATCCGAGCTGCGTATCGACCACGCGATTGTGGAAGCGGATCATCGCGGTGTGCGTCTGGGCGACCGCGAGGTTCTCGTCGTTCCTCGGGTCGGGGATGATCGCCTTCCGCTTCTTCGCGGCGGTGTTCCCCGCGCCGCGCGGCAGGTCGAAGCCGTTCTTCGTGGGGAAGATCGACTTGCCCTTCTTCAGGTGGAGCCCGTCCGCCTCGTAGAACTTCGCCGACTCGGGATCCTGGGGCCCAGCCCCGTACAGCGAGTCGAGGTCGAGGCTCGGGGAGCGCGCCTGGAGCAGCTGGGCCGGCGTGACGTTCGCGCCGAGCATGACGTTGGTCTTGTCGAACGTCAGGTCGTGGTCGAGGAACTGGCCGAGGTAGGTGAAGCCCGCCGGGACCTGCGACTGGCCGCCGCCCGGCTCCGCCATCGCCTCGCCGATCTTCTTGCGGTTCGGCTCGCCGAGCTGTCGGCCGGCGCCGCTCGGACCCAATCGCGAGAACCGGAACGGCGGCACCGAGGCCGCCGCCGCGGTCACGGACGCGGCTGTGGCGGCCGCCGCCGCGGTGCCGTCGGGCGGCCCGCCGTTGCGCCCTCCGACCGCCTCGCCCAGCATTCCCTCGCCGATTACGAAATAGCTCTCGGACCCGTGCGTGACCATGGTGCGCACGCTCCCACCCGGCGCGCGCGCCGTGCGGGAATGCGCTGCAACTGCAGCGGTTTAGCCCGTGCCGTTCTGCGAGAACCGCTCGAAGCGGGGTGCGGCCGACGCCGGCACGCGCGCCCGGACGCGCACGCCCTCCGGCGTGTCCTCGCGCTCGAGCTCACCGGCCACGTCGTGCAGCTCGGACAGCGTGCCGCCGTCGCGGTAGGGAACGAGCAGCTCCATGGGCTGGAGCGTCGCGAGGAAGCGCGCCTCGATGGCCTCCCGGAGGTCGTCGAGGCCCTCCCCCGTCTCGCCCGAGACCTGGACGGACTGGGGGAACCTGAAGGACAGCTCGCGGCGGCGCTCGTCGTTCAGGAGGTCCACCTTGTTCAGGGCGAGCAGGCGCGGCGTGTCCCCCGCCCCGATCTCGTCGAGCACGTCGTCGACGGCGGCCATCATCTCGTGCATCTCCCCCTCGGGCACCGAGGCGTCCACCACGTGCACGATCAGATCGGCGCCCATGGCCTCCTCGAGCGTCGCCGAGAAGGCCTCCACGAGCTGGTGCGGCAGCTTGCGGATGAAGCCGACGGTGTCCGTGAGCAGGTACTGGCGGCCCGAGATCTCGAAGGAGCGGGTGGTCGGGTCGAGCGTGTGGAAGAGCCGCTCGCGCACGCCCACCTCCGAGCCGGTCATCGTGTTCAGCAGAGTGGACTTGCCGGCGTTCGTGTAGCCGGCCAGCGCGACCGTGGGCAGCGCGGCGCGTTCGCGCTCGCGGCGCATCGTCGCGCGCGTGGCCTTCGTCTCGCGGAGGCGGCGGCGCAGCGCTGAGATCCGGTTGCGCGCGAGCCGGCGGTCGGTCTCGATCTGGGACTCGCCCGGGCCCCTGGTGCCGATGCCGCCGTCCATGCGGCCCGCGCCGAGGCGCTCGAGGTGCGTCCACAGCCCGCGCATGCGCGCGAGGTTGTACTCGAGCTGCGCCAGCTCGACCTGCAGCTTGCCCTCGGCCGAGCGGGCGTGGTCGGCGAAGATGTCGAGGATGATCGCGGTGCGGTCGATGACCGGCATCCCGAGCTCCTCCTCCAGGTTGCGCTCCTGGCGGGGCAGGAGCTCGTCGTCCACCGCGATCAGGTTCGCGTCGACCTCCTTCGCCGCCTGCTTCAGCTCGGCGAGCTTGCCGCGCCCGAAGTAGCGGTCGGGATCTGCCTTCTCGCGGCGCTGGACCATCTCGCCAGTGACCGCCACGCCGGCGGTGCGCAGGAGCTCGCGGAGCTCCGAGAGATCCGTTTCGCCGGGGCCGACGCCGATCGTGAGCGCCCGCTGCGCGGCGCGCCGGTTCGACCCGTTCTGGACTGCATCCACCGCTTCAAGTCTAGGGATACGATCCGGCGCCATGAGAGCTTTCGTGACCGGCGGGACGGGGTTCATCGGGTCCCGTGTGGTGAAGCGCCTGCGAGACCGCGGCGACGATGTGGTGGTGCTCGCGCGGCGCCCCGAGAAGGCGTCCGAGCTGGACGCCGAGGTCGTGCAGGGCGACCTGTCGGACGCCGACGCGATCCGCCGCGGCGTCGAGGGCTGCCAGGCCGTGTTCCACATCGCGGCCGACTACCGCGTGGGCATGGACCCCTCCAAGCAGGAGTCGATGCGCGACTCGAACATCCGCGGCACCGAGCGCGTCCTCGACGCGGCCGCCGATGCCGGGGTGGACAAGATCGTCTACGTCTCGACGATCAACATCTTCGGGAACACGAACGGGCAGACGGTCGACGAGTCCTACCGCCGGAACGAGGCCGACGGCTTCGTGTCCACGTACGACGAGACGAAGTACCGGGCGCACGTCATCGCCGAGGAGCGCGCCGCCCAGGGCGCGCCCATCGTGATCGTCCAGCCGGGCTCGGTATACGGCCCCGGCGACCACGCTCTCGTGGGCCAGATGATCGAGCAGGCCAGCACGGGCAAGATGCCGGCCAAGGCCTTTCCAGAGCTCGGACTCAACATGGTGCACGTGGACGACGTGGCCGACGGGATCATGCTCGCGTACGACAAGGGCAAGCCCGGAGAGTCGTACGTGCTGGGCGGCGAGATCACGACCCAGGGCGACCTGATCGACAGGGCCGCCGCGATCGGCGGCAAGAAGCCGCCGCGCATGACGGTCCCGCCGGTGGTGCTGAAGGCGCTGAGCCCGGTGAGCCGCTGGGTCGGCCCCATGATGGACCTGCCGCCGAACTTCAAGGAGATGATCTCGGCCGCCCACAACGTGACGTACTGGGCGAAGGACGACAAGGCCCGCAGCGAGCTGGGCTACAGCCCGCGCGACCTCGACACCGGCCTGCGCGAGACGATCAGCTCAGGTTGACGCTCAGCGAGCCGTGAAGATGTCCGAGCCGAAAGGCCGCAGGCCGTTCGTGCCCGCGTAGCCGAGGTGCGGCAGTACGAAGAAGTCCTCGATGCTTCGCAGCAGGCTGTAGTGGTTGTAGTCGAACGAGCTCCGCGTGCCCGGCGCGATGGAGGGCGAGAGCAGGACGGCACCGGTGCGCCCGCCGCCCGGCCCGCCGTTCTGGCCACCCGGCGCCGGGGTGTTCGGCCCCGGCTGCTCGCCACAGCATGCGCTCGAGTCGTGCTCGGCCTCGTCGAACGCGACGACGAGCAGGCCGTCCCGCCGGTAGGCCGCCGACGATGTGATCCGCGGCGCCCACGTCTGCAGGAACTGGTCGGCCGCGGGCAGGCCGCCTGGCCCGCCGTCGGCGCAGGTCGCGTCGTGACCGTCGTGGCAGAGGTCGGGCACGATGAATGACAGGTTCGGCGTCGAGCGGGCTGAAGCGAGGTCGCCGGTGAGCCGGTCGAGTGGCACGTCGCGCTGCGCGCAGGAGGCGCGGTCGATGATCGAGTGGAAGTACACGAACGGGTTGTGCCGCGTCGCGTACTGATCGGTCGGGCTGGCCTGCTGAGTGCGGTCGGGAGTTCCGATCGCCGGGTGCGCACACGTGGTCCCGTTGTCGCGCACCGGGTCCGCGCCCATGTCCTCCATGTAGCCCTTCCAGCTCAGGCCGCGCGCCTCGAGCTGGTCGGCCACGGTCTGCACGCTTGCGGGATAGACACAGCCCTGCCCGATGACCTGGCCGTCGGAGGTTGGGATGCCCGGCAGGAAGTCCGTGAACTCCGGACAGTCCGCCTGCGTCTCGACGTTTGGCGCCTGGCCCGAGACCATCGCGATGTAGTCGTCGAGCGAGTTGTGGCCGATGCCGTAGTAGCCCGGCACGAACGCGCCCTGCGCCGTGAGCGTCTGCGCGAGGTACGGCGCCGGAGACGCCGGCCCGAACGTCGTGTCGGCGTCCTCGTTCTCGAGCACGATCACGAAGACGTGCTGCGGCGGCTTGGCCGTCTTCGCCTGCGCCGCGCCGGCGAGCACCAGGACGGCCAATAGCGCGACGGCGACGATGACAAGCCTTCGCATCCCGGCGCGGATTACCCGTGAAACGGCGAATCTATGCGCGGTCAGGAAGGGTGAGGCGCTCGACCGGCGGCATCACGCCGCGGGTCGTGAACTCGTTCGGCAGGCTCGTGCCGGGCAGCACGACGCCGTCCACGACGGAGGCGTGGCCCACGGCGTAGCGATGCGCGCACAGCGCGCACGCCAGCGCGTCGATCTCCTCGATTCGCCTATGCCACAGGTCTCCGCCCTCGTCGACGATGTGGTCGTCCTCCAGCTCGTCGATCCGGAGCTGGAGCCCGTACGGGTGTCGCTTCGCCGGCAGCCGCTTGCCCTGGAGCGCCCAGAACACGCGATCGGGATCGGTTCGAAACAGCGGGGTCTCCTGATACGCGCCTTCGGGGACAGGATTGATCCTGTCCCGGTTCTCCGGCTGGAAGAGCTCGAGGCTGAGCATCTCGCTGACCGGCTCGGCGCCAGGGCCGAGGCCGACGACCACGTCGCCCAGCCTGCGCAGCTCGGTCGCGACCTGCTCCGGCGTGCCGGGCTCGTAGAACAGCGCGCTCAGCCGGATCGGAGGGTCGGGGTCGCGCACCTCCTCGAGCAGCGCGAGCTGGAGCGCCCGCTGCATCGGAACGACGCCGCAGTAGTGCACTAGCCCCCCAGGCTCCCGCGCAGCCGCTCCACCGCCTCGGCCAGCCGCTCGTCGGGCACGGTGAGCGAGATCCGGAAGAAGCCCTCGCCGCTCACGCCGTACGAGCCGCCGGGCGACACCACCACGCCGGACTCCTCCAGCACCATCTCGCAGTAGGACGCGGACGTGTGCCCCTCGGGCACCGGCGCCCACACGTAGATCGTGCCCTTCGGCGGGGTCACGTCCAC
>DASUYU010000016.1:0-3773 GCA_036377235.1 Thermoleophilaceae bacterium
CCTGACTGCGCCTCTGGCCCGGAGGTTTGTGGGCGGCGCACAACACGCGTCCACAAGGTTGTTCTCCCAAGGGAGTGACACGGCGGCCGCGCTGGAGGAAGGTCAACGCATGGCCTCAGCCGACACAGTTACCGGCAGTCGCACGGCCCGCGGCGCGTCCGAGGGCGTGAGCGCGGCCGTGGACGTGCTGCTGGCAGACGCCGCTCTCGACCGGCGCGTCCCGTTTGTCACCCCAGGGCCGGCACTTCGCGTCGCCGGCGGTCTTGCGCGGCGGCCCGTGCGGACGGCGCGGCGCGTCGCGGCGCTCGGTACCGAGCTGACCCGCGTGGCGACCGGGCGCTCGCAGCTGCGCGCGAGCCGGCGCGACCGGCGTTTCGCCGACCCGGCGTGGGAGTCGAGCTGGCTGTTCCGTCGGCTGATGCAGAGCCATCTCGCCGTCGAGGAGACGGTCGACGGCTTGATCTCAGAGGCGTCGCTCGACTGGGCCCGTGAGCGCCAGGCGCGACTCGCGGCGAGCAATGTCCTCGACGCACTGGCGCCGAGCAACTACGCCTGGTCGAACCCGGCCGTGATCAAGGAGACCGTGGACCAGGGCGGCGTGAACCTGGCGCGCGGCGCTCGCCGCTTCGCGGACGATTTTCCGCACCTGCCGGCCACGGTCGACACCACCAAGTTCGCCGTGGGCGAGAACCTCGCGGTGACGAAGGGGTCGGTCGTGCTCCGCACCGAGGTCTTCGAGCTCATCCAGTACGCCCCGCAGACGAAGGAGGTGCGCGAGGTTCCGCTGCTCTTCGCGCCGCCGACCATCAACAAGTTCTACGTGTTGGATCTCGCCCCGGAGCGGAGCATGGTCGAATGGCTGGTGCGCCAGGGCCAGCAGGTGTTCGCCATCTCGTGGCGCAATCCGGACGCCGACCAGGGCCACTTCGACCTCGACACCTACGCCGCGGCGGTGCTCGAGGCGCGCGACGCGGTCGCGGCCATCACCGGGCAGTGCGCGGTTCACGTCAACGCCGCGTGCTCCGGCGGCATGATCGCCGCCGGCGGGCTGGGACATCTGGCGGCCGAGGACCGGCTCGGCGAGATCGCGTCGCTGACGCTGATGGTGGTGGCGCTCGACAACGAGCGTGCCGGGACGGCCGCCGCGTTCGCCGGCCGCGACGTCGCGGCGGCGGCGGTCGCTGAGTCCGCCCGCCGCGGCTACCTGGACGGCCAGGCGCTCGCCGGCGTGTTCACATGGCTGCGCCCGAACGACCTGGTGTGGAACTACGTGGTCAACAACTACCTGATGGGGAAGACGCCGCCGGCGTTCGACGTCCTGTACTGGAACCAGGACAGCGTCCGGCTCGCCGCGGGCCTGCACCGCGACTTCATCAGGGTCGGGCTCGAGAACGCCTTTGCGGAGCCCGGCGCGCTCGAGGTGCTCGGCACGCCGGTCGACCTCGGCGCCGTCGACCTCGACAGCTATGTCGTCGCCGGCCTGACCGACCACATCATCCCGTGGGAGAACGCTTATCGCAGCACGCAGCTGCTGGGCGGCTCGTCGCGCTTCGTGCTCTCGACGAGCGGCCACATCCAGGCCCTCGTGAATCCGCCCGTCCCGGATGGCCGCGCGACATACCGCGTGACCGACGAGCCGCCCGCGGACGCCGATGGATGGGCGCGGTCCGCGCCGAAGCAGCCCGGGAGCTGGTGGCCGGACTACGACGGGTGGCTCGCCGTGCGCTCCGGCGAGCTGCAGCCCGCACCGAAGCGACTCGGCGGCGGCGGCTTCAAGGCGATTGCGAAGGCGCCGGGCACCTACGTCCACGCGGCCTGAGAGGAGTCCGATGACGACCCAATCCCTGCCCTATGCCCACCTCGGCGAGGCGCTCGCCACGGACTACTTCCACGTCCGCGAGCAGTTCACGGACGAGCAGTGGGACCACTTCATGACCACACGCCGCTTCGTCGACGAGGAGGTGCTGCCCGCGATCAACGACTACTGGGAGGCCGCGGAGCTGCCCTGGCCGCTCATGCGCCGCCTTGCGGACCTGGGCCTCTACGGCGAGGACCTCACCGGCCACGGATGCCCCGGCATGAGCCCGCTCGCGCGCGGTCTCGTCAACATGGAGCTCCACCGTGGCGATGGCAGCCTCGGCACGTTCCTCGGCGTGCAGTCGGGGCTCGCCATGAAGTCGATCGACCTGCTCGGCAGCGAGGAGCAGAAGGAGCGCTGGCTGCCCGCCATGGCACGCCTGGATGCGATCGGCGCCTTCGCGCTCACCGAGCCCGCCCACGGCTCCGACTCGGTCGCGCTCGAGACCGCCGCTCGCCGTAATGGCGGCGAGTGGGTGCTCGACGGCGCCAAGCGCTGGATCGGCAACGGCTCCATCGCCGACGTCGTCGTCGTCTGGGCCCGCTCGGAAGAAGACGGTCAGGTCAAGGGCTTCCTGGTCGAGACCGACACGCCGGGGTTCGAGGCCGAGACGATCACGGGGAAGGGCGCCGCGCGCGCGATCTGGCAGGCAGAGATAGAGCTCCACGGTGTGCGCGTCCACGACAGCGCCCGGCTGCCGGGCGCGAACACATTCAAGGACGCCGGACGTGTGCTCGTGACGACCCGCTCGACGTGCGCCTGGGCCGCGCTCGGGCACGCCGTGGCGGCGTATGACGCGGCGCTTACCTACACCAAGGAGCGCGTCCAGTTCGGGAAGCCCCTCTGCAGCTTCCAGATCGTCCAGGAGCGCCTCGTCCGCATGCTCTCGGAAATCACCGGCATGCAGCTGTACTGCATGCAGCTCGCCCGGCTCGAGGAGGCCGGGCAGCTCACGGACACGATCGCCGGGCTGGCGAAGTTCAACAACACCCGCAAGGCACGCGCGGTCATCGCCGAGGCGCGCGACATGCTGGGCGGCAACGGCGTCCTGCTGGCCAACCACGTGATCCGCCACATGGGCGACGTCGAGGTCATCCACACCTTCGAGGGCACCGAGACGATGCAGGCCCTGATCGTCGGGCGCGACATCACCGGCGTAGGGGCGTTCGCGTGACCATGCCCTCCCGCGGGCCAAGCGGATGGGGGTACGATCGATGGCGACATGGCCACCTCGGCGTCAGCCGAACGGGACGCCGTCCGCGCGGATGCCGCGGCGCGCGCGGTGCGGGAGCTTGCCGCTGACCTGCTGCCGTCGACGCGAGAGATCTCGCAAGACCTCGTAGAGCATCTCACCGCCGCGCTGCCTGAGCTGGCGGCGGGCGACGACGAGCTGCGCGCAGCGATGCTCGCCAGCGCCGAGGCGAACATCGATCAGGTGCTGCGGCTCCTGCGCGCCGGCGCGGACGCCGACGCGCTCGTGGTGCCGGTCGAGGTCGCCCAGTTCGTCCGCGGCGTCGTACGCCGCGGGGTCACACTGCCGGTGCTGCTGCGCTCCTATCGCCTCGGGCACGCATGGTTCTGGGATCGCTGGTCGCAGGCGCTGCACGACCGCGTCGACGGCCGCGACGATCTCCTCGCGGCGCAGGAGCAGAGCTCGGCGTTCATGTTCGCCTATGTGGACCGCATCTCCGGTGCCCTCGTGGAGAAGTACGGCAGCGAGCGCGAGCGAATGGCACGCGGCGCTGCGCAGCTGCGCGGAGACACCGTCCGCTCGATCCTCGCCGGCGAGCCGATCGACGAGGAGCTCGCCGTGCAGAGGCTCGGCTACGAGCTGCGCCGGCACCACGTGGCGGTGCGGGTGTCGAGCAGTGGGAGTGAGGTCCGCGGGCTGGAGCGGGCCGCGCGCGAGGCGGCG
>DASUYU010000017.1:0-3403 GCA_036377235.1 Thermoleophilaceae bacterium
GTGCTGCAGGAGCACCTGCCGCCGGACCGCGCGGCCTGGAGCGCCGAGTACGAGGGACAGGAGCGCGAGCTCGTTGCGCGCTACGTCGATGCCCATGAGCATCACGACGAGGAGAAGCTGCTCGCGTTGCTGGCCGAGAACGCGCGCTGGGCGATGCCGCCGGACCCGGTGTCCATCACGGGGCGCGCGCGGATGTACGCGGCGTGGCGGGAGGGCGGCTTCGGGACCGCCGAGTTCGGGGAGCTGCGCTGCGTGGTGACGCGGGCCAACGGGCAGCCGGCGGTCGGGGTCTACCGGCGACGCGAGGGCGAGGAGGACTATCGGCCGCTGGCGATCGACGTGCTGCGCATGGCCGACGGCGTTGTCGCCGAGATCCTCACCTTCGTCCCCGGCCAGTTCGCCGCGCTGGGTCTCCCGGGGGCCCCGTGCTGATCGGCGTCGCGGAGGGTGTGCTGGTCCACCAGAGCGACTTCCTGCAGACCAACGCCGTCGTCGTGCAAGGCCGGGCCGGCGTGTTGCTCATCGACCCCGGGGTGCGCGGCGACGAGATGACCTGCCTCGCGAGCGACCTTCGCGAGTTGGGCCAGCCCGTCGTGGCAGGCTTCTCGACGCACCCGCATTGGGATCACCTGCTCTGGCACGCCAGCCTCGGCGCGGCGCCCCGCTACGGCACGGCGCGCTGCGCGGCCACCGTCCGCGAGCGGCTGTCGGACACGGGGGCGAAGGCCCGCGTCGCCGGGATGATCCCGCCGGACATCCTCGAGCAGGTGCCGCTGGACCTGCTCGGCCTCATCACCGCCCTGCCCGCCGACACCGCACGGATTCCGTGGGATGGCCCTGAGGTCCGCATCGTCGAGCATCAAGCGCATGCCCCGGGGCATGCGTCGCTGGTCATCGAGGAACGCGGGGTCCTCGTCGCCGCCGACACGCTGTCCGACGTCCTGATCCCGTTGCTCGACCTGAGCGGCGCCGCTGACCCGATCGAGGACTACCTCTCCGCGCTGCGGCTGCTCGAGGGTGCGGCGGGCGACATCGACGTCGTCATACCCGGCCACGGGTCCGTCGGCGGAGCCGGACAGGTGCAGACGCGGATCGACCAGGATCGGGCGTACCTGCACGCCCTGCGCGACGCCGATGTTCCCAGCGACCCACGGCTCGGCCCATCGGGCACGTTCAGCGATCGGCTGCCAGGCGTGCACGACCGGCAAGTCCAGCACCTCGCCAGATGACGAGACCGCGACGGGACACCAGGATGAAGACCCGCTCGCTGCCAACGCGGCAGGGACGCCGCACGAGGAGGCGGTTGCTGTCCTGTCGGCGGCTCGCGCTCCTCAGACGCCGGTGTCGGCCTCAAAGGATCCGGCCGACCCGCTCCGGGTGACGAGCACCCAGGCCAGCCCGAAGGAGCCGGCCACCCCGAGTCCGGCCACGGCGAGCGCCTCGATCTCCGCGGGGACGCCCAATGGTCGTAGCGCGATCATCAGCCCGATGAGCACGACGCCCTGCAGGAGGAACGCGGCGTAGGCGCTGCGCGCGAGGGCGCGACGCAGCCCGCCGACGCGATCGAGGCGTCGTTGCGCGAGGCCGAGCAGCCACACCGACGCGCCGACGGCCAGCGGACCCTCGATCGCCGCCAGGGTCAGCGGTGCCCAGTGCAACCGGAGGTCGAAGAGGACCTCCCCGTCGACGCCCGTGGCCGCCATCGTCGCGCCCAGGATGGCGAACGCCACGAGGCCGCCCCCGCAAAGCCGCATCGGCGGCCGATCCGCTCGGGCACGGGTTCGAGCCAGCCGCGCTGGGCGGCAACCGTCCCCAGGCCGAACATCGCCACGATCTGCGGCTACTGCCGCAGGTGGGATTGGCCGACCTGGTTGCTGCCGGCCGGAAAGACCAGGCGCACGAGAACGGTGGCGACGGAGATCGCGGCGGCCAGCGCGACGAGCGCCCGACGCCGCCGGCCTACGGCACCAGCACCAGCTTTCCCTTGTCCGCCGAGGTCTCCAGCAGCTCGTGCGCACGACGAGCGTCGGACAGCGGCAAACGCTCCGCGACGACCGGATGGATCCTGCCCTCGCGAAGCAGCGCGAGCAGCACGCGGAAGTCCTCCCGGAACCACTCCGGGTTGCGGGGGCCGCCGCCCACGGCCAGCGCTCGGCGATGTCCGCTTACGGGAAGCACCTGGTGGCCTTCGCGCAGCTGCTGAACCCGGTAAACGAACACTCGTCGGCGGGGCGAGAGCAGGCCCCAGAGCGCGACGGTGGCGGTCGTCGCGTACCACTTGGCCCAGCCTCGCCAGCTCTTGCGCCCGTGCGCGACGGTGCCCGAGTGGCCGTAGACGACAAGCCTTCCGCCGGGTCGCAGCGCGCGGAACGAGCGTAGCGACAGCGCGCCGCCGAACCCGTCGAGCGCAACGTCCACACCGTCCCGGGTCAGCGCGCGCACCCGAGCCAGGAAGTCGTCGTTGCGGTAGTCGATCGCCACCGCGCCGAGCCGCTCGACCGCGGCGCCGTCGCGCGCCGAGCAGGTCCCGTACATGCGCAGTCCCGCCACCGCTCCGAGCTCGAGGACCGCGGTGCCCACCCTGCCCGCGGCCCCGTGCACGAGCACCGTCTCCCCGCGCTTCGCCCCCGCCGTGCGGTGGAGCAGCTGGTAGGCGGTCATGTACGTGAAGAGGAGGCTCACGATCTGCGCCGGGTCGATGTCCTCGGGCACCTCGACCGCATTCGCCTCCGGAACGCACACGCGCTCGGCGTCCGCGCCCCACACCGTCAGAGCGCCGATACGGTCCCCCAGGCGCAGCCGCGTGCAGCCCGGGCCGAGCTCCTCGACCACGCCGACAAGCTCGTAGCCAGGCGTGAACGGCGGCTTCGGCACGCCGAGGTACGAACCGGCGCGGAGCAGGGCATCGGTGTAGGACACGCCGGCGGCCAGCACCCCAACGCGAACCTCCCCCGGACCCGGACGGGGAACCTCGTCCTCGATCACGGTCAGCACCTCCGGACCACCGAAGTGGTCCACGACGACGCGCTTCATCTCGACCCCCCTCCGGGTTGGCTACTGCGTGACGATCCCGCCGCGCCGAGCTGCCCCGCATCGGGGTTTCGTGCCGATCCGCGGCGGCGAACTACGGACCTTGTTGCGGTGGGTCTGGCGCTCAGGCCGGGCGCCACGCCCGAGGGGCGATCAGCTCGTCCGCGGCGCTCGGGCCCCAGGTGCCGGCGGCGTATGGGTGCACGGTCTCGGAAGCGTCGAGGACGGGAGCCACGATCTCCCATGACCGCTCGACCGCGTCCTCGCGCAGGAAGAGCGTCTGATCGTCGGCCATCGCGTCGTGCAGGAGCCGCTCGTAGGCTTCGGTCGACCGGGTCCTGAACGAGCCTCCGTAGGAGAAGTCCATCGGCAC
>DASUYU010000018.1:0-25757 GCA_036377235.1 Thermoleophilaceae bacterium
GAGCTCACAGGGCGCACAATCCTCTTCTGCTATCCCCGCACCGGCCGCCCCGACGAGCCGCTGCTCCCCGGCTGGGACGCCATCCCGGGCGCGCGCGGCTGCACCCCGGAGACCTGCGGCTTCCGGGACGCCCACTCCCAGTTCGCCGACCTCGGCGCCCGCGTCATCGCCCTCAGCACCCAGTCCAGCGAGTACCAGCGCGAGATGGCGGAGCGGCTCGGGCTGCCGTTCCCGGTGCTGAGCGACGAGTCGCTTGAGTTCACCCAGGCGCTCGGCCTCCCCACCTTCGAGACCAGTGGCATGACCCTCATCAAGCGGATCACGCTCGTCATCGACGACGGGCGCGTGACGCATGTCTTCTATCCCGTCTTCCCGCCCGATGCCCACGCCGCGGAGGTCCTCAGCTGGCTCCGGGGCTGAGTCGGGCGCTCGCCGACTCGGAGCAGAAGGTCTACTGGCTGGATTCGCCGGCGGCGCCGGAGCCGCTGCCGCCGCTCGAGGGCGAGGTGCGCTGCGACCTGGCGATCGTGGGCGGCGGCTTCACTGGACTGTGGGCCGCCCTGCACGCGGCGCCGGACCAGAAGGTGGTGCTCCTGGAGGGCGACCGCTGCGGCTGGGGCGCGAGCGGGCGGAACGGCGGATTCGCGGAGGCCACCCTGACCCATGGGCTCGAGAACGGGTCGTCGCGGTGGCCGGAGGAGATCGAGGAGCTGGAGCGGATCGGCGCGGAGAACTTCGCGGCGATGAGGGAGACCCTGCGCGAGCGCCAGATCGACGCCGCGTGGGAGGAGCCCGGGGTGATCGACGTGGCCACCCGTCCGCACGAGGTGCCGTGGCTCGCCGAGGGAGCGGAGGCGGCGCGCCGGCACGGGGAGGAGGTCACGCTGCTGGACCGCGACGCGGTGCGAGCGGAGGTCGACTCACCGACCTACCTCGGCGGGCTCTGGACCCGTTCGGGAGGCGCCCTGGTCGACCCCGCCCGCCTGGCCTGGGGCCTCCGCGAGGCAGCCATGGCCGACGGCGTACGCATCCACGAGCACACCTGGGTGACGCGACTGCGACGCGACGGCGACGGCGTGCTGCTGGAGACGGCGACGGCCGCCGGCGAGGGCGGCCGCGTCGGACGCGTCCGGGCCCGGCGGGTCCTGCTCGCCACCAACGCCTACCGGCCGCTCGTCCGGGTCATTCGGCGGTACGTCGTGCCGGTGTACGACTACGTCCTGGTGACGGAACCGCTCTCGGACGAGCAGCGACGGGCGATCGGGTGGGAGCGGCGGCAGGGAATCTCGGACTCCGGGAACCGGTTCCACTACTACCGGCTCACGCCCACCGGCTCGGGTCCGCCCGGCGGCGCGGCGCCCGAGGGCGCTCGCATCCTCTGGGGCGGTTACGAGGCCATCTACCACTTCGGGAACGGGATGCGGCCCGAGCTCGAGGACCACGCGCCCACCTTCGAGCTGCTCGCGAGCAACTTCGCCGCGACGTTCCCGCAGCTGGATGGCATCCGCTTCACACACCGGTGGGCCGGCGCGATCGACACCTGCAGCCGCTTCTGCGTCACGTTCGGCACCGCGCTCGGCGGGCGGGTCGCCTACGCCATCGGGTACACGGGCCTCGGGGTCGTCGCGAGCCGGTTCGGCGCGCGGGCCGCGCTGGATCGCCTGCACCAACGTGACACCGAGCTCACGCGTCTGCGAATGGTGCGCACCCGGCCGATCCCGTTCCCGCCCGAGCCGCTCCGCTATGCGGCGGTCCAGCTGACCAGACGCGCTCTCGCAAGGGCCGACGAGCGCGAGGGCAGACGCGGCCCCTGGCTGCGAGCGCTGGACCGGATCGGCGCCGGCTTCGACAGTTAAGCCGCGCCGCCTCCGCACCCACTAGCGTTCAGGGGTCGATGGCTGAGTATCGCCCCAAGCACCGCGGACTCGAGCGTGTGCTCGGGACGGGCGCGCTGTTCTCGACGGCCTACGGCAACGTAGGTAGCTCGATCTATTACGCGCTCGGCCTGGTGGCGATCTACGCCGCCGGGATGACGCCGGTGGTGTTCGTGATCGCCGGGCTGATCTTCGCCGCCACGGCCGCCAGCTACGCCGAGGCCACCACGATGTACCCCGAGGCCGGCGGCTCGTCGAGCTTCGCGCGCCGCGCCTTCAACGAGTTCTGGTCCTTCTTCGCGGCGTGGGGCCAGATGCTCACGTACATCATCACCATCTCGATCTCGGCCTTCTTCGTGCCGCACTACCTGGGCGTGTTCTGGAGTCCGCTGGGCGAGTCGCCGGCCGACATCTTCGGCGGGATCGTCGTCGTGATCCTGCTCGGGACCCTGAACATCGTCGGCGTGAAGGAGTCGGCGGGCGTGAACATCGGCTTCGCCGTCGCCGACTTCCTCACACAGGTGCTCCTGGTGATCGTCGGCATCGTCCTCGTGTTCGACCCGGACCTGCTCGTGCGCCAGGTGGACTTCGGCACGGTGCCGACGGTGGGCGACTTCCTGATCGCGATCCCGGTCGCGATGGTGGCCTACACGGGCATCGAGACGATCTCGAACATGGCGGAGGAGGCGCGCGACTACGGCAAGACGATCCCGCGCGGGATCGGCCTGGTTGTCGGCGCCGTGGCCGTGATCTACACGTTCCTGCCGGCCGTGGCGCTGTCGGCGATGCCGGTCGAGAACGGCGTGACCAAGCTGGCGCTCCCGAAGGAGGCGGGCGGCTACGCCGACGACCCGGTGCTCGGTGTCGTGAAGAACATGGGCCTGGGCTCGTTGCAGCACGCGGCCGAGATCTACGTGGGCATCCTGGCCGCGACGATCCTGTTCATCGCGACCAACGCCGGGATCCTCGGCGTGTCGCGGCTCAGCTACTCGATGGGGCAGCATCGCCAGCTGCCGGAGTTCCTGCGGCTCCTGCACCCGCGCTTCCGCACCCCGTACATCGCGATCTTTCTGTTCTGCGTGATCGCCTGCATCGCGATCGTGCCCGGCCAGGCCGACTTCCTCGGGGTGATCTACGCATTCGGCGCGATGCTCTCGTTCACGATGGCCCACGCCGCGGTGACGACGCTGCGGTTCAAAGAGCCGAACCACGACCGCCCGTACAAGGCGCCGCTGAACGTCGTGTGGCACGACCGCGAGGTGCCTGTGTCCGCGGTCCTGGGCGGGCTCGGCACCGGGATCGCCCTGATCGTCGCAACGGTGCTCGACAAGCGAGTGCTGATCTCGGGCGTGGGCTGGATGGCGGCAGGCATCTCGCTCTATGTCTGGTACCGGCACCGCCAGGGCCTGGCGCTCACGGAGACCCACAAGATCGTGTCGCCGAAGCCCGTCGTCGAGCACGAGGTGGAATACGAGTCGATCCTCGTGGCCTTCGAGGACAACGACTACTCGCCCGAGGCGGTCTCGACCGCGGTGCGCCTGGCGGCGCGGCGGCGGCGCGGCATCCACGTGCTGGTGACGATCACCGTCCCGCCGAACTCGCCCATCGACGCCAGCATGCCGGAGCAGGAGGCGAAGGCGGCGTCGGTGATCGACTCGGCGCGCGTGCTCGGCGGACGGCGCGTGACAGGGCACTGGGAGAAGGTGCGGCCCGGCCAGGCCGGCAGGCGCATCGTCGAGGACGCCAAGGAGATCCGCGCGCGGGCGATCGTCATGCCGCTCCCCCCGAGGCGGACCGGCGCGTCGATCTTCGGGCGTACGCTTGAGACCGTGCTCCAGGAGCGACCCGCGCGCGTGATCATCGACTCGTCCCGGGACGGCGCCTCTCCGAAGGCGGCGGCATGAGACGCGCCTACGCCACCTCGACCCGCGTGCTCAGCGGGATCATCATGTTGCTCGGCGTGACGATGGTGGTCTCGGCACTGGCCCGCGGCGGCGGCGCGCTCGCGTTCGGCGTGGTCCTCGGGACCATGCTGGCCCTGCTCGGCGCCGGCCGGCTCTGGCTCGCCCGCGGCGGGGAGCGGTGAGCGGAGGCGGCGGAGCGGGCGGCCGAGCCCGCGAGGCCCTCCGGCACAGCTCGGAGGGCCTGAGACGAAGCTCCGAGCGGGTGGGCGTGATCATCGCCCACAGGCTGGGCGAGCCCGCGCTGTTCGCGATCACGCTGTCGAGCGTCGTGGCGGCCATCTTCTTCTCGCTCGGCGTGGTGGCCGGCCGCGCGCTCGGGCTCACCCCGCTCGTCTTCCTGCTCGCGGGGATCTTCTTCGCGGTCACGATGGCCACCTACGTGGAGGGCAGCTCCCTCCACATCGAGCGCGGCGGCGCCTCCACGTTCGCGCGTTACGCGTTCGACGAGTTCTGGAGCTTCGTGGCCGGCTGGGCCATCCTGCTCGACTACCTGATCGTGATGGCGATCAGCGCGGTCGTCATCTCGGAGTACCTGACCGTCTTCTGGAACGAGCTGAACGACGGCATCCTGCCGGAGGTCGTGGCGGGCGCGGCGCTCCTCTACGTCGCGATGTCGAACATCCGCGGCCTGTCGGCGAACCGGATCGGCAGCGTGCTGCGACTCTCGCTGCTCAGCATCGTGCTGCTCGTGGTGATCAGCGTGATCGGCTTCACGCAGTACTGGGATCCCGGCTCGATCCACGCCTCGATCGACCTGGGCGTGGCGCCGAAGTGGAAGGACCTGATCTTCGCGCTCGGCATCGCGAGCGTCGTGGCGATCGGGGTCGAGGCGGCGTCGGGGCTCGCCGGCGAGATCCGAGTGGGCCGGCGCGGGCTGCGGCGCGTGGTGATCGCGACGGTCCTGGTGGCGATCGGCCTGACCGTGCTGGTGTCCGTCGCGGGGCTGATGGCCACTCCCGTCGTGGGCACCCGCACGGCGCTCGGCGACCGCTTCCTGGAGGCGCCGGTATTGGCCATCCCGTCCTCGTACGAGCCGGGCGTGCTGCTCGACGTGAGCCGGTACGCCGTCGGCGCGACCGCCGCGGCGCTGCTGCTCGTGGCGATGAACGGCCAGATGCTCGGGCTGGCGCGGCTCGCGTACTCGCTCGCCACCAACCGCCAGATCCCCAGCGCGGTGGGACGGCTCCACCGGCGTCGCGGCACGCCCTACGTGACGATCGCCATCGCGGCCCTGATCGCATTCGCGCTCGCGCTGCCGCACGACCTCGACTTCCTCGCGGGCGTGTTCGCGTTCGGCGCGATGATCGCGTTCTCGCTCGCCCACCTGTCCGTGATCGCGCTGCGCTTCCGTGAGTCCGACCGCCCGAGCGCGTTCCGCGTGCCGTTCTCGATCCCCGTCGCCGGTGCGCGGGTGCCGCTCCCAGCCGTGTTCGGGGCGGCCTTCTCGATCGCGGTGTGGGTCAGCGTGGTCGTGTACCACGAGGGCGCGCGCTACATCGGCTTCGGCTGGATGGCCGTCGGGATCTCGCTGTACGTGATCTACCGGCGCGGGCAGGGCAAGTCGCTCACGAGCCGCTTCACGATCCCGGCGGAGGCGCTGCAGGAGGGCACGGCCGCCGAGTACGGCAGCATCCTCGTGCCGGTGTTCGGCGAGGTGTTCGACGACGACATCGTCGGGACCGCCGGGCGCCTCGCGGCCTCCGAGGGCGAGGAGGACGAGGGCGGGGCGGTGCTCGAGGCGCTGTACGTGTTCGAGATCCCGATGTCGCTGCCGATCGACGCGCGCGTGCCCGAGGAGCGCGTGAAGGAGGCGAAGCGGGTGCTCGCGCGCGCGAAGGAGGTGGGCGAGGAGTACGTCGGGGTCGAGGTGGCCACCGCCATGGTGCGCGGGCGCTCCGTGGGCCAGGCGATCGTCTCCGAGGCGCGCCGGAGGGGGGTCGAGGCGATCGTGCTCGGAGCCGAGGAGCCGAGCAGCCTGCGCGGAGGCGCCATTCTCGGCGGACGCGGGCGCGTGCGCGACAGGTTCGTGGGGGAGACCACCCGCTACGTGATCGAGAAGGCGCCCTGCAAGGTGATTCTCACGGCCCCTCCCGCGGGCGAGGAAGGGACCCGCGAGGGAGTCCTCCCGTAAGAAGCGATTTCGCGCTGTCGCGGATGTATTGTGGGTTGCAATGTTCGTTTTGATCGTTGGCTGCGGGCGCGTGGGCTCCGCGATCGCCAACTCAATGATGGAAGAGGGCCACGAGGTGTCGGTGCTGGACGAGGACGCCGAGGCCATCGCCCTTCTGGACCGGGGCCAGGAGCACAGCTGGGAGGAGCGTGGCGGCCAGTTCACGGAGGGGACCGCGCTCGAGATCGACGCGCTGCTCGCGGCGGGGATCGACCGGGCCGACGCGTTTGTGGCCTCCACGGACGGGGACAACACCAATTTGGTGATCGCCCAGGTCGCGAAGCGCCGCTTCGAGGTGGACCGAGTGGTGGTCCGGGTGCTGGATCCGGCCCGGGCGCGCTGGTACGCCGAGCAGGGCCTTCAGACCGTCTGCCCCACGCAGACCGCGATCGAGCTGCTCGAGGCGGCGGTGCGGGGCCAGATCCGGTTCGAGGGAGTGGCCGGCTAGCCATGTACGTGGTGATCGTCGGTGCCGGCAAGGTCGGCTGGAACCTCGCCCGCGAGCTGATCAACAAGCGTCACGAGGTGACCGTGATCGAGGCGGACGCGCATCGGTACGCCGTGGTCGAGCAGGAGCTCGAGCACAGCGCGATGTACGGCGACGGCTCGGAGCTGTGGGTGCTCGAGCGCTCGGGGATCGAGCGGGCGGACCTCGTGGTCGCGGTCACGGGAGACGACGAGGACAACATCCTCATCTCCCAGGTCGCGCGCGAGAAGTACGGGGTGGCCCGGGTGGTGGCGCGCTGCAACAACCCGCGCAACCTCCAGCACTTCGAGCTGCTGGGCGTGCGGCCCGCCATCTCGGCCACTGACCTGATCCTCCGACTGATCGAGCACGAGGTGCCGAAGTACGGCCTCGTCCACCTGCTGGACCTGCCCGAGGAGCGGCTCGAGATCATCGAGCTCGAGGTGGGCGACGGGTCTCCGGCGTCCGGGCGCGCCGTCAAGGACCTGGGGCTGCCGGACGGGTCGCTGGTGATCTCGATCCTGCGCGAGGGCGGAGGGTTCGTGCCCACCGGCGACTCGGTCATCGAGCCGGGCGACGAGGTGCTTGTCGTGCTCGATGTGGGTATCGAGTCCCGCGTGACCGAGCTGTTCACCGCACGTACGGCCGCGTAGCCCGTGGCCCCGCGCGACGTCGACTATCTGGTCATCGGCGGCGGCCTCGCCGGCGCCAACTGCGCCCGCTGGCTGCGCGAGGAGGGCGGGCTCGAGCATTCGATCCTCCTGGTGGGCCGCGAGCCGGACCGCCCGTACAACCGCCCGCCGCTCTCGAAGGGCTATCTCCAGGGCAAGGAGTCCAAGGAGGAGGTGCTCTTCCGGCCGGACGAGTGGTGGGACGAGCAGCGGATCGACGTGCTCTCGCGGACGAGCGTGATGAAGCTCGCCCAGGACGCGAAGGTGGCGACGCTGTCGGACAAGGAGGAGATCTCGTTCGGCTCCGCCCTGCTGGCCACGGGCTCGAATGTCAGGCGCCTGCGGGTGGACGGCTGCGACCTCGACGGGATCCACTACCTGCGCGCGTTCGGCAACTCGGAGGCGATCCGGGCGGACGCGGAGCAGCACGGGCGGGCGGTGCTGATCGGCGGGAGCTACATCGGGTGTGAGGTGGCGGCGTCGCTGACGGCCGCGCACGGCGTGGAGTGCGAGATCGTGATGCTGGAGGACGTGACCTTCGAGCCGCTGTTCGGCAAGCAGGTCGGCGGCTTCTTCCAGGGCGTGCTGGAGGAGCACGGGATCAAGGTGCATGGCGGCGAGGAGATCGACCGCTTCGAGGGCGATGGGGAGCGTGTGACGAAGGTGGTCACGAAAAGCGGCCTCGAGATCGAGTGCGACTTCGTGGTGGTGGGGATCGGCGTGACGCCGGATGTGACGCTCGCGAAGGCCGCCGGGCTCGCCATCGGCGAGCAGGGCGGCGTGAAATGCAACGCCGGGCTGGAGACGTCGCAGCCGAGCATCTACGCCGCCGGCGACATCTGCGAGTACGACAGCCCCGTGCACGGCCGGCCGATCCGGATCGAGCACTGGGACGTGGCGTTCAACCAGGGGAAGACGGTGGCGTTCAACATGCTGGGCCGGGGGGTCGAGCACAACGTGGTGCCGTACTTCTTCTCGGACCTGGCTGACTGGGCGTCCATGGAGTACGTCGGGCCCGGGTCGGGCGACACGGTGATCCGCGGGTCGCTCGAGGACGGCGAGTTCGCCGCCTTCTATCTCGACGACGGGCAGGTGAAGGCGGCGCTGTCGGTCGGGCGCTCGGACGACCTGGACGCGGCGCGCCGGTTCATCTCGGAGAAGCCGACGGTCGACGAGGCCGCGCTGGCGGATCTGGGGACCGACCTCTCCTCGTTGTGACCGGCCTCGCCGCGCGCTTCCTAGACCTTCATCGCGGCAGCACCCCGCTCCTGATGCCCAATCCCTGGGACCGCGGGTCCGCAGTCCTGCTCGAGTCACTGGGCTTCGACGCGCTGGCGACCACGAGCAGCGGGTTCGCCGCGACGCTCGGCCGGCTCGACGGAGGAGTGACCCGCGACGAGGCGATCGAGCACGCGCGCACCGTCGCCGAGGCGGTGAGCGTGCCGGTGTCGGCCGATCTGGAGAACTGCTTCGCGGACGATCCCGAGGGAGTGGCGGAGACGGCGCGGCTGGCGGCCGAGGCCGGCCTGGCCGGGTGCTCCCTGGAGGACTACAGCGGACCGGAGAGCGACACGATCTACGACGCCGGGCCGGCCGCCGAGCGCGTCCGGGCGGCCGCGGAGGCGGCACACGCGGCGCCGGACGGCTTCGTGCTCACGGCCCGCGCCGAGAACCACGTGCACGGCCGCGACGACCTGGCCGACACGATCGCCCGGCTCCAGAGCTACCAGGACGCGGGCGCCGACGTGCTGTTCGCGCCGGGCCTGCGCGAGCTCTCGGACATCCGCGAGCTGATCGGCGCGGTGGACCTGCCCGTCAACGTCCTGGTCCTGCCCGGAATGCCGAGCGTGAGCGAACTGGCGGACGCCGGCGTGAGCCGGATATCGGTGGGAGGAGCATTCGCCTTCGCGGCGCTGGGAGCCGCGACCGAAGCAGCGCGCGAGCTGCGCGAAGACGGAACCTACGGCTACTGGAAGACAGCGGCAGAGGGGGCAAAGGCCGCCCGCGAGGCATTTAGCGGTTGAGTCGCCAAACGGCGGTCGAAGGTAACTGGGGGGCAGGGACTCGAACCCCGATAACCAGCTCCAGAGGCTGGCGTCTTGCCATTAGACGACCCCCCAACGAGGAGATCGAGGATATCTACTGGTGCCTGCGGGGCGCTCTTCCGCGCACGCGCACCCTCTGCTTCAGGGAGGTCACGTGCGGCCGGCTGTCCGTCATGCGTACGCGGACGACCGCGGTCTTCCTCAGGCGGCGGCTCGTCTTCAGCCCGCGCCATACGAGCGTCGCCGAGCGCACCTCGCGCGGGAAGGGCATCGAGGCCAGGCGGCGGCCCGTGTGCGGCCGCATCTGCGCGCCGTCGGCGAACACGACCGGGCGCGCCTTTCCGCGGGCGAGCGTCTTCGGCAGGCGCACCGCGAACTGGGTGACGCCCGGTCCCACGCGTGCGGCGCGCATCCGGGCCACGAGCGTCGCGCGGCGGCCCCTGCGGCGGATCGTGACCTTGGCGGTCGGGTCGCAGCCGGGCGTCGCGAGCTCCTGGGAGAAGACCGCCTCCTTGCCGTTGTGCGCGACCAGCCTCACCTCCATGGTGCGGTCGATGCCGTCGGCGCAGAGGTTGCTGAACAGCTCCAGCGGCGCGCCGGGCCCTCCGTCGAGCGAGAGGGTGAAGCTCCTGACCGGCAGGTCCGGATTCGACGCGAACGTATTCGTGACGCCGCTCGGCCCCACGTCCACCAGTCCGTCGAGCCGCACGCCGACCGGCGGCGGCAGCAGCACGAGCAGTCCCGGCAGCGCGCCGTCGCTGTTATGGGCGAGATAGACGGGACCCTCGACCGGCGCCGGCTGCAGGGGCGAGTCGATCCTCGCGGTGCCGATTCGCGAGGAGGCCGGGCAGGTGCTCGTGTCCGCCTGCTCGCGCGGGCACGCCCGGCCCAATGCCGCCACGTTCGGCCCGATGATGCTCGGCAGGGTCACCTGCGCGCTCTTCAGCGCAGCCTCCTCCGGGTCGAACATGAGCGTCGTGGATACCGGCACCCCGTCCTCCCGGTGCGTCAGCCCCGGCGCGCCCATCGACCCGCTGCCCTTCGGAGAGAACCCGAGCGAGTCGCAGCCGGTGGGCGTCATCGCGAACGTCTTCTCGGAGAACGCCGACGGCGCCTCCCAGGAGTTCGCCCGGCTCAGCGACGTGCCCTGTGCGCACGACGTGGGCATGCGCATGAAGCTGCCCCTGCTCGCCTTCCCGTTGAAGGTGAGCGCGACCTTCGTGATCTGGATCGGGATGCCGCTCGAGTCGCGCGGCTGGTCGGCGAAGGTCGACTCGAGCCCGTACCCGTCCGGGCCCGGCCGGATGAACACGGGCGACTGTAGGAAGATCTTCGACAGCCCGCCCGCGGCCTCGACGACAACGCCCACCCGCGCCGGCTCGCTTCCAGTCGGCCGGAGGTTGTAGACGATCCCGCTGTTCGTGGTGGGCGCCGGGATCACGAGGATGTGCACCGTGGCGCTCACCTCGACGGTCCCGACCTTCGAGTCCGCCGGGCAGTTGTCCGCCTGAAACTGCTGCTGCGAGCAGAACGCGGCGTTCTGCGGGTTGCCCAGCAGCCCCGGCTGCAGCCGCACGAACGCGTCCTTCACGCTGTCCGTCGAGCTGCCCCCGTAGTCGAACGCCTGCGTGATCGTCACGTTCGGGTGGCCGCCGCCCTGCTTCGACGCCGGCTCCACCTTGAAGTCCGTCATCGTCACGGCCGCGGACGCGGTGGCGGGCAGCAGAGCCGCAGCCGCCGCAACGAGCCCTAGGACCAGGGGGGCACGCCTCCTCACGGCGCGCAGGATACCCGCGTCAGGCGGCGGACTGCGCGGCCCAGTCGCGGTACAGGCGCGCGTACGCGCCGTTCGCGTCGAGCAGCTCCTCGTGCGTGCCCGCCTCCGCGATCCGCCCGTGGTCCAGCACCACGATGCGCCCCGCGCCGCGGATCGTCGACAGGCGGTGCGCGATCACGATCGCCGTGCGTCCCGCCAGGAGGCGCCGCAGCCCGTGCTCGATCTGGGACTCGGTGCGCACGTCCACGTTCGAGGTGGCCTCGTCCAGGATCAGGATCCGCGGGTCCGCGGCCGCGGCGCGCGCGAACGCCACCAGCTGCCGCTGCCCGGCGGACAGGTGGCCGCCGCGCTCGCCGACCTCGGTGTCGTAGCCGTCCGGCAGCCGCTCGATGAAATCGTGCGCACCCACCGCCTGGGCGGCGGCCCGCACCTCGTCGTCGGTCGCCTCCGGGCGCCCGAACGCGATGTTGTCGCCGATCGTGCCGGAGAACAGGAAGCTCTCCTGCGGCACGATGCCGAGCTGCGACCGCAGCGACCGCTCGGTCACGTCGCGCAGGTCGTGGCCGTCGATCAACACGCGCCCCTCGTCCGGGTCGTAGAACCGCGCGACCAGCTTGGCGAGCGTCGACTTGCCGGCGCCCGTCTCGCCCACCAGCGCCAGCGTCTGTCCCGGCGGCACCACCAGCGACACGTCGTCGAGCGCCAGCGCGTCGCCGCCGTAGGAGAAGGTCACGTCCTCGAAGCGGATCTCTCCGCGGACTCGCGGCAGCTCGATCGAGTCCGGCCGGTCGCCGATGTCAGGCTTCTCGTCGAGGAGCTCGAAGATCTTGTCGAGCGCGGCCATGCCGGCCTGGTAGGTCGTGTACAGCTGCGACAGCGACTGGATCGGGTCGAAGAAGCTCGCCAGATAGAAGACGAACGATGCGAGCACGCCGATGCTGAGCGCCCCGTCGACCACCTGGTTCCCGCCGTAGAGAAGGATCGCCGCGGTCGCGACCGCGGAGAGCAGCTCCACCGCCGGGAAGTACGCCGCGTTCAGGTAGACGGTCTGCATGTTCGCCTCGCGGTGCTCGTCGTTCAGCTGCGCGAACCGCACCTTGTGGCGCTCCTCCTGGCCGAACGCGCGCACCACCCGCACGCCCGACAGCGTCTCCTGCAGGTACGCGGTGACCTGCGCGATCTTCACGCGCGTGAGCGCGTACGCGCCGGCGGACGCGAGCCGGAACGCCACGCTGCCCACGAGCAGCACCGGGAAGCACAGGAACGTGACGAGCGCGAGCTCCGGGTCGAGCAGGACGAGGATCACCGCGGTGCCGAACAGCGTCAGCGTGGCCGAGAACAGCGTGGAGATCCCCTCGGTCACGAGCTGGTCGAGCGCCTGCACGTCGTTCGTGATGCGCGAGATCAGGACGCCCGCCTTGTTGCGCGAGTAGAAGCCGATCGACAGCTTCTGGAGATGCTGGAACAGCTCGATGCGCAGGTCCTGGAGCGCGCGCTGGCCGACCCAGTTGATGAGGAACGTCTGCGCGTAGGTGGCCCCCCAGTTGATCAGCGCTGTGGCGAGGAAGGTCAGCACGATGATCGTGAGCGCCTTCGTGTCGCCGTTCTTGATGCCGTCGTCGATCGCGCGCCCGGCGAGGTAGGGCGGCGCCAGCGCCGCGCCGGTGGCCAGCAGCAGCGCCACGAACATCAGCGCCACGCGCACCCGGTACGGGCGCAGCAGGCTCACGAGATGGCGAAGACGTCCGATGCGGGTCACAGCCGGGCCACCTCGCGATCGGGGTCGCAGCGGGTGAGGAAGACCTGATCGGGCAGCCCCTTCTCCGCGATCTCGCGGTACAGCGGGGACTCCTCGAGCAGGTCCTCGTGCGTGCCGCGCGCCGCGATCTCGCCGTCCTCGAGCACGACGATGTCGTCGGCGAGCGCGATCGTGGACAGCCGGTGCGCGATCACGAACGTCGTCCGTCCCTCCATCACCTCGGCGAGCGCGTTCTTGACGCGGTTCTCGGTCGTGGCATCCACGCTCGAGGTCGCGTCGTCGAGGATCAGGATCCGCGGCTCCGCGAGCAGCGCCCGCGCGATCGCCACCCGCTGGCGCTGGCCGCCGCTGAGCGTGTGCCCGCGCTCGCCCACCACCGTGTCGAGCCCCTCGGGCAGCTCGTCGAGCAGCTCGCCGAGTCCGGCGCGGAGGGCCGCCCGGCGCACCTCTTCCTCGGTTGCGTCGGGACGCGCGTAGGCGATGTTCTCGCCGAGCGGAGCCGAGAACAGGAACGCGTCGTCGGACACGACCGCCACCTCGCGTCGCAGCGCCGCGGGGTCGAGGTCGCGAACGTCCACGCCGTCCACGAGCACGGAGCCGTGCTCCACGTCGTACAGGCGCGGGATCAGCATCACGAGCGTGGTCTTGCCGGAGCCGGTGGGCCCCACGAGCGCGACCGTCCGGCCGGCCTCCACGTCGAGGTCGATGTTCCGCAGCACCGGCTCCGCGCCGTCGTAGCCGAACGTCACGTCGCGCAGCTCCACCCGCCCGCCGCCCGAGGGAAGCGGCCGGGCATCGGGTGCCGCCACCAGCCTCGGGGCCCGGTCGAGCAGCTCGAACACGCGCGCGCCGCTCGCGACCGCGCGCTGCGCCATTCCGAGCGCCATGCCGAGCCCGCGCATCGGCCCGACCAGCATCAGCACGTAACCGTAGAACGCGATGAACTCGCCGATCGTGATCCGCCCGTCGATCACCTGCCGGCCGCCCACGAGCAGCAGCGCCGCAAGCCCGAGCTGGGGAAGGAACCCGATGAACGGCGCGTAGAAGGCGCGCAGCCGCGTGGACACCATCGACTGGTCGAACACCCGCTTGACGGCTCCGCTGAACCGGCGGAGCTGGCGCGGCTCCTGGGCGAACGCCTTCACCACGCGGACACCGCCGATGTTCTCCTCGGCCTCCGCGGTGAGCTCCGCGATGCGCTGCTGCACCTCCTGCGAGGCCGGCCGGTTGCGGCGCCCGTAGCGGTAGGCGATCCACACGACGAACGGCGTCGGGGCGAGCGCGACCAGGGCGAGGCCCGGCTCGAGCGTCACCATCACGGCGGCCGCGATCACGATCGTGATCGCCGACTGCAGGAGGAAGACGAGGCCGTACCCGAGGAAGAACCGGACCGACTGAAGGTCGACGGTCGCGCGCGACATCAGCTGGCCGGTCTGCTGCTGGTCGAAGAAGGCGAGCTCCAGCGACTGGAGGTGCTCGTACATCCGGTTTCGCAGGTCGTACTCGACCCCGAGCGAGACCCGCCCGGCCACGAGCCGGCGGAGGACGCTGAACACGAGCCGGAGCACGCCCGCGGCCACCACCGCAAGCGCGAGCGGCCACAGGTGCGTGCTGCCGCCGCGGATCTCGTCGACCGTGCGACCGACCAGGTACGGGATCAGCACGCTCACGCCCATGGCCACGGCGGCGAGCACGAAGGAGGCGATGACGCCGCGCCGGTACGGGCGGAGGAAACCGAGCAGACGCCAGAAGAGCTTCACCGCCGATCAACATTAGAGGCGGTCCCTCGTTTTGCAGGAGCTTGCAGGGGGAAGAAGAAACCACTGCTGATGGGAAGAACCGCTGCACCCGCCGTGATCCACCGCCTCACCCTCGCGGAGCAGCGCGTCCTCACGTCCTTCCTCGCGGGCCGGCTCCCGGCCGGCCAGGTGCACGAGGAGTTGCAGCGGGCGCGCGCGGCGCCCGAGCCGGCCATCGAGCCGCAGCCGCAGGCGACGCCGTCACCGCAGCCCGTCGTGGTCCTCGCCTAGGCCGCGGGCCTGCGGTCCCAGAGGAGCGACAGCTCGCGCCTCGTCAGAAGGCGCCAGTCGTTCGCCTTCGGCTCCCAGACATAGACGCTCACCTCAACCGGTTGTCCTACGTCTCCCAGAAGCTCGACGGTCTCGGCGAGCCCGGCATCCTCGGCAACGATCTTTCGGGAGAGCGCGTCGATCACCCGGAAGCGGCGCGGCGGAGCGGGCTCGGCCTCCCGCGTGCGCGGCCTGCGCTTCGGCACCGCACGGGCACGGCGACGCACCGGCTCCGCGGCCGGCTGCTTGAGGGTCTTCTCGAGCGGCACCATCTGCGCACCCGTGCCCTTCGTCTCGGTGTCGAGGACCCAGACCTTTCCCACGCCCTCAATTTTCGCAGGCGGCTGCGGGAAGACCGCGGCCCCGATGTGATCGAATGGCCGCGATGCAGACGGCCACGATCGAGCTCACCGGCGACCGCGTCGAGCCTGACGATGTGGTCGCGGTCGCGCGTCACGGCGTGCCGGCGCGGCTGTCGGCAGAGGCGCGTGCGGCCATGGAGGAGAGCGCGGCCGTGGTCGAGCGGCTGGCGGCGTCCGAGGAGCCGGTGTACGGGGTGTCCACCGGCTTCGGCTCGCTCGCCGGCACCTGGATCCCGGCCGAGCGGCGCGAAGAGCTCCAGCGCTCGCTGATCCGATCGCACGCGGCCGGCATGGGCCCGCCAGTGGAGCGCGAGGTGGTCCGGGCGATGATGTTCCTGCGCGCCCGCTCGCTCGCGATGGGGCGCTCGGGCGCGCGGCCGGTCGTCGCGGACACGATGCTCGCGCTCCTGGCCGCCGGGCTCGATCCGGTCGTGCCGGAGCACGGCTCGCTCGGCGCGAGCGGCGATCTCGCCCCGCTGGCGCATTGCGGCCTCGCCCTGCTCGGCGAGGGTGAGGTATTCACGGCCGCGGGCGAGCGCACGTCCGCAGCAGAGGCGCTCGAGTCCGCCTCCATCGAGCCGCTCACCCTGACGGCGAAGGAGGGGCTCGCGCTCATCAACGGCACCGACGGGATCCTCGGGATGCTCGTGCTCGCGCTGCACGATCTGGCGGGGCTCCTGAAGGTGGCCGACATCACGGCGGCCATGTCCACCGAGGCACTGCTCGGCACCGATCGGGCGTTCGCCGAGGACCTCGTGACCATGCGCCCGCAGCCCGGGCAGGCCCGGAGCGCCGGGAACATGGCGAGGCTCCTGGCCGGCTCGCCGATCGTGGCGAGCCACCGTCACGACGACCCGCGCGTGCAGGACGCCTACTCGCTCCGCTGCGCCCCGCAGGTGAACGGCGCCGCGCGCGACACGTGGACGCACGTCGAGGGCGTGGCCGCCGCCGAGCTGCGCTCCGCGATCGACAACCCGGTCGTGCTGCCGGACGGACGGGTGGAGTCGTGCGGCAACTTCCACGGCGCCCCCGTGGCGATGGCGTGCGACTTCCTGGCGATCGCCGCGGCCGAGGTGGGCGCGATCGCCGAGCGGCGCACGGACCGGATGCTCGACCCGGCGCGCTCGTACGGGCTGCCGCCTTTCCTGACCGAGGACGCCGGCGTGAACTCGGGAATGATGCTCGCGCAGTACACGCAGGCCGCGATGGTGGCCGAGAACCGCCGGCTCGCCGTGCCGGCCAGCACCGACTCGCTGCCAACGAGCGCAATGCAGGAGGACCATGTGTCGATGGGCTGGGGAGCCGCGCGCAAGCTGCGCACCGTGGTCGCCAACCTGACGCGCATCCTCGCCGTGGAGCTCACCTGCGCCGCGCGGGCGCTCGACCTCAGGGCGCCGCTCGAGCCCGGCGCCGGCACCGCGGCGGCGCGCGACGCGGTTCGCGCCGCCGTGCCCGGCGCCGGCCCGGACCGCTTCCTCGCGCCGGAGCTGGCGGACGTCGAATTGCTCGTGGCGTCGGGTGCCGCGGTCGAGGCCGTAGAGAGCGCGATCGGGGGACTCGAGTGAAGGGCGCCCGCGAGGTGCACGCGCCGCGCGGCACGGACCTCTCCTGCAGGGGCTGGCCGCAGGAAGCGGCGATGCGGATGCTGATGAACAACCTCGACCCGGACGTGGCGGAGCGGCCCGACGACCTCGTGGTCTACGGCGGCACCGGCCGCGCGGCGCGGTCGTGGGAGGCGTTCGACGCGCTGGTGCGCACCCTGCGGAGCCTCGGCGACGACGAGACGATGCTGGTCCAGTCCGGCAAGCCGGTCGGCGTGTTCCGCACGCACGAGTGGGCGCCGCGGGTGCTGATCGCGAACTCGAATCTCGTGCCTGAGTGGGCCACGTGGGACGAGTTCCGCCGGCTCGAGGACCTCGGGCTGACGATGTACGGCCAGATGACCGCCGGCTCCTGGATCTACATCGGGAGCCAGGGGATCGTGCAGGGCACGTACGAGTGCTTCGCGGAGATCGCGCGGCGGCGCTTCGACGGCTCGCTCGCCGGGACCATCACGCTCACCGCGGGGCTCGGCGGGATGGGCGGCGCCCAGCCGCTGGCGGTGACGATGAACGAGGGCGTGGCGCTGTGCGTGGAGGTGGACCGCGACCGCATCCGCCGCCGGCTGGAGACCCGCTACCTCGACGAGGAGGCCGACGACCTCGCCGACGCGATCGAGCGTTGCAGGCGGGCCAAGCAGGAGCGCCGCGCGCTCTCGGTGGCAGTGTGCGCGAACGCGGCGGAGGTGTTCCCCGAGCTGCTGCGCCAGGGCTTCGAGGCGGATGTGGTGACCGACCAGACGAGCGCCCACGACCCGCTCCAGGGCTACATCCCGGCCGGCTTCACGCTCAGCGAGGCCGAGCACCTGCGGCGCGAGGACCCCGAGGAGTACATCCACCGCGCGCGCGTGTCGGCCGCCGCGCACTGCTTCGCCATGGTCGGCTACATGGACGCCGGCGCCGAGGTGTTCGACTACGGCAACAGCCTCCGCGCGGAGGCGAAGCTGGGCGGCTTCGAGCGCGCCTTCGACTACCCGGGCTTCGTGCCCGCCTACATCCGCCCGCTGTTCTGCGAGGGCCGCGGCCCGTTCAGGTGGGTGGCGCTGTCGGGCGATCCCGAGGACATCGCCGCCACGGACCGCGCGATCCTCGAGGAGTTCCCGGAGGACGAGAGCCTCGCCCGCTGGATCCGGATGGCGGGCGAGCGGATCGCGTTCCAGGGCCTGCCGGCGCGGATCTGCTGGCTCGGCTACGGCGAGCGGCGCCGGCTGGGCGTGCGCTTCAACGAGCTGGTGAGGAGCGGGGAGGTGAAGGCGCCGATCGTGATCGGGCGCGACCACCTCGATTCGGGATCGGTGGCATCGCCGTACCGCGAGACAGAGTCGATGGAGGACGGCTCAGACGCGATCGCCGACTGGCCGCTCCTGAACGCGCTCGTGAACACGGCCTCGGGCGCGTCGTGGGTGAGCATCCACCACGGCGGCGGAGTGGGGATCGGCCGGTCGATCCACGCGGGGATGGTGGTGGTGGCCGACGGCACGGACCTCGCCGCGGAGAAGCTCGACCGCGTGCTCACCACCGACCCGGGCATGGGCGTGATCCGCCACGCCGACGCGGGCTACGACCGGGCGAACGAGGTGGCGGAGGCGCGCGGCGTCCGCATCCCGATGCGCGAGCACGACGGGTGAGCCGGCGCGAGATCGTGGAGGTCGGGCACCCGGTGCTGCGCGAGCGGGCGCGCGAGCTGAGCGCCGAGGAGCTGGGCTCGCCGGAGATACAGGCCCTGATCGACGACATGATCGAGACGATGCGCGCGGCCAACGGCGCCGGCCTCGCAGCGAACCAGGTGGGCGAAACCGTGCGCGTGGCGGTGGTGGAGGTCAGGCCGGGCAACCCGCGCTACCCGTACAAGCCGGAGGTGCCCCTGACGGTCATCGTCAATCCCGCGATCGAGCCGGTGGACGACGACGTCGAACGGGTCAACGAGGGCTGCCTGTCCGTGCCGAACCTGCGCGGCGAGGTGCCGCGCCACATGAACGTGCGGGTGCGCTATCTGGACCGCGACGGGGAGGAGCACGAGGAGGTGCGCCGCGGCCTCACCGCCGGGACCTTCCAGCACGAGCTGGACCACCTCGACGGCGTGCTCTTCCTGGACCGCGTGGAGGACCCCGCGACGCTCGCGACGTGGGACCAGTTCGACCGTTACCAACGCGAGGACTTCGAGCGGCGCGCACGCGCGATCGTGGAGCGGACGGGATCGTGACCGCGTATTGGTGCGCGCTGGCGTGGCTGGGCGGCGAGCGCGCGGAGAGCGGCGTCCTCGTGGAGGTCGAGGACGGCACGATCGCGGCCGTGACGCCCGGCGAGGACTCGCCGCCGCGCGACGCGACGATCCTCGACGGCCTGACGCTTCCCGGCCTCGCGAACGCCCACTCGCACGCGTTCCAGCGCGCCCTGCGGGGGCGCGCGCAGCGCGGTCGCGGCTCGTTCTGGACCTGGCGCGAGGAGATGTATCGCGCCGCCGAGCGGATCGACCCGGACACCTATCTCGCGCTCGCGCGCGCGACGTACGCAGAGATGGCGATGGCCGGCGTCACGACGGTGGGCGAGTTCCACTATCTCCACCACGGCCCGGACGGGACCCCCTACGAGGACCCGAACGCGATGGGCCGCGCGCTGATCCGGGCGGCCGCCGAGGCCGGAATCCGGATCACGCTGATCGACGCGTGCTACCTGCACGGCGGCATCGACCGGCCCCCGGAGGGAGCCCAGGTGCGCTTCTCCGACGGGACGGTGGAGGCGTGGGTCGAGCGCGTGAACGCGCTGACGGCCGCGGATCCCCACGCGCGTACCGGCGCGGCCATCCACAGCATTCGGGCGGTGGATCCCGACTCCGCCCGGACGGTCGCGGGCTGGGCGCGGGAGGGCGGCCGGGCGCTCCACGCCCACGTCTCCGAGCAGCCGGCCGAGAACGAGGCATGCCTCGAGGCATACGGCCGCACGCCGACCGCGCTGCTCGCCGACGCCGGCGCGCTCGATGACCGCTTCACAGCCATCCATGCGAGCCACCTCACCGACTCCGACGTCGGTCTGCTCGGCGCCGCCGCCGCGCACGTCTGCGTCTGCCCGACGACGGAGCGCGACCTCGCGGACGGGATCGGCCGGATGCGGCCGCTGGTCGACGCGGGCGTCCGGCTGGCATTCGGCAGCGACTCCCACGCCGTGATCGATCCCTTCGAGGAGGCGCGCGCGGTGGAGCTCGACGAACGGCTGGCGAGCGGCGAGCGCGGGCACCACGGCGCGGACGAGCTGCTGCGCGCGGCCACCGCGGAGGGCCACGCCAGCCTCGGGTGGCCGGAAGCCGGCCGGATAGAGGTGGGCGCGCCCGCCGACCTCGTGACGGTCGGCCTCGACGGCGTCCGGCTCGCCGGAACCGACTCGGACACCGCACTCGAGTCGGTTGTCTTCGCGGCCACGGCCGGCGACGTGCGGCACGTGCTTGTGGACGGGAGGGCGATCGTCGAGGACGGCCGGCACGCGACGGTGGAGGTGCCACGTGAGCTGGACGACGCGATCCGCTCGGTGACCGGATGAGCCTCGTCATCGACAACATCGGCCAGCTCGTCACGTGCGACCCGGAGCTGGGGGAGGGGCCGCTCGGGATCGTCCGAGATGCCGCGGTCGTAGTGGAGGGCGACCGCGTCGCGACCATCGGGCCGGCGGGCGCCGCCGCGGACGAGCAGCTCGACGCCGAGGGCCGGTGCGTGATCCCGGGATTCGTGGACAGCCACACGCATCTCGTCTTCGCGGGCGACCGCGCGGACGAGTTCGCCGCCCGGATGGCGGGCCGGCCGTACGCGGCGTCGGGCATCACGGTCACCACCGAGGCCACCCGCGCGGCAACCGAGGGCCAGCTGCGAGAGCTCGCCGGCGCCCGCCGCGCCGAGGCCGTGAGCGCCGGCATCACGCACCTCGAGATCAAGTCTGGCTACGGGCTCGACACGGAGTCCGAGCGGCGCCTGTGCGCGGTCGCGGGCGAGTTCACCGACGACGTGACGTTCCTCGGCGCCCACGCGGTGCCGCCCGAGTACGAGGGCCGCGCCGACGAGTACGTGGAGCTCGTCTGCGGCGAGATGCTGGCGGCCTGCCGGCCGCTCGCACGCTGGATCGACGTGTTCTGCGAGGAGGGCGCGTTCGATCCGGACCAGTCCCGCCGCGTGCTCGAGGCCGGCCGCGACGCCGGCCTCGGCCTGCGCGTGCACGGCAACCAGCTCGGCTTCGGGGAGGGGGTCCGGCTCGCGGTGGAGCTGGGCGCGGCGTCGGTGGACCACTGCACCTACATGACGGACGACGACGTCGTCGCGCTCGCCGGGAGCGACACCGTCGCCACGTTCCTCCCGGCCACGGACTTCTCCACTCGCCAGCCGTACCCGGACGCTCGCCGGGCCATCGACGCCGGGGTGAGGGTCGCAGTCGCCACGAACTGCAACCCCGGCTCGAGCTACACGACCTCGATGGCGTTCTGCATCGCCCTGGCCGTCCGCGACATGAAGATGACTCCCGAGGAGGCGCTGCTCGCGGCCACGACCGGCGGCGCCCGCGCACTCCGTCGCGACGACGTCGGCCGCCTGACGCCGGGCTCCCGCGCCGACGCCGTGGTGCTCGAGGCGCCGTCCTACACGCACCTGGTCTACCGCCCGGGCGTGCCGCTGGTCGGAGCCGTCGTGATGGCCGGGCAGGTCGTGCTGCTCGAGCTCGCCGCCCAGACATCCTGAGCGCTCGAGGAGTAGCCTGGCCGGCTGCGGGGAGGGCCTACACAGGGAGGCAGTCATGCGCAGGACCGCTGGTTTGCTCGGAGCGCTGGTACTCGTGGCGCTCGGACCGATCGGGGTGGCGAGGGCCGACACCCTCGTGACCAACGACACCTCCGGGAGCTACCAGCTCGCCTCCGGTGGCACGGACGCGACCATGCTGTCCTGCAACACCGGGCGCCGCACCCAGAACGAGCCCAGCGTCGCGGTCGATCCGAACAACTCCATGGTCATCGTCGCGGGCTCCAACGATTACTGCGCGGAGATCCAGAACGGCTCCGGGAACCTGTGGGCCGGCTACTACCGGTCGACGGACGGTGGAGATCACTGGTCGCTCAGCCTCGTCCCCGGATACCCCGCCGACACGTCCGGGTTCGGGACCGCGTCGCCGGCCCACGGATCGTGCGCGGCGGCGGGCGACCCGACCCAGTCGTTCGACGGCCAGGGCAACCTCTACTACGCGTTCATCTGCTTCAACCGCGTGAAGCCGACCAACGGCTCCATCTACGTCGCGCGCTACGACGGCGACGGCGCCTCGTACGTCCGGACGGTGCGCGTGGACCGCGGCACGCCGTCGGTCTGGGGCCTGTTCCAGGACAAGATCAACATCGCCGCCGACCAGAGCACCGACACGCCGACCGCAGGCAACCTGTACGTCGCGTGGGCCCGCTACCCGGGCCAGGCTGCCAACAACGTCATCTACTTCGCGCGCTCGACCGACGGCGGCCAGACGTTCTCGACGCCGATGCGGCTGACTCAGGGACACGGCGAGGAGCAGTTCGCCGACATCGCTGTGGGGCCGGACGGCGCGGTCTATGTGACCTACCGCGAGATCATGCATCAGAAGTCCACGGAGAACCGCATCCGGATCGTGCGCTCGACCGACGGCGGACAGAGCTTCAGCCTCCCGCAGACGGTGGCCGACATCGTTCCGTTCGATTCGACCGACTTCGGCCCCGACACGTGCGGCGACGGGCCGTTCGCGTGCGACAACGGCCTGACCTACGCGCGCTTCTCGAGCCTCTCCGCCGTCGCGGCTGACGCTTCCGGCGTGCACGTGGTGTGGAACGCGCGCACCGCCGCCCGCCAGTCGAAGGTCTTCGCCCGCAACTCGGCCGACGGGTTGACCTGGACGGCACCGGCCGTGCCGATCGACACGGCGCCCGTCGGACACCAGTTCTTCCCGGACATCACGACCGGCGCGGGCGGGCTCACCGTCGTCTTCCAGGACTCCCGCTTGGATGGCTCCTACTCACCGGACCTGCCGCCTGGGGACACCGCCGCCGGGGCCAACTCCGGAAACGTCGTGCACGCGATCGTGGCCACCTCCACGAACGGCGTGAGCTGGAGCGAGACGCCGGTGAGCTCGATGGGGACCAACCCGAACTGGGAGGTGCGCAGCGGAATGCGCTCGCCGTTCTTCGGCGACTACAACTACACGTCCGCGGCCGGCGCGGCGACCGCCTCGGTGTGGACGGACACGCGCGACCTGCAGCCCGGTACCGATCCGCGCGAGACGGGAGCGGACGACGACGCCGACCACTTCGACGGCCGCCAGACGTGCACGTGGATGCCGAACGACATCAACGCGCCGTCGTACAGCTCGCCGACGATCGACGACTCGTGCCTCTCGCAGGGCGGTCTCGACCAGAACATCTACATAGCGACAGCGCCCTAGCTCGAGCTCAGCGGTCGAAGCGGCGCGATAGGCCCGCGTCGTTCCCGACGCCGTACTGCTTGATCCGCTTCGAGGGATCCACGACTGCCCGCAGGCGGAAGGGGCCGGACCCGAGCCCCTTGGGCAGGCCGAGGTCGATGTGGAGCACCTTCGACCTGCCCGACGGCAGGCGCGGCACCCGCAGCGTTCCGAGCGGCTTCGGCTTGCCGCGCTTCGGCACGAGGAACAGGTGCAGCTTGGAGCCCGGCGCCTTGCCGTCGCCCTGGTTCCCGACGACCACCGTCGCCTTGACCTTCCGCACGCTGCCGATGCTCTTCAGGTCGAACTTCGAGACGATCGTGAAGATGTCGGCGAACGGCTTGCCGAACACCTTGCCGACCGCCATCTGGTAGCCGCCGGACGAGTTCGCGAAGACGTGCGTCAGCCAGATCGCCTCCTTGCCGACCGGGTCGACCGCCGCTCCGCCCGTGTCCGCGTTCCCGATCGCCTTGTCCGGGTCGTCCGGGTCCGCGTTCCCGCCGACGGGCCGTGCGCCCACCTTCAGCAGCGCGCTCGGGCGTATGTCCGGCTCTCCGTTCATGTAGGCGCTGTAGCGCGCCTCCGGCCAGGTGTCGACTCCGCCGACGCGCTGGTAGACCACGACCGCGTCCGAGTGCTTGTTCACCTCGACGGCCGGCACCCCGTAGCCGATCACCTCCTGGTCGCCTTCGCCGAGCGTGTGGAAGCCGAAGGTGCGGTCGATGATCGGACCGGTCGCCACGTCCACGGTGAGCGCCAGCCCGGGGTTGACCTTCACCAGCCGGATCGACGCCGAGCAAGGGGACTGGCCGTTGAACCACACCGAGCAGTCCTGCCACGTCGCATACATCAGGCCGTTACGCGTGGCCGCCTTCGTCACCAGATTGCCGAGGTTGCCGTACGAGATCGGCGACGGGCTCGTGACCGACCCCTTCGGCGGCTGGTCGGGGTTCGTGGGGCCGGCCCACTTCTTCACCTGGATCGGCGCGCCGTGCAGCGGCGGCGCGAACGCGCCCTCCTGCTTGGTGAAGCCCCACACCCAGAGCGTCTTGTCCCCCTGGGTGCTCGCCATCGTGGCGAAGTCCTTCTGCACGGCGCCGTGTTCCACGGCGGGCTGGACGATGCCCTTGACCACCGTGTTCGTGCCCGGGTAGGGGAAGTTCCAGTACGCCCAGCCGCATGGAGAGCTGCACCCTCCGTTCGCGAGCTTGTCGGCGTCGAACACGTTCACGAGCGCGTACTTGCCGACCGAGATGGGCCAGTCGGGGTCGTGCGGATTCACGTTGACGACCCCGATCGTCTGGGTGAAGAAGTCCTTCGAGATCCCGATCGAGGGGTAGTCCGCGGCGTCGCCGGGCTGGTAGGTCGAGTTGGGGCACGCGGCCGGCGGGCCGGGCGGCGACCCGAGCGTGGCGCACGCGCCGTCGTCGATCACACCGTTCCACCAGTAGAGGTAGAAGCCGTCGCGCGGATCGGCGGTCTTCGACACCGCGAGCGCCACCTTCGAGCGCCGCGCGATGCGCTGCTTCAGGGTCGCGGTTTCCTTCTTCCAGTTCGGGTTGCGCGCCGTGGCGAGGACCCAGAACCGGTCGCGGTAGTCGTCGTAGATGACGCGCATGTCGTACCAGTCGTTGAGGCAGAAGGTCCCGGCCGCGAACGGGTCGTTCACGTCGCACGGCACCCCCGAGGGCAGCTTCAGGTAGCCGTTGATGCCGTTGGAGTTCGAGCCGGGCGGATCCCAGAGCGGCGTGAACAGCTGGGCCGCCGTCATCGGGTAGCTGAGCGCGCTCCCGTACTTGTCCTTCGTGACGAGCTTGCCGTCCTTCGTGTAGACCCACATCTGGTTGTAGGCGGTCACCACCAGGAACGACTTGCCCGCCGCGACCTGCGGGTCGCCGCCGCCGCTCACGACGAAGGGCGTGTCGGTGGGCTTCGGCGTCGTGGTGAAGGGGTCGGCCTCGCCGCCGAGCGTGACGAGGCACGTTCCGGCGGGCACACAGGCCGGCTGCGCGTGGGGCTCTCCTTCGTCGTGCTCCTCGTCGAGGCGGTACAGCCGCGGCGGCTTGCGCAGGGAGAGCTTGCGAAGGCGGTTCGCGCCGAGCACGACCTGCCCCCGGAGCTTCACCTTGGCCCGGCCGCCGCCCAGGGGAAGCAGCGGCGAGGGCTTCGGCTCGGGCGGCGGGGGCGGAGTCGTCTGGACCGTCCACTTGCGGCTCTCGCGGTCGGCGTAGGCGCCGCTCGCGTCCTTCACCTGGACGGTGAAGAGGTGGTCGCCGTCGCCCAGCCCGGAGTACTCGGCGGGCGACGTGCACGACGCGGGCGCCGAGCCGTCGAGCGAACAGCGGAAGGTCGCCCCTCGCTGGTTCGCCGTGAACGTGAAGGTGGCCGAGGTCTGATCCGTGGTCCCCGACGGCCCCGAGGTGATCGTGACCTGTATGCCGGGGCTCGCGTCGGCCGTCACGGCCGGCAACGTCAGGAGCACGACCAGGAGGACCAGAAGGGCCACCGCCTGCCGACCGTAGACCTACGCGGACCCCACGGTCAAGGCCCGCTTC
>DASUYU010000019.1:0-8163 GCA_036377235.1 Thermoleophilaceae bacterium
CTACCTACGAGCCGGGTTCGGTTTCCAGGTGGTGCGGGTCGTAGCTGCCGCACGAGGCGCTGAAGACCAGCAGCGCCGCGATCAGGCCGGGCAGGTGGCTCGTCGCCAGCATCACCAGGAGGCCGGCCACTCCGCCGGCCACCGCTGAGAAGAGGACGTAGGCCAGCGGTAGGTTGAGGATGCGGCCCGTCACGGCCGAGCAGGCCAGCCAGACGACCGGGCCGACCAGCCAGCCCCAGTCCTCGAAGAACTCGTGGCTGAGCGTGAGATCGAGGATCGCGAAGGGGATCGCGACCACGATCAGTTGCACGATCAGCGCCTTCCAGAACAGCCGGGCGTTCAAGGGGGCGGATACTAGACTCGCCCGTCTGGGCGGTTAGCTCAGTTGGTAGAGCGCCACGTTTACACCGTGGAGGTCGCCCGTTCGAGCCGGGCACCGCCCACTCCCGCGCTGCAATCGCCGGCGCTACGGAGCCCGGGCACCCGAGCCCACTTCAAGAGCTCGCGTAGCAAGGACGGGGCGGTTTCCCGCCCCGTCCGTGATCGTTCCCGCTACCGCTGATCAGTTGCCCACGCACGTCAGGTCTCGGACGACGCGGGTGTGGTCCCGCGTGGTCCGCCTGACCTCGACGTAGCCCAGGCACCAAAGCGTGCCGGCCGCGCCGCCCGCCGTGTTCGTCCCGAAGATCGCGAACACCGCGCTCTGGCGGAACGGGCCGGAGCGAAGGTAACTCCCGAGGCTCGTGCGCGAGCGGTCGATGCTGACGCTGCCGTTCCCGTTCTGCTCGAGCCTCGCCGCCGAGCTCTCGGCCTGTTGCTGGGCGGCGGCGACGACTTCGGCGCGGGTGACCGAGTGGCGTGGCTTTGCGTTGGCGACCTGCGCGATGGCGAGGGACGCAAGCGCGGCGGTCAGCAGGGCTGTGATGCACGTGGTGCGACGCATTGTTGGCTCCTTCCGTCGATCGTCCATGTCGACGACGCTAAGCAGCCGTCCCTCCGCTGTCATGACCACGATTGATCGACTTTTCGCGCGGCTTACAGCAGGGGGATAATCAGATCTGACTATGACCGCGGGCGACCCGACGGCCCTCCCTGGTCCACTCCGCGTGACGCCGTCGTTTCCCTTCGTCGGCCGCACGGGGGAGCTCGTCATGCTCCGAGCTCTGCTGCGAGCCGCCGAGACCGAGGGCGGCCGAATCGCTCTGCTTGCCGGGGAGCCCGGCTCGGGGAAGAGTCGCCTCGTTCGCGAGCTGGCGCAGGACGCGGCAACCGACGGCATTCTCGTTCTCTACGGCGCCTGCGACCCCGTGGTGCGCAGCCCGTACGGACCGTTCGCCACCGCGCTCGAGCAGCTCGTGCGCATGAGCGATCCCGACATGCTCCGCGCCGACCTGGGCCCGGGGGGCGGTGAGCTCACGCGGCTCCTCCCCGACCTGCCGCAGCGGGTCGGTGACCTCCCCGACCCGGTCGCGGGGGACCCGCACACCGAGCGGCACCGTCTCCACGCGGCCGTCGCCGATCTGCTGGCGAGCGTCACCGGGCGCCAGGCCATGTTGCTCGCGATCGAGGACCTGCACTGGGCGGATGGCTCCACTCTCCTCCTGCTCCGGCATCTCGCGCGCTCGGTGGGACGCACTCGCATGCTTCTTCTTGGAACCTTGCGCGACACCGAGGGGGACATGCCGGGAGAGCTATCCGAGGCACTCGTCGATCTCCGCCGAGTGGAAGGCGTCGAGCGCCTCGCGCTGCGTGGCCTGAGCGGCGAAGAGGTGGCCGAATTCGTGCACCAGGCCGCTGAAGTCGATCTCGAGCCGGCCGTCCGGGAGCTCGCCCGTCAGATCGGCGAGCTCACCGACGGCAACCCGTTTCTCATGACCGAGTTGTGGCGGGCGCTGAGGGAAAGCGAGGCCCTCGAGATCGTGAACGGCACGACGAGGCTCGCTCACCCCCTTCCTGCGCTCGGGAGCCCGGAGAGCGTCCGCGAGGTGGTCAGCCAGCGACTGTCTGGCCTCGAGCCGTCGACCACCGAGGTTCTCGAGGTGGCGGCCGTCGCCGGGCCCGAGTTCCGGCTCGATGCGGTGCGGCGCTGCGTCGGGCTCGACGAGCGAAGCCTGCTCGAGGCGCTCGACGAAGGGGTGCGCAGCGGGATGATCGAGGAGATCCCGGCCGCTGGGCTCGCGTACCGCTTCACCCACGAGCTGGTGCGGCGAGCGCTCTACGATCGGCTGAGCGCCCTTCGCCGGGCCGAGCTGCACCTCGCGGTCGGCAATGCGCTCGAGGAGGCCCTCGGCGCGGACCCGAGCAGGGGGCTCGCGGACGTGGCACACCATCTCGCCGCGGCTGGGGCGCTTGGCGACCTGGAGCGAGCGGTCGTTTATAGCCTTCGAGCGGCGCGGGCGGCAATGGCGGCGCTCGCCTTCGAACAGGCGGCCACCCACTTTCGGACCGCCCTCGCGTTGGGGGTGGAGAGCCCCTCACGGCGAGCCGAGATCCAGCTCGAGCTCGGAACCGCCTGCCACTCCGCGGGAGCCTGGCCCGGCGCGATCGAGGCCTTCACCGCGGCCGCGGAAATCGCGCGCGCGGTCGACGATGCGGAGATGCTCGCGCGTGCCGCGGTCGGATTGGAGGACGCCTGTTGGGGCGAGGGGAGATCCCACCGGGCAGCGCTGGAACTGCTCGAGGAGGCGAGTGCGGCCCTTGGCGGGGCGGACTCCGCGCTCCGGATCGGTGTGCTGTCAGCGCTTGTCCGAGTGCTGGCCTACCGCGGCGACCACAGGCGGGCGGGGATCGTTCGCGCGAACGCCATGGAGATGGCGCGCCGGCTCGGCGACGACCGGGGATTGGGGATCCTCCTCGCGCGCGCGTACTCGGCTCGCGGTACGAGCACCCTCGACGAGGTCGTCGGAATGCTGACCGAGGCGGTGGCCCTGGGCGACGAGCTGGGCGACCTCGAAGTCCAATCCGCGGCGAGGGGTTGGCGAGTGGTCACGTGGATCGCGTTGGGCGAGCTCGAGGCGGCGCGCCGTGACCTCGCGGAGTACCGGGAACTCCTCGACCGCGCGAAGCAGCCGTTCCTTTCCTTTACGGCCGAGAGCTTCGGATCGACGATCGCGCTCTGCGAAGGCCGTCTGGAGGAGGCCGAAGCCAGTGCCGAGCGCTCCCGCGACTCGGCGAGGATGTTCAGTGGGCGGGACGCCTCCGGCATCCACGGCATACAGATGTTCTCGATCCGCCGGGAGCAGGGCCGGCTGACCGAGCTTGCCCGCGTGACACGGGTTATTGCCGCCAGCGACCCACGCACGGGCGTCTGGCACCCCGGCCTGGTGGCAATGCTCGTCGAGCTCGACATGGACGACGAAGCCGACGCCGAGCTGGCACGGATTCGCGCTCACGGGCTCGAACCGTTCCGCGAGGCCCTGTGGCTTGCGTCACTCACCTATCTCACGGATGCATGCGCCGCGCGTGGTGACCACGAGCTCGCGGCGATCGTCCGGCCCGAGCTGGAGCCTTACTCCGGAACCGTCGTGGTCGTCGGTCACGGGGTCTCCTGTTACGGCGCGGCGGACCGATACCTGGGCATGCTCGCGGCCACCCTCGGCGACTGGGAGATCGCCGAGGCCCGCTTCGACGCCGCACTCGATTTGAACCGGCGGATGGGAGCTTCCACTTGGCTTGCCCACACGGCATATGAGTACGGTCGGATGCTCTACGCGCGAGGCAGGGAGGAAGACGCGAGCCGCGCGGCCTCGTTGCTCACCGAGGCCGCGGCGCTGGCCAAGGGCGTCGGAATGCCGGCGCTCCTGGCTCGGATCGACAGGGTCAGCTCACGCGTCGCGCCCACCCCGCCGCCCGATGGTCTCTCCCCGCGCGAGGTCGAGATCCTTCAGCTGGTCGCGCGTGGTCTCTCGAACCGCCAGATCAGCGAAGAGCTGTTCATCAGCGCCCACACCGCCGCGAACCACATCCGCAGCATCCTGCGCAAGACGTCTTGCGCGAACCGCACCGAGGCTGCCACCTACGCGCACCGTCACGGGTTGGCCGAGGGCCCGTCCCAGGCGTAGGATCGGCGGCATGGCCCTTTACGTGATCGAGCGCAGGTACGCGGATCAACTGGAAATGTCCAGCGATGGAGTCAAGGCGCTGGAGGAGATCAACGCCGACGAGGGCGTCGAGTGGCTCTTCTCGTTTCTCAGCGCCGACCGGCGCCAGTCGTACTGCCTGTACGAGGCACCGTCGCCCGACGCGCTGATTGCCGCTGCCCGCCGTGCCGGCCTCCCAGCCGACGTCATCGTCGAGGTGAACCGGATCTCGCCTGACATGGTGGCCTGATCCGCTGGTCTGTGAGTGTGGAGGTGTCGCACCGGGCAATCGGACAGAGACCCGGCGAGACAGGAGACGGACGTGGCTACGGCGACTGAACTTGGACACACGGCACTGCAGGGCTGGCGCGAGAAGGTGGCGGACGGGATCTCCCCGCCGGTCGCGAACCGTGCTCCGCTGGAGGAGGATCAGGTGCGCGCGATCATCGGGGCCGCCTTCTTCGTCCTGTCCGTGATCTACGTCGTCAAGACCATCTCGGCCGCCACGCGGCGCGCCCGCGGAGGCTGAGTCCTCAGGACGCGACAGCCTGTTCCCGCGCACGCAGGGCGAGCTCCATCTCGAAGCGGGCGTCCGGGTCGTCGAGCGTGTCTCCGAGTAGCTCGCGGAGTCCGCGGAGGCGGTAGCGCGCCGTCTGCGGATGCACGCCTAGCGCCCTCGCCATCGCTGCGGCGTTCCCCCGCTGCTGCACATATGCGAGCGCCGTCTCCTCCATGCGCCGGCTCGCCTTTGGCGTAAGGCCGGCGAGCGGAGCAAGCCATCGCGTCGTGATCCGCTCCGCGAGACCGCTGTTTTCGAAGAGCAGAAGCTCGACGAGCACGTCGTCGGCGCGCACGAGGCCTGGAGTCTCGATCGCGCCGGCCTCGACCGCCCGCAGCGTCGCGCGCGCGAACGCCCAGGAGGCTGCCAGGGAGTGGGCCTCATCGGTCGGACCCAGCGCGGCATGGGCGCCCGTCCCGGTGCTCTCGATCGCTCGCTCGATCTGGCTGGGCCGGCCCGGCCCGTCCGGGTCGGGGACGATCGCACAGCCCACGCCATCCAAACCGGCGGCGATCGTGTCGGCCGGCAGCCGCATGGCCACACGGTCGAGCCATTCCTCGTCGCAGGCGAGCGCCGCGGCCGTGCGCGGTATCCGCCACGCCACCGCCTCGGCGGCGGCACGCAGATCCGCTTCGTCCGCGGGCGGCTCCCGTACGAGCGCGGCCACCAACGCGTGCCGCCGGTGGCGGCTCTCGCCCTCGAGTCGCGCGCGGGCCTCGGCGTAGCCCTCGACCGAGTCGGCGGACAGCGTCTCGATGTACGCGAAGATCGACTCCGCCAGCAGGCTGAGCACGTCGGGCTCGACGCCCTCGCGCGTGGCGGCGGCGGCCAGCCGCCGCCAGGCCACCCGCGCGCCGACGCGATAGGCGGACTGCAGGGCGTCCAGCGTGCGCCCCTGGTGCAGCTCGCCGCTGCCGAGTGCCACGTACACCTCGCGTCCCGGTCCGCGCGCCCCGGATGGGCTTCGGATCAGATCGACGAACTGCCGAAGCGCCTCGGTCACGCCGGTTCGGACGCCGCGTCCGAAGGATCCCTCGAGGGGTCGCGCGTAGTCCGGCACCTCCCTGGCGATCGTGGCGAGGATCTCGTCGGTGGTCGCCTCGAGCTCGGGCTCGATCACGTCCGCGATCTCGGCGGGTAGCGACCGCCAGGGCTCTCTGCTGAGCTCTTTATCACTCACATGAGCAAAACGCGGCTCGAAGTCCACCCACAACAGCGTACTGATATGTGCTGGAGACGGGAAAACTAGTGGGATGACCAAGTTGGAGAGGCGTGTCAACGTCACCGCCGTGTTTCTGCCCTTCGTCGCCTTCCTCGCCGCGATCGTGCTGCTGTGGAACAGCGCCGTGTCGGCTACCGACCTCGCGATCCTCGCCGTCATGTACGTGCTGACAGGCCTCGGCGTGACCGTCGGCTTCCACCGCCTTCTCACTCATCGCTCGTTCCAGGTCCCGAAGCCGCTCGAGTACGCGTTCGCGACGCTTGGCTCGATGGCCGTCCAGGGGCCGGTCATGAGCTGGGTCGCGGACCACCGCAAGCACCACGCGCACGCTGACGAGGAGGGCGATCCGCACAGCCCGCACGTCGGTCACGGTGACGGCGCGACCGGTGTGCTGCGCGGCCTCTGGCACGCGCACACGGGCTGGCTGTTCTCGACTCAGGGACAGGCGAGCGCGCGCCGCTACGCGAAGGACCTCTACGAGGATCCGGGCATGCGGCGCATCAACCGCCACTTCCCGCTGCTGGTGCTGCTGAGCCTGGCCGTGCCGGCGCTGGCCGGCTGGGCCATCACCGGAACGCTCGCCGGCGCCGCCGGCGGTCTGCTCTGGGGCGGGCTCGTCCGGATCTTCCTGGTTCACCACATCACCTGGAGCGTGAACTCGGTCTGCCACTTCCTCGGGACGCGCCGGTTCCAGACCGAGGACCACTCGACCAACGTGGCCTGGCTGGCGCTGCCTTCCTTTGGGGAGTCCTGGCACCACAACCACCACGCCTTCCCCCGCTCCGCTGCGCACGGCCTGCGCCGGTGGGAGGGACTGCTAGATCCGTCAGCGCTCGTGATCACCCTGCTCGAGAAGCTCGGCCTCGCCCGTAACGTCGTCAGGATCGCGCCCGAACGCCAGCATCAGCGGGAGCGTCAGGCCGGGCCGGCGCGTGCAGGAGTGCGCGCCTGACTCGCCTGCGACGCTTCAGCCCGGTGGCCGATCCGTACCTGCTCCCCGAGGGTCTGCCCCGGCCACTCCTCAGAGGGGTGCTTCATCTCGGCGCATTCGTGGTCGCCATAGGCCTCGGCGTTGCGCTCGTGCTCGTTGCCGGACGACAGGACGCGCCGGCGTTCGCCGTGTACGGGCTGGCCGTTGCGGGACTGTTCGGCGTCAGCGCTCTCTATCACCGCGGGCGCTGGCAGCCGGTCGCGAGAGCGCGGCTACAACGCCTCGACCACTCCATGATCTTCGTCCTGATCGCGGGGACATATACGCCGTTCTGCGTATACGTCTTGCACGGCATTCTCGGCGCGGCGCTCTTGGCCGTGGTCTGGACCGGCGCTCTGATAGCGGCCGCGCTCGAGCTGCGACCGACAGCTGCGCCGCGCGGGGCGGTCGTCGTGCTCGCAATCGCACTCGGCTGGGTCGCCGTGCCGGCGCTGCCGGCCGTCGTCGACAAGCTTGGCTGGGTCGCGACCGCGCTAATCGGGCTGGGAGGCGTGCTCTACACCGCCGGTGCGGTGATCTACGCCCGGCGCCGGCCGGACCCGCTTCCCGCCGTCTTCGGATATCACGAGCTCTTCCACGCCCTCACCATCGGAGCCGCCGCGTTGCATTACGCGGTCATCGCCTTCTGGGTCCTGCCGCTGGCGCGGTGACGCGAGGTGCCGTAGATCGGCCGCGGTCGAACTCGACCCAGACGCGGGTGCTGTGAGAGCAGTCCACGCCCCAGCGGTCCGCCAGCTGGTCGATGAGCCACAGCCCCCAGCCGCCGGCGGCGCTGCCCCGTTCTGGGCTTGTCGCAGGCGGGAGAAACCCGATGCCGTCGTCGGTGACCTCTATTCGCAGCACAGCGGTGAGCAACGCGGCCTGGACGTCGATCGGCTGTGACGGCGTCAACCGCGCGTGCTTGACGCTGTTCGTGATGACTTCCGTCAGGACCAGCCTGCTGCGGTCCAGCAGATCGTCGTCGACCGCGGGAAAGAGATCCTCGAGCTCTCGTCGCGCCTCGGCGGCAGCACCGAGTTCGGGTCGGAATGAGCGGCGAAAGGAACGCCGCCCTGCGGACGACTCTGTTGCGCCCATCGGCGCACCTTGCCTTTCGAGTGCCTTTGCTGCCGTGTGTGCGACAACAAGACCCCCGGTCGCTACCGGGAATCATCTCACATGCGGCGCCGAGGGCGCTCCGCCGCGGCGTTCAGCGCACCAGCTCGTTGTGTGCGAGCACGAAGACTTCGCAGATCATGTCCGGCTCCTGCTGGTTACCGGACATGAATCCGACGACGCGGCGGCCCGTGGCCTGTTCGACGACCTGCTCGAA
>DASUYU010000020.1:0-5550 GCA_036377235.1 Thermoleophilaceae bacterium
CGGCGAGGACTCGGCCTACGGGGGCGCCGGCGCCTGGTGGACACGCGGCCGCAACCAGCTCGTGGTCTACGACCACAACAAGATCCTCAAGGTGCGCGTGAACGTGCGCGGGTGGAGCGACGCTCGGGCGAGGGCCACCGCGATCGTGCTCGGGAAGCGCGCCGTCAGGAAGCTGCGCGCGTCCGACCGCTAGCGGCCTAGGCGGGCGCCTCGCGGTCCCTGTGGAGGAGGCGGAAGACGATCGCCTCGTAGACCCGCCCCACCCAGTCGCCGAGGTCGTGCAGCGGACGGCGGGCCACGGGATGCCAGAGGACGAGCGCCGCCGCGGACCCGAGCAACGCACCCGCCAGCACGTCGCCCGGGTAGTGGGTCCCGACCGCCACTCGCGCCACGCACAGCGTCACCGCCATGACGATCGCCAGGATCCCCGCCTTTCGGTGTCGCAGCAGCAGCGCGACCGCGATGGCGAACGCCGCGGTTGCGTGGTCGCTCGGGAAGGACCAGTCGTGCGACGCCGCGATGAACAGGTGCGCGTCGCCGGGATGCGCGATGTATGGACGCGGGCGCTCCCATATGTGGGCGATGATCTGGGCGGCTCCGAGCGCCAGGAGGGCGCTGAAACCGGCGGCGACGACTCCATGGCGGCCGTTGACCGAGCGCCACTTCCCGCGCGCGAGGAAGATCACGGCGAGCAGGGCCACGAAGAACACCTGCGCCTGGATGGCGAAGAACCGCAGGGGATCCTCCAGGCCGTCGTGATGAGCGGCGAACCCGTTCAGGACCTTGAAAGCCTCGAAGTCGATTCCGGAAGCGTAGGGACTGGCGAAGCCGCTAACGGGCGCTAGCGGGCCTGGCCGGTCGGCCTGACCACGATCTCGTTCACGCACACGTGCGGCGGGCGTGTCACGGCGTGGACGATCTCGGTCGCGATGTCGTCGGCCTTCAGCACCTCGCCGATCTGCTCGCGTGAGCGCTCCGTGGCGCGCCGGACCACCGGGTTCGTGTTGTGGCCCTGCAGCTCGGTCTCCACGAAGCCCGGCGCGACGGTCGTGACACGCACCTTCACGTGGAGCGCCTCCTGGCGGAGCGCCTCGGAGAAGGCGTGCACGCCGAACTTGGTCATGTTGTAGACGGCCGCGCCGGCGTCGGCACGGCGGCCCGCCACCGAGGACACGTTCACGATGTCCCCTCCCCCGTTCCGCGCCATCAGCGGGAGGGCGGCGTGCGTGCAGTAGAGGAGCCCGAGCAGGTTCACGCCGACCATCCGGCGCCAGTCATCTGTCGTCTGGTCGGAGACCGGGCCGAGCAGCATCAGGCCCGCGTTGTTCACGAGCACGTGGAGGCCGCCCAGCTCGCCGGCGGCGTCCCTCACGAAGCCGGTGGCCTGCTCCTCGTCGGAGACGTCCACGGCGCGGACGAACGTCGGTCCGTCGAGGCTCTCGGCGAGCGCCTCGAGCCGGTCGGTGCGGCGGGCGCACAGCGCCACGGCGGCGCCGGCATCGGACAGGGCTCGCGCGGTTGCCTCCCCGATTCCGGAGGAGGCCCCTGTCACGACCGCTACCCGACCTTCGAGCGGACCCGGCATCGGCCGGGATGCTACCCCGCTATGCGCCGCGCGCGAAGCGCGAGCTCGAGCTCGAAGCGGCCGTCGGGGTCGTCGAGCCGCGATCCGAACAGCTCGCGGAGGCGCGCGAGCCGGTAGCGCACCGTCTGCGGGTGCACGTGGAGGGCCTTGGCCACGGCCTCGGTGCGGCCACGGTGGCGGAGCCAGGCGTCGAGCGTCGAGCCGAGCCGCTCGCGCGAGAGCTCGGTCTCGGAGTCGAGTGGCGCCAGGGCCGATTCGGCCACGTCGCGGGCGAGCCGCCTGTCGGCGCCGAGGAGGAGCGACAGCCTGTGCCGCTCGGCCACGAGCAGCGCCTCGTCGCCGTCGATGCCGCCCTCGCCCGCCAGCCGCAGCACCTCGCGCGCGCGGGCGAAGCTGAGCGCGGCCTCCTGCCACGCCACCTCCGGGCCGACTGCGGCGCCCCTGCCGCGAACCGCGGCCTCGAGCTCCTCCCTCCGCGCGGGCGCCGGGACAATCGCCACGTTCAGCGGGGGCTGGTGCGTGACCAGCGCCTCCGGCCCGAGCCGGACGGCCAGCCGCTCGGCCCCCTCGCTGCTCTCGTCCGATTCGACCACCAGCACCGAGAGGCTGCGCGGGAGCCGCCAGCCGGCGTTCGAGGCCTCCGCCTCGACCGTCGCCCGCGCCGCGGGCGGATCCTGGACGAGCAGCGCCGCGAGCCGCTGGCGGCGGCGCTGCAGGGCGCCGGCCGCCGCCGCCTGCTCGCGCGCGTAGCCCTCGATCGAGTCGGCCGAGAGCTCGTCGATGTACGCGAAGATCGCCTCGGCGAGCGTGTACAGCGTGCGCGGCGAGAGGCCGGCGCGCTCGCCCGCCGCGGCCAGCCGCCGCCAGGCCACCCGCGCGCCGAGCCGGTACGCGGCCAGCAGGGCGTCGAGGCTGCGGCCGGCGCGCATCTCCCCGCGGCCGAGGTTCAGATACACCTCGCGGCCCGCGTCGGGATCCGCCTTGGGGTCCGCCACGAAGCGGGTGAAGCGGCCGAGCGCCTCCTCCACGCCGGCCCTCAGCGCCTGGCCGAAGGGCCCCTCGAGCGGGCGCGCGTAGTCCGGCACGCCCCGGCTCAGCTCGGCCACGATCTCGTCGGCCAGGCCGGGCAGCTCGGGGCGCAGCACGTCGGCGACCTCCGGCGGCAGGTCCTCCCACGGATGCTCGGCGACCATTTGTGGGAAACCTACAAGAACTGCGCCTTTGATCGTAGGCGACATGTGTAACGGGCCGCCGTTGTGGTACGTAGCCTTCAGAGTCGATGACCAGAGCGCACCGCAACATCAACATCGCCGCCGTCCTCCTGCCTCTCGTGGCCTTCGTCGCGGCAATACCGATGCTGTGGAACAGCCTGGTCGGCCCGCTCGACCTGATTCTGCTCCTGGCGATCTACGCGGTGTCCACGATCGGCATCACCGTCGGCTACCACCGCCTGCTGACCCACCGGGCCTTCGCGACGCACAAGTGGCTCGAGTACGCCTACGCGATCATGGGCTCGCTCGCGGTCGAGGGGCCGGTGATCGGCTGGGTCTCGGACCACCGCAAGCACCACGCGCACGCCGACGAGGAGGGCGACCCGCACAGCCCGCACGTGGACCACGACGGCGAGACGCCCGGACCGCTGCGCGGCCTCTACCACGCGCACGTGGGCTGGCTGTTCCACCACGCGACCGCCGTGGACGCCGAGAAGTACGCGCCCGACCTGGTGGAGGACCGCGGCATGCGGTTCATCTCCAGGTACTTCCCGCTGTGGGTGACGCTCGGCCTCGTCGTCCCGGCCGCGATCGGCTGGCTGGTGGGAGGCACCCTGACGGCCGCGCTCACCGCCTTCTTCTGGGCGGGCCTCGTGCGGGTGTTCATGGTCCACCACCTCACGTTCTCGATCAACTCGATCTGCCACTTCTTCGGCCGCCGCCGCTTCCCGACCGACGACAGGTCCACGAACGTCTTCTGGCTCGCCCTCCCGACGATGGGCGAGTCCTGGCACCACAACCACCACGCCTTCCCGCGCTCCGCGATGCACGGGCTGCGCTGGTGGGAGATCGACATCGGCGGCCTCGTGATCCGCGCCATGAAGCGTGTCGGCCTCGCCTGGAACGTCGTGCTCATCTCCCCGGAGCGCCAGGAGCAGCGGAAGCTCCAGGCCGCCCCGAAGCTGCGCCCCACGGCGCCCGAGCCGCGGCGGCCCGCGGCGAAGATCAGCGCCTAGAACGCGCCCAGGAACGGGTCGCCAAACAGCATCGCGGCGACCGGGTAACGCTCGTCGGTGGGGTTCCCGCCGGCGTCGGGCGCCCGGATGCGTACCACGACGTCCGCCCCGTCGGCAGGCATCGGCGCGGTCGTGTCGAGCTGAACCACGAAGCGATGGCGATTGGCGAAGGTGAAGGGGCGCTCCTCGGTGAGCGCCCTGCCGCCGAGCTCGAGTTGCACCGTGCCCTCGCATGCCGCGGGGTGCGCCTCGCGGCACCCGATCAGCAGTGACGCGTGCGTGCTGCCCGCCGCCGCACTGAACTCGACCGGGACGGGCGAGGCGTTGGAATACGGCTCGTGGTGCTCGCACGCGAGCGGGTAGTCGATCCCGTCCGTGATCGCGCTGTCCTCCCCCGCCCCGCAATGAATCTGCTCGATGGAGTCGTCGCGCGCGTAGACGATGTCGCGGCCCCGCCCCGCGCTGACCTTGTCGACGCCCGGCCCAGGCACGATCAGGTTCCGCCCGCCGCTGCCCATGAGCAGGTCGCTCCCGCGCCCGCCGCGCAGGCGGTCCGCCGTTCGGTCCCCGGTCACCCCGTACCCGCGAGCTAATAGCCGGTCGACTCCGCCGGCCCCGCGCAGGCCGTCCGTCCCGCGCCCGCCGAGCAGCGTGTCCTTTTCGAAACTGCCATGGAGCACGTCGTCCCCGCTGCCCCCGTCCAGCAGGACTTCGTCGAAGCGTGGGAGCACCCGGGCGTGGTCGTTTCGGTCACCCAGCCGGACGATCGCCCGGGCACGGCCGAAGAGCTCGCATTCCACGAACCCGGGACGGCGGGGCTCGGTCCGCCTGCAGGCGAGCCCCGGCTCGATTGCGACCGAGTCCGCGACGGTGAACGTGACGTACGTGTCGCCCTGCGAGGTCCTGTCCGCGGATGCCGTCATCGAGAGATGGTTCCGCTCGCCCGGCGCCGCTCGGTACACGAGCGCGTCCTGCTCGTAATCGACCCGCACGGTCGCGGCGAGCGCGGGCGCGCAGGGCACCGCCAGGCCGGCCAGCAGGACCACCAGGACCGATCGCCGCATGCTGAGCAAACAACCGCCGGCGCGGGGAGTTGCGGCTACAGCGCGGCGCGCAGCAGGGCGAGCAGCTCGTCCTCGCCGGGCGGGTCCGGCGTGTTGCCGAGGGCCGGGTGCCGCATCACGGCGGCGGCCACCGGCGCCAGGTGCTCCTCCTCCACGCCCAGCGGGCCGAGGCGGGTGTGGCCGGAGCGGGCCGAGAGCTTGGCGGCGCGGCCGGCGGCGGCGGACGGGTCGCCGTCCGGATCCCCGAGCGCCCCTGCCAGCTCGCCCATGACCCCCGGCACGCGGGTGGCCATCAGCCCTGCGAAGTGGGGCAGCATCACCGCGTTCGTCTGCGCGTGGGGCGAGCCGGCCGTTCGAACCAGGAGCTGGCAGGTCGCGTGGTGCACGGCAAAGCCGGTCATCCCGGACGCCCAGCCGCACAGGAACGCGCCGAGCGCCACGTCATCGTCGAGGATCGCCCGCGCGCCTCGCAGCGCCGCCGCCTCCGCCACAGGGTTGGCGAGCGGCGTGTACAGCGCCTCCATTCCGTGCGCGAGCGCGTTCATCGCGCTGGCCCACAGCTCGGGCTCGGGCTGGGAGGCCATCAGCAGGGGGTCGGCCACCACCAGCGAGGGCCTCACCATCTGGGCCCCCTCCACGCCGGCGGGCGTCCGGTGGAACGGCGTGAGCTCGGC
>DASUYU010000021.1:0-2796 GCA_036377235.1 Thermoleophilaceae bacterium
CCGGCTCGTCGAGCTGGAGCTTCTCGGTCACTCCAGGACGACGAGCGTGTCGCCCTCGGACACCGACTGGCCCTCCTCGCAGACGATCTCCTTGACCGTGCCCGGGTCCTCGGCCTCGACCGGCATCTCCATCTTCATCGATTCGAGGATCACGAGCGTGTCGCCCTCCTCGACCGACTGGCCGATCTCGCACTCGATCTTCCACACGGTTCCCGTGATGTGGGCTTCGACGTCAGGCATGGGCCGGGAAGATACAAGCGGGGTAGGCTGCCGCCGTCTTGATCCTCGCGATCGACCAGGGCACCACGGGCACGACGTGCATCGTGTTCGACGAGCGGGGGCGGCCCGCAGGGCGCGCGTACCGCGAGTTCCGCCAGCACTTTCCGCGTCCCGGGTGGGTCGAGCACGACGCGAGCGAGATCTGGGAGGTCACGCGCGCGGTGGCGCGTGAGGCGCTCGAGGCGGCGGGCGCGAAGGGTGGCGACCTCGCGGCGATCGGCATCACGAACCAGCGCGAGACGGTGGTCGCGTGGGACCGCGACACCGGCGAGCCGCTCCACCGCGCGATCGTCTGGCAGGACCGCCGCACCGCCCGTCGCTGCGACGAGCTACGCGAGGCCGGTCACGAGGAGCTCGTGCGCGAGCGCACCGGCCTGGTGCTAGACCCGTACTTCTCCGGCACGAAGATCGAGTGGCTGATCACCGAGGGGGGCGTACCGCGCGACGCGGCCTTCGGCACGATCGACGCCTGGCTCGTCTTCAAGCTGACCGGCGAGCACGCCACCGACTTCACGAACGCGTCGCGCACGCTCCTGTTCGACATCCGCGAGCGGCGCTGGGACGAGGAGCTGTGCGAGCTGCTCGGGGTGAACCCGGGCTCCCTCCCCGAGCCGCGGCCGAGCGCGCACGTGTACGGCGAGACGTCCGAGTTCGGCGGATCGGTGCCGGTGGCGGGCATCGCGGGCGACCAGCAGGCCGCGCTCTACGGGCAGGCGTGTTACGAGCCCGGCCTCGGCAAGAACACCTACGGCACCGGGAGCTTCGTGCTCCAGAACGCGGGCGCGGACCTCCCCGATCCCGCCGAGGGGCTTCTCAACACGATCGCGTGGGGAGTGGGCGACCGCGTGGACTACGCGCTCGAGGCGGCGATCTTCGTGACCGGCGCCGCGGTCCAGTGGCTGCGCGACCAGCTCGGCATCATCCGCACCGCGGACGAGACCGAGGAACTGGCGCGCTCGCTCGACTCAAACGACGGCGTGTACCTCGTGCCCGCCTTCACCGGGCTCGGCTCGCCGCACTGGGACCCCTACGCGCGCGGGACCGTGGTCGGCCTGACGCGCGGGACCGGGCGCGCGCACCTCGCGCGCGCCGCGCTCGAGGCGATGGCGTACCAGACGGTCGACGCCGTGCGCGCGATGGAGGACGCGTCGGGAGTGGTGCTCGAGGAGCTGAAGGCCGACGGCGGCGCGGTCGTAAACGGCTGGCTGATGAAGTTCCAGGCCGACGTGCTGGGCGTGCCGGTGGTGGTGCCCGAGGTGTCCGAGACGACCGCGCTCGGGGCCGCGTATCTCGCCGGCGTCGCCACCGAGATGTGGACCGAGGAGGATGTGAGCGAGATGTGGCGCCAGGCGGCCCGGTACGAACCGTCCATGTCCGAGGACCAGCGCGAGACGCTGCTCGCCGGCTGGGCGCGCGCGCTCGAGCGGGCGGCGAGTAACGAAGCCGATCGGATCGGGTAGAGAAGCGCGAGTGAAGCCCCAGGTCTACAAGGACCCGCGCCCGGCCGAGTACTTCGACCGCTTCCACCAGCGGCAGCGCGCCAAGCGGCCGAACTGGATGTACGAGCTCGTGCGGCTGCTCCTGACGCCGTACCTGCTCCTGGTCTACAGGGCACGCTGCATCGACTCCGACAACATCCCGGCCGACGGCCCCGTGATCGTCGCGCCGAACCACTTCTCCTTCCTGGATCACTTCTTCGTGGCGGTTTTCCTCCGCCGGAAGGTGCAGTTCATGGCGAAGTCGCAGCTCTTCAAGCCGCCGCTCCAGGTCGTCTACCACAACGGCGGCGTGTTCCCGGTGCGGCGCGGGCACCACGACGACGAGGCGTTCAAGACGGCGCACACGATCCTCGGTCGCGGCGACATGATCGTCATGTACGCCGAGGCGGGCCGCTCGCGGTCGGGTGAGCTCGGCAAGCCGCGTCACGGCATCGGCCGGCTGGCCCTCGAGGCGGGTGTGCCGGTCGTGCCCACGGCGATCGCCGGCACGGAGCGCGCCCGCAACTGGAAGCGCCTCCAGTTCCCGAAGGTGACGATCCAGTTCGGCGAGCCGCTCCGCTTCGAGCAGGTGGCGGAGCCCACGAAGGAACAGGCCCAGGCGGCGTCCGAGATCGTCTTCGAGCGAGTGCGCGAGATGCACACACGGCTGGTGGGCGAGGGGCGGAAGAGCGCCGTCCGCGCGGCACGCGACGCTCGCCGCACGGCGGCGGCGTAGCGGTCCGCGCGCCGCCTCGCGGCACCGGCGAACGGCAGCATTGAGGGCGACCTCCCTTCAATGCCGTAGTTCGTGAACCGGCGCGCCGCAAGGAACGGGCTGGTAACACTCCGCGCTCCGTGCGGGCAGGGCGCTCATCGGTGCGGTCGTTGCCGGGTTCTCCGTCGTCCTTCCGGCGGCCGGTGCTGCCGCTTGTGATCCGCTGGATCCGTCGGCGTGCCTGTATCCGTGGCCGAACGACCACTTCACGAAGGCCGCGAAACAGCCCGACGGCGCGCCGGCAGAAGTCCGCGTTCCTGCGGC
>DASUYU010000022.1:0-3124 GCA_036377235.1 Thermoleophilaceae bacterium
CGACGGCGCCGAGTGCTTCGTCTACAACCACGTCCGCCTCGGGTTCGACGAGAGCGGCGAGTTCGTCGTCGTCAGCGGCGCGAACGTCGTGGTTGAGATCGTCGACCGCCAGATGGACGCCGCGTGCATCGAGCTGCGGCCAGCGGACGCGCTGCGCCTGGTGGCGCTGCTGCTCGCCCAGCACGAGAAGCACGATGTCCGCCTCCGGCCGTCGGAGCACGACCAGGCCTGAGCCCATCCTCGCCGCCACGGCCGTCGTCCTGCTGCTGAGCGGTAGCGCCGATCGCGATGGCGTCGGTCGGGGAGTGTGAGCACCGTCGTGTAGTGCGGCGCGTCGCCTAACCGGGTAGCTGCGTCATCCGCCCGATGGCCCCACGGACGCGTCCAGCTTTGCGGCGATCGTCGCGCCGCTGTCCGGAACAGGTGGCCGTAGATCCGCTTCGTCGTCCGGCTGTCGGAGTGGCCGATCGTGGCCGTCAACTCGAGGTCGTTCAGGCCGGCTTCGATGGGGTAGGACGCGGCGCAGTGGCGAGCCTCGCGGGGCGTCAGCGGACGTCCTCGCGTGCGTTGACCCAGACCGTCCGTGAGCTCTCCGGCTCCCGGTTCCGGCCTCGCTTCCAGCCCCACGCCGTCAGCGCTCGGGTGCGGACGGTCGTTGGCGTGAACGAGTCGTTGCCGTGCGGCCGAACACGAGGTCATCGCCGCCGCGGCGGGTCGCCAGGCCGTGCTCGATGACGAGCGTCCGCAGCCGGCCCGTCAGCGGCACCGTGCGGTGCCCTGCCTCAGTCTTGACGTCCACCTCACCCTCGGTGTCGTGCCACGTGCGGCGGACGTGGATCAGCGCCGGCTCGGCCGCCAGGTCGATGTCGGACCACCGCATCGCGCGCAGCTCGCCTCGGCGCGGGCCGGCGTAGAGCGCGGTCGCCCACAGCGCGCGCTCGGACTCGGGCGGAGCGTCGATGAGCGCTGCCGCTTCGGCGCGCCCTGCGATGCGCTCGCGACCCCCCGGACCGCGGGCAGCTCGAGCTCGACGGTCGGATCGACGGCGATCTCGTCGCGGCGCATGGCCCGCCGGAAGATGGCTGCGCCGGGCGGCGGAGGTGGCGTTGGGCGCGGGGCCGGTCGACCCGGCGGAGGCTGAGGCGGCCGAGTCGCGCGCGGCGCCGTCGCGGCCGACGGTGTCGCGGGAGCTCGAGGCGAAGCGGGCGGCGAACACTTGCCGCAGGTCCAACGGTCATCCGGCGAGCTGCCGCTGCCCGGTGTGCGGGTCGCTGTGATGGGGTGGCCGGCTGTGGGGTGTCGCGTGTGAGCATGACGTCGCTCAGCGCTCGAGTTCTGGCGAGGGGCGCCGCCGTGAGCGCGCCGGCGCCAACGATGGCGAAGTTGGGAACTACCACCCAACCCTCCGGTGCCCGATGCGTTGTCGGAGCATCAGGGGCAGCGGCGGGGTGGCGCCGCGTCAACCTGTGCCGGGCTCGGCGGGTCGGGATCCTACGTTCCATACCCTGGTCCATTCCGAGCCCGGCACTGTTTCCGTGGAGCCGCCCGGCGCCCGGAAGATACCTCGCGGCGGTCGCCCAGCCGCGGATTACCGCCTGCCTGGACGCGAGCGGAGCATGACGATGGACGCGAGCGGAGCATGACGAGGTTCCGGCCGGCGCGGCCGTGAGTGGACGCGCGGAATGCCGCGATCTCGGCTCTGGGCAGTGTGGTGGTGGACGAGCCTTCTGCTCGGGCGGCGTGAGCGGCTGACGCCACAATCCTTGCGATCCGCCGGTGCCCGGATTCGATCGCTGGCCGGGGGCGGCCGGCGAGGGTCGGCTCGCGCGAACGCACGTCCTGTCCGCACCCCAGAGCTTACTGATCGCCATGGAGCGTGCTGTCTTCTGCCGTGGCCGAAGGCCCGGCTCGACTGTGGACGGTCTCTGAGGTCGCGGAGCATCTGCGCCTGGGCGTCTCGACGGTCTACCAGCTCGTTCGTGAAGGGCCCTTGCTTGCGAGCCGGGTGGGCGGATCCATTCGCTCGTCCGCGCGGAGGTCGAGGACTTCCTCGTGGCGAACCGCGTGACGGTCGATGACCGCGCGTGGGAGGCGATGGGACGCGCAGACACGACGGGCAGGAGGTCCGATGAGCGACCAGGGCTATGACGACGGTGGCGAGTTCTCGACCGCCGAGAGCGCTACCGCGTCTGCGTCTCGAGACTTCACAACGGCGTTCCAGTCAGCGAGGCGCTCGTCTGGGAGTAATAGTGTTCTGGGGACCCGGCCGTCGCCGTGTCGGTAATGGACGTCGGATCCCCACGCGAGCGCGTTCGGCATGCTGGGTGGGCACCGCTGTCGCGTACCTGGCCTCGATGTTGTGCCGGAGGTCGGGCAGATCGGCGACGACCGCGCACGTGACGCCAGTGAGCGCGCGAGGTGCTGGTGGCGCCGCACGAGAGCGTTGACCCCACGGGTGCTCGATGACTGGCCGCATTTTGGAGGGCACTCATCGGGTGCGATCGTGTGGCCGCTCGTTCCTGACTGAGCGCCGAGCGGTCTGCCAGTAGCGTCGGGCTGCCTCCTGCCACGCCCTGCGCTGCTCAGGGGTGATCCTGCGCTCGCCGACGATTAGCTTCGCCTCCTCGAGGGACTGCCGGGCCAGCCGCGTCACGCGCTCCAACGCGTCCTTGTCCGCGGGCGCCACCGGGTTCGCTGTCGCGGACGCCTCCGCGGAAACAGGCGCGATCTGGGCGCGGAGCCGATCGAGGAGCGGCTGCAGCGCATCGACGGCCAACAGCAGCGCTTCGACCTCTTCGCGCGGGAGTTGCACGGTGATGGAGTCCTCGCCGCCGGGCTCGTGTGGTTGGCCGGTGCGTGCATGCTCAGGCATGCCTTTGTCCTACACAACGGGACCCGGAACGTGCCGACAGCGCGTCGAGCGGCGACGAATCGGCGCCCAACGGCGGGTGGACGTGGTCCCTGGCGCGGCGGGAGCTCCCCAAGGAACTACATCTAGAGCCAAGCGTCCTCAACAAGGCCGATGTACGTACTGACCGGCCGTAGGAGGGCGATGATGCGGCTTGGTGGAGGCCGCGTGCGACGTGCCTCGGGCGGAGCAGCGCTGGCACCTGTCTGAGGAAGA
>DASUYU010000023.1:0-20620 GCA_036377235.1 Thermoleophilaceae bacterium
CTCGTCGGCGCCGGCCGCCGCGGCCAGTCGCGGCACGTCCGCGAGCACCTCGCCGAGCGTCGAGGGGTCGAGCGAGATCACCTGCGGCTGCGTGGGCAGCCGCTCGGCCACCGCGCGCACGTCGTCGAACGACACGGCGCAGACCTCGCACACCGCCTGGGTCACGATCAGGTCCACCTCGAGCGACTCGAGCGTGTCCTCGTTCAGCTCGTACAGCGACTCGCCGCGGCCGGTCCGCTCGCGCACCGCCGCGTCGATCGCGGCCGCGTCGAGGCCCTCGGGGATCACGCTGCGAGTGAGGTGGGGGAGTTGTTCGGCGCCGGGCGGGTAGTCACACTCGTGGGTGACCGCTGCCACGCGGTCGCCGAGGCCGAGCGCGAACAGCATCTCGGTCGCGGACGGAACGAGTGAAGCGATACGCACGGAGACGAGCATGGCACGTCTGAATGACACGGAGATCGACGAGCGGCTCGAGGGCCTGGACGGCTGGGAGCGCTCCGGAGAGGCGATCGTCAAGGAGTTCGAGAACGGCGACTTCAAGGGGTCCGTGGACTTCGTGAACCGGATCACGCCCGAGGCCGAGGGAATGAACCACCATCCGGATCTCGAGATCTCGTGGAGCACCGTGAAGGTGACCATCACGACGCACTCCGAGGGCGGGCTCACCGACGGTGACTTCGAGCTCGCGCGCAGGATTGACGCGCTGGGCTAACTGCTACATTCGGCCGCGTCAGCGCATGAGCGACGACGATCCTCCTCGAAGTAGGCAGAAGAAGCCGGGTCTGAGATGACCCAGCTGCTGCTCCTGTTCGGCGTCGCCGTTCTCGTTGCCCTGAACGGTCTGTTCGTCGCTGCCGAGTTCGCGCTCGTCCGGTCCAGCCAGGGGCGCGTCGAGCAATTGCGCGACGAGGGCCGGCGCGGCGCTGCGCTCGTCCTCAAGCAGGTCGAGCACATCGACGAGTACCTCTCGGCGTGCCAGCTCGGGATCACGATGACCTCGCTGGGCATCGGCTTCCTGGGCGAGCCGGCGATCGCCTCGTTGTTCGAGGACGTGTTCGGCTCCTCGATCTCGCACAACGCGTCGCTCGCGATCTCGCTGACGCTCGCCTACCTGATCACGACCGCGCTCCACATCACGTTCGGCGAGCAGGTGCCGAAGATCTACTCGATCGTTCACTCCGAGCGGACGGCAATGCGGGTCGCGCGCCCGCTCGAGGTGTTCCGGCGCGTCTTCAACCCGCTGATCTGGCTGCTGAACTCGGCGTCGAACTGGATCCTCAGGCTGGTCGGCGTGGACCCGCGGGCCGAGTTCGAGGACGTGAGCAGCTCCGAGGATCTGAAGCTCATCATCGCCCGCAGCCAGCGCGGTGGGAAGCTGGACCCGGGCGAGGCCGGGATGCTGTCCGGCGTCTTCCACCTGCACGAGCAGCAGGCCCGCCAGGTGATGACGCCGATCCCCGCGGTGGTGACCATCGACTCGGCGGAGACGGCCGAGGCGGCGCTCCGAAAGGCGGTCGACTCCGGACACACGCGGCTCGTCGTGACCGAGGACGGCAACACCGACCGCATCAAGGGCATCGTGCACGTGAACTCGCTTGCCCGGAGGGTGATGACGGAGGGTCCGGACGCGTCGATCGAGAGCAGCGTGAAGGACGCGCTGATCGTGCCCGAGACGAAGCCTCTCGACGACCTCCTGGCCGACCTCCAGCGCGAGCGCGCGTCGATGGCGGTCGTCGTGGACGAGTACGGCCGCACGGCCGGCATCGTGACCGTGGAGGACATCATCGAGGAGGTCGTGGGCGAGATAGCCGACGAGACCGACCCCGCCGTGGCAGGCGTACGGCGGCTCGCTAACGGCGACTGGTGGGTGCGCGGCCACGTGCCGATCACGGACCTGACCGACTACGGCCTCAACCTGCCGGTGGACTCGGAGGCCTACAACTCGGTGGGCGGCTTCGTGTTCGGCGAGCTCGGCCGCCTCCCGAAGCGCGGCGACATGGTGCAGGCCAACGGCTACTCGCTGCGCGTGGAGGCGGTGCGCGAGAACCGCGTGGAGGCGGTGCGCATCCGCGACCACGAGGCGCGCGGCGAGGAGGTTCCACCGAACCAGGACACCATGAGCTTCCGCCCGGTGGAGCAGGCCGCGTCGACCCCGCGCGAGGTCGAGCGACGCGACTCTGAGTAGAGGATCCGTCCGCACCCGGGACTAGCTTCGCCTCGACGGTGCTTCTCGGAGGAGGAGGTGGGCCGGGAATGTGGTGCGTGAAGCTCAGCGATTCGCAGCGTGACGCTCTGAGGGCACTTGTCAGGGACCAGGATGGGCGGGGCCCGGCGCTGGTGGCCGCGCTCGAGGCGCTCGACCTCGCGCGCTGGGACGACCTTCCCGACGCGACGCTGCCGTGGGACCGGGTCGCGGAGCTGGCCGAGAGCCAGGGCATCGGCGAGGCCGACGTGGTCTGGGACCTCACCGCTCGCACCGTCGCGGAGCCGGCGAAGAAGCGGGTGGTCCGCAAGGCCCCGCGCGCCAAGCGGGCGCGGCCGAAGGCCGCCTAGCCCTTCGGCGGATAGTCGTAGAAGCCGGCTCCGGCCTTCTTGCCGAGCCTGCCCTGCTCGATCAGCTCGTGCACCCGCTTCGGCACGTCGGCGCCGATCGACTCCCCGATCGCGGCGGACACGTCCAGGCCCACGTAGTCGAGCAGCGCGAGCGGTCCCATGGGGTGGCCGGCGCCGAGCTTCATGCAGGTGTCGATGGCCTCAGGCTGCAGGCCATCCCGCTCGAGTAGCCGAACGGCATCGAACAGGTAGGGGAAGAGCAACTTGTTGACGACGAAGCCCGGTGCGTCCGGGACCTCGACGGCGGTCTTCCCGAGCTCGTCGCAGAGCGTCTTGAGTCGATCGCGGGTCGCGTCGGTCGCCCCGTCCGGGAACGACAGCTCCACCAGCTTCATCCTGTCCACCGGGTTGAACACGTGGAGCGCGCCGAACCGGTCGGGCCGCCCGCTCGCCTCGGCCAGCTCGGCGACCGAGAGCGAGGAGGTGGTCGTGGCCAGCACCGCGTCCTCGTCCAGCACGTCCGCGAGGAGGGCGTAGAGCTCGCGCTTCGTGCCCGCGTCCTCGCTGATCGCCTCCACCACGACGGGGCAGCCGGCGAGGTCCGAGAGGTCGGTCACGACCGTCACTGTGTCCTCGACCTTCGCGCACGCGCGGTCCTTCGACGCGTCGCTCCGCGCCCACAGAACCACCTCGTGGGTCTCTCCCGCCGCGCGTGCCAAACCGCACGCGATGGCGCCGCTACCGGCGATACCAAGCTTCAAGCCGCTCTCCCAAGTGGGTTGACTGACAAGTCAATCGAGTAGGCTTGATACCACAAAGCGACGCGGAGGAAGCTGATTCAGATGCAGAACGGCACTGGGCGCGAGGTCGTAATCGTGGAGGCTGTCAGAACGCCCATCGGCAGGGGCCATCCGGAGAAGGGCTACTACAAGGACACCCACCCGAACGAGCTGCTCGGGAAGACCTATACAGAGGTCATCGAGCGCGCCGGGATCGACGCCTCCGAGGTGGAGGACGTAATCACCGGCTGCGTCCAGCAGTACGGCGAGCAGATGTTCAACGTGGGCCGCAACGCGTGGCTCCAGGCGGGGCTTCCGGTCGAGACGCCGGCCACGACCGTGGACCGCCAGTGCGGCTCCGCGCAGCAGGCCGTCAACTTCGCTGCGGCGCTGATCGCGTCCGGCGTGCACGATGTCGCGATCGGATCGGGCGTCGAGCACATGGGCCACATCCCGATGGGAGTGGGCTTCAAGTGGGTCGACGATGTGGGCTCCCCGTGGCCGCCCGAGATGATGGAGAAGTACAACCTCGTGCCCCAGGGGATCTCGGCGGAGATGATCGCCGACAAGTGGGAGATCCCGCGCTCCGAGCTCGACGAGATCGGCCTCCGCTCGCACCAGCGCGCGCACCAGGCCACCGAGGAGGGCCGCTTCGAGCGCGAGACCGTGCCGTTCGCGGTCAACGGGGACACGTACGTGACCGACCAGGGCATCCGCCCCGACACCAGCATCGAGGCGCTCTCCGAGCTGAAGCCGGCCTTCAAGGAGGACGGCAAGATCACGGCGGGCAACTCGTCGCAGATCTCCGACGGCGCGGCCGCTGTGCTGCTCATGGAGCGGAAGAAGGCGGAGTCGCTCGGCCTGAAGCCGCGCGCCAAGATCGTCGATCAGACCACCGTCGGCGTGGACCCGGTGATCATGCTCACAGGCCCGATCCCGGCGACCAAGAAGCTCCTGGAGCGCAACGGGATGCGGATGGACGACATCGACCTCGTGGAGATCAACGAGGCGTTCGCGTCCGTCGTGGCCGCCTGGCGCCGCGAGCTGGCGCCAGACATGGACCGCGTGAACGTGAATGGTGGCGCGATCGCGCTCGGGCACCCGCTCGGCTCGACCGGCGCACGCCTGATCACGACGCTGCTGCACGAGCTCGAGCGCTCCGACAAGGAGACCGGCCTCGTGACGATGTGCTGCGGTGGCGGATTGGGCACCGGGACGCTTATTCAGCGGGTTTAGGCCCGGGTTGGCCGGTTAGCCAGTCCATAGCGCGGGTACACACGCGCGAGTGCCGGTGCATACACAGGGATCACTTCTGGACGACCGGTACCGGGTCATCAGGCACCTGGGCTCCGGCGGCATGGCCTCGGTCCTCCTGTGCGAGGACGAGCGGCTGGGCCGCGAGGTGGCCGTAAAGCGCCTGCATGCCGACAGCCCGGTCGACGTCGAGCAGCGCTTCAACAGGGAAGCGAAGCTCGGGGCATCCCTGAACCACCCGAACCTCGTGTCGGTTTTCGACACCGCGACCGACGACGAGGGCGTCCTGATCGTCATGGAGTACGTGGATGGCGAGCCACTGTCGCGGATGCTGCGGCGAGGGCCGCTGCGTCCCGAGGAGGTGCGCCGGATGGCGATCGACGTGGGCGAGGCGCTCGACCATGCGCACCAGCAGGGGATCGTCCACCGCGACGTGAAGCCGGCGAACGTGCTGATCCGCGAGGACGGCGTGGCGAAGCTGGCCGACCTCGGCATCGCGACCGCGTCGGACGGCACGAAGATCACCCGCAGCGGAATCGTGCTGGGCACGGCCGCCTACATGGCCCCGGAGCAGCTCGAGGGCCGCACGGTCGGGCCGGCAGCAGACATCTACGCGCTGGCCGCGATCACGTTCGAGGCGCTCAGCGGCAAGAAGCCCCGCGAGGGCACGACGCCGATGGAGATCGCCCACAAGCTTGCGACAGAGGGGCCGCCCGACCTGTGCGAGGCGTGGCCGAGCGCGCCACCCGCGGCGGCCGAGGTACTGAAGCGCGCGATGGCGCTCGACCCGGAGGAGCGGCCGAAGTCCGCGGGGGAGTTCGCCCGCGAGCTGGCCGAGGGACTGAAGGACGAGCCGACCAAGACAGCGCCCACGCGCCGCTTCCGGACGGGGCGGCGCAGTGCGGCAGCGGCCGGAGCCGGGGCCGCCGGCGGAGCCGCGGCCGCCGGTGGAGCCGCCGCCGCGCCGGTGCCCGCGCGGTCCCACAACGGTCACGACAGGCCCACCCCGGGGTTCGCACCCGTCGCGTTGGCCGCTCGGCGGCGCCGGCCCGGGCTGCTCGTCCCGCTGCTCGCGATCGCCCTGGTGGCGCTCGCCGCCGCCGCCATCGCCGGCGCGGTGCTGTCGGGGGGCGACGACGGCTCGTCCTCCGGCTCCAACACGCCCGCGACTCCCGCGAAGAAGGAGGGGCCGAAGGCGAAGAAGGAGCCGAAGCAGAAGGCGGAGCCGAAGAAGTCGGACGAGTCCGCCGCGCCCGCGCCCTCGGGTGACGAGAGCGGCTACGACCCGGCGCGCGGCGCTCAGCTCAACAGCCAGGGCTTCGACCTGATGAACCAGGGCAACTACGACGGCGCGATCCCCGTGCTGCAGCAGGCGGTCAAGTCGTTCCCGCCCGGCACGTCGGACGTGAACTACGCGTACGCGCTGTTCAACCTCGGCAAGTCGCTCCGGCTCGCGGGGCGCCCCGACGAGGCCATTCCGATCCTCGAGCAGCGGCTCAAGATCCCCAACCAGACCGGGACGGTCCGGCGGGAGCTCGAGCTCGCTAAGCGGCAAGCCGGCCAGGACTAGCGCCCGCCAGCTGGCGGCGCAGCCCCTCGGCCAGCTCGACGCGCGGCGCGTAGCCGAGCTCGACCGCGGCTCTCCGGCCGCAGCCGTGCGTCACGAACGCCTCGGCGGTCGACGACGGCTGCTCGCGGAGCACCGGCTCGCGGCCGCCGGCGAGCACGGCCAGCGCCTCGCTCAGCGAGACCGGCCGCCGGCCGGACAGGTTGTAGGCGCGGCCGGCACGGCCGCGGCGCAGCGCCGCGACGATGCCGTCCGCCACGTCGTCCACGTAGGTGAAGTCGCGGGCGGTGCCGGCCGGCGCGTGCCACGGCAGCGGCTCGCCCGCCTCGAGCGCACGGATCCAGCGGGCGAATGCCATGTCGCGCCGCTGGCCGGGGCCGTAGACGCTGAACGGCCGCACGATGACCGGGTCGCCGCCGGCCGCGAGCACGGCCGCCTCGGCGGCGACCTTGCTCCTGGCGTAGGCATTGAGTGGAGCGAACCGCGCGTCCTCCGGTGTCGGCAGGACCGAGGCGTTCCCGTACACCGACGAGCTCGACGTGAAGACGAACCGGGCACCGCTCCGGGCGGCGGCGCGCGCCAGCCGGCCGGCGAGCTCCACGTTGACGGCGCGGAGCTCCGACGGCGAGCGCTGCGAGCGCACGCCGGGGAGCGCGGCGAGGTGGACGACCGCGTCCATGCCGGCCACGTGCGCCGGGCGCGCGCGACCCGAGACGACCTCGACGCCGCGGGCGGCGAGGCGCCCGGCCGCCGCCGCTCCGGTGCCGGGCGCGACGGCAGCGGACAGGTCGTCCACGCAGCGCACGGCGTAGCCCTCGCCGAGGAGCCGTGGCACGAGCCGGCTGCCGATGAAGCCGAGCCCGCCTGTTACGAGAACGCGCGTGGCCAGGCGGCGCACGCTAACAATGCCGCTATGAGCGCCGCCACGGAAGCCGTCCTCCAGCTCGTCCCGACCGACGAGGAGCGCCAGATTCGCGCGGCCGTGCGGGGCATCTGCGACGGCTTCCCCGAGGACTACGCGCGACAGAAGTACGCCGCCGGCGAGCCGCCGACCGAGCTGTGGGACGCGCTCGCCGAGAAGGGCTACCTGGGCGTGAACCTGCCCGAGGAGTGGGGCGGAGGCGGGCTCGGCATGAGCGGGCTCGCCACGGTGGGCGAGGAGATCGCCGCCGCGGGCAAGTCGCTGCTCCTGATCGTGGTGTCGCCGGCGATCGTGGGCAACATCCTCGCCCGCCACGGCACCGACGGGCAGAAGGAGCGCTGGCTGCGCGGGATCGCGGCGGGCACGACGAAGATCGCCTTCGCCATCACCGAGCCGGACGCGGGCACGAACTCGCACAACCTCGCCACCTCGGTCGAGCGGCGAGGCGACCGGCTGCTGCTGCGTGGGCAGAAGACCTACATCTCGGGCGTCGAGCACGCGGACGCCGTGCTGGTGGTGGCGCGCAGCAGGCTGCCCGACGGCTCCCTCGGCCTGCCGTCGCTCGCGATCGTGGACGTGGACACGCCCGGCTTCACCCGCGACGCGATCCCGATGCCGTACCTCGGCCCCGACAAGCAGTGGACGCTCTTCTTCGACGACGTCCAGCTCGAGGACGAGCGGCTAATCGGCGGCGAGGGCGGCGGGCTCGGCCCGGTGTTCGACGGGCTCAACCCCGAGCGGATCATGGGCGCCGCAGTGGCGTGCGGGGCGGGCCGGCGCGCGCTCGAGAAGGCGGCCGCGTACGCGAACGAGCGGGCGGTCTGGGGCGCGCCGATCGGAACTCACCAGGGCGTGTCCCACCCGCTCGCGGAGGCGAAGATCGAGCTGGAGCTGGCGCGGCTGATGATGCAGAAGGCGTGCGCGCTCTACGACGCGGGCGCGCCGGGCGCCGGCGAGTCCAGCAACATGGCGAAGTACGCCGCGGCCGAGGCGGCGATCAAGTGCGTGGACCGCGCGATCCAGGCGCACGGCGGCAACGGCTTCGCGCTCGAGTACGGCCTCTCGGACATGTGGTGGGGGGTCCGCCTCACGCGGACCGCGCCCGTTTCGCGCGAGATGATCCTGAACTACGTGGCCGAGCACTCTCTGGGACTCCCGAAGAGCTATTGAGGATGCCGGGGGCGAGGATCGGCAGGTAGGCGCCGGGAACCTCCTCGAGCGCGGCCGGGTCTCCGCGCGACATCAGGATCCGGTAGATCGGCATGGCGTGCAGGAGGTCCACGAGCGGCTCCACCTCGAGATCGGGACGCAGCTCGCCGCGCTCGATGCCCCGCTCGATGAACAGGCGGAGCATGCCGCGAAACGGCTCGACCACTCTCTCGACGAAGTCCCGGTGCAGATCCGGGTCGCCCATCGACTCGGCCAGCACGCGCGGGACGATGCCGGACAGGCCCGAGCCGGCGAGCCGCCGCCGCTGGGTCTCGGCGAGGGCCGCCATGTCCCCCGCCATCGTGCCGGTGTCCGGAGGGTCGCCCGGGGGGACGATGTTGGAGATGGCGGCCAGTATCAGGTCGGTCTTGGTCGGCCAGCGCCGGTAGATGGTGGTCTTGCCGACGCCGGCGTCCGCGGCGACCCCCTCGATGGTCGTGCCCGCGACCCCGTGCTCTCCGACCATCCGGAGCGTCGAGTCGAGGATGGCCCGCTCGGCCTCCTCGCTGCGCGGGCGTCCACGGGGGCGGGCCTGCTTCGTCTTGGCGTCGGTGTTCATGCGTGTGCCGGCTCCGGCTGCATCGCGGCGAAGGCACGCTTCTCGGCCCGCTCGCGGCGCCGTGCGGGGAGCACGACGAGAGCGAGCGCCGCGCCCACGAGGGCGACCGCCGAGGCGACCGTGAGCGTGGAGCTCATGGCCGACGTGAACGCGGCCTCGGCCGCGTGGTTCAGCGCCGCGCCCGCGCTGCCGCCGATCTGGTCGGCCACGACACCCGCGTTGCCGACCGAGTCGGAGGCTGCGCTCGCCGCCGAGTCCGGCAGCGACTTCACGGCGGGCTCCATCTCGCCACCGTAGCTGCTGGACAGGAGGCTCCCGAGGATCGCCACGCCGAGCGTGCCGCCCACCATCCGCACCGTGTCGTTCATCGCGGAGCCGACCCCGGCGTTGTTCAGCGGGACCGAGCTCATGATCGACTCGGTGGCGGGCGCCATCGTCGCGCCCATCCCGAGGCCCATCAGGACCAGCGACGCGGCGATCAGCGAGTAGCCGCTGTCCACGTCCGCGCTCGAGAGCAGCAGGAGCGCCCCGGACACGGTCATGAGGCCCGCAGCGACGACCGTGCGCGTCCCGAACCGGGTCGCGAGCTTCGCCGACATCGGGCCGCCCACGATCAGGCCGGCGGCAATCGGAAGCGTCCGAACACCCGCGTCGAGCGGCGAGTAGTCGAGCACGTCCTGGAGGTACTGGGTCAGGAAGTAGATCGCCCCGAACAGTGAGAAGAACACCAGCGTCACGGCGCCGCTGGCGCCCGAGAAGCGGCGGATCCTGAACAGGCGCACGTCGAGCATGGGGGAGGCCGTGGTGAGCTCCCACATCACGAAGGCGGCGAGCACGACGGCCGCCGTGCCGAAGCCCGCGAGGATCATGCCGTCGGTCCAGCCCCAGTCGGGCGCCTGGATGATCGCCGCCGTGAGCACGCCCAGGCCGACGGTCGAGAGCAGCGCCCCCACCGGGTCGAGCCGCGCCTGCGCGGGATCCTTCGAGTCCGGCACGAACTTCGGCGCCGCGGCGAGCGCCGCGATCACGATCGGCACGTTCACGAGGAAGACCGCCTTCCAGTTGAACTGCTCGATCAGGAAGCCGCCGGCGGCGGGGCCCACGCCCACGCCGATGCCGGCCACGGCGGCCCAGATGCCGATCGCCTTCGGCCGCTCATGCGCGGGAAACGTGTTGGTGAGGATGGACAGGGTGGTGGGCATGATGAGCGCGCCGCCGACGCCCATCAGGGCGCGGGTCGTGATGAGCATCTCCGGCGACGTGGCGAACGCGGAGGCGAACGAGGCAGCGCCGAAGATCGTCAGGCCGGACACGAGCGCGCCGCGGCGGCTGAAGCGGTCTCCAAGAGCACCCATGGTGAGCAGGAGCCCGGCGAACACAAGCGTGTACGAATCGACGATCCACTGGAGCTGGCCACTCGTCGCGCCGAGCTCGCGCTCGATCGTCGGTAGTGCGACATTGAGGATCGTGTTGTCCAGGGAGATGACGAGCAGCGCCGTGGACAGGACGACGAGAGTCCACCAGCGGCGGTCGTGGATGGTCTGTGCTGTCGATGACATCTGCTCTCCTATCCGATACGAAACGGTTGCGTATCGATAGTGAAGCACAGGTGGATCATTTATGCAACGTCCGCGTTTCGAATTTATGTGGTGTTGCTCACACTCGGTCTGCTCGGCGCGCCGTCCGCCGCCGCCTGGAGGCCGCACATCCGCGATGCGGCCTCCTACGCGGCCACCCGCGCGGGCGGCATCTCGTTCGGGGTCCGCACCGAGCGCAGGCTGCGCGGGGTCGGCGTTGAGCGGACGGTCCCGTCGGCGAGCGTGCTGAAGCCGATGCTGCTCGTGGCGTACCTGCGCCGGCCCGGAGTGCGGGACCGGCGGCTGACCGCGGGCGAGCGGGCGCTCCTCGGCCCGATGATCCGGCGCAGCGACAACGCGGCGGCGTCGCGGGTGTGCAACATCGTCGGCATGGGAGGCCTCGCCCGGCTGGCGGGGCGCGTACACATGCACCGCTTCCACGCCACCCGGCCGTGGGGGCTGTCGCAGATCGACGTGGCGGACCAGACCCGCTTCCTGCTTCGCATCGACCGCTACGTCCCGAGGCGCCACCGCCGCTACGCGCTCCGCCTGTTGGGTTCGATCGTCCCGTCGCAGCGCTGGGGGATCGCGCGCGTGCGCCCGCGCGGGTGGGCGCTCTACTTCAAGGGCGGCTGGGGCTCCGGAACGGGCTGGGCCGACCACCAGGTGGCGCTGCTGCGCCGCGGCCGGCGCCGGCTGGCGGTGGCGATCCTGATCACGTCGAGTCCGAGCCACGCGTACGGGAAGGAGACGCTGCGCGGCATAGCCGCCCGCCTGCTTCGCGGGCTGCAGCGTGATTCACGGCCCCGGTGACGGGTAAATCGGCGGCATGGCTAAGGATCACGGACCCAGCGTGAAGAACGACAAGCAGTACGAGGGCCTGCGCAAGAAGGGCATGAGCAAGTCGCGGGCCGCGGCCATCTCGAACTCCGAGGGCTCGTCCAGCCGCGGCGGCAAGAGCAGCGGCAGCAGCCGGAGCCGGAAGTCGAGCGGCAGCGGCAGCGGCGGCAACACGGCCCAGAAGAAGGCGGCGGGGCGCAAGGGCGGCAAGGCCGCCGCGAAGAGCAGCTAGGCGGCAAACCGACACGCGGTGGTCGGTTTCACCCCCTGTCGCGGGGCCGGCCTGACGACGAACTTCTCCCTTGCGTAAACGACAAGGAGGAGTGCTCATGTTGGATGAAGCCGCGCAGGTCGCAATCGACCTGTTCATGCCGGATATCGGCCCCGATCTCGACAGCCTGTTCGACAAGAGGAACCCCGACCAGCTGCGCGTCCCGGTCGCGGAGCCCGAGTCGTTCAAGAGGCGTCTCAATCTCACCGGATGGTTCGAGGAGGAGATTGTCGCCGGGGGCCTGATCACGCAGGGCAAGGCGCAGTCGCTCAAGTCGATGATGACCGGCTGGGCGCTCGTCGAGCTCGTCAAGGCGCGCCGCCACAAGGCGCTCCCGCGTGAGTTCTGCCTCGCGGTCACCGACACGCGCGTGATCGCGCTTGGGCTGAGCCCGTGGTCCGAGGGCGGAGGCGAGACCTCCAGCATCGACGTGGTCGTGAAGGTGAAGCGCGGCGAGATCGGCTCGTGGTCCCGCGGCGAGATTCACATCGAGCCCGACGGCCGCCGCCCCCGGACCGGCGACCGGGGAGGCACGCTGCATCTCGGCGGCGAGCGCGTCCCGGTGAACTGGGATGCCAACTCGGCCCAGGTGGGCGAGCTGGTGGGCCTGCTGGGGGGCTAGGACAGCAGCCGGACCTGGAGATACAGGAGGGCCGGCTCCAGCTCGAGCAGGTCGCCGCCCTCGCGCAGGCGTCGCACGACGAGATCGTCCGCTCCGGCCACCGCGGCGTGGAAGATCTCGTCGGGCACGTCGCCCGCCGTCTGCAGCTCGCGCATACGGTCGGCGTAGCGGTCCCGCATCCGCTCGCGCAGCTCGAGCGCCACCGGCCCCGCGGCCGCGATCTCGATCAGGAACACGCGGGCGAGCGCCGGCTCGGCGGCGAGCCAGCGGAGATACGCGTGGATGCCGGCGCGCGTGCGCTCGAGCCATTCGCGATCGGCACCCTCCTGCGCGGCGCGCACGTGCTCCAGGAGCTGGTCGCTCGCCGCCTCGTATGCGGCCAGGAAGCAGTCGAGCTTGTCGCTGAAGTGCTCGTAGAAGGTCTTCTTCGAGACGCCCGCGTCGCGCACGATGTCGTCGATCGTGGCGGCCGAGTAGCCCTTCTCCGCCACCGCCCGCCCGACCGCCTCGAGCAGCCGCGTGCGCTGGGACGCGGCCACGAGCGAGCGGTCGAGGCCGTGGGTGCCTCGGGGGAGCCGGCGGGGGATCTCGGGTGTGGCCTCCACGTTGTGTACGCCTTGGTACATTACCCGCCAATGGACCTCACGCTGTCGCCCTCCGAGCAATCCTTCCGCGACGAGCTCCGCTCCTGGCTCGCCGAGAACCACCCGGGCGACGACCCGCCCGGCGAGGACGCCGCCTTCGACCACCGGCGCAGGTGGCAGCGGCAGCTGTACGACGCCGGCTACGCCGGGTTCTCGTGGCCCAAGGAGTACGGCGGCCGCGGCGCCACGCTCGTCGAGCAGGCGCTGTTCGGCGAGGAGATGGCCCGCGCGCGGGCGCCCCAGCCGGCGAACGTGCTCGGCATGGTCATGGGCGGCCCCGTGGTGATCCACCACGGCACGGACGAGCAGAAGGAGCGGTTCCTCCAGCCGATCCTCACCGGCGACGAGATCTGGTGCCAGGGCTTCTCGGAGCCGGAGTCGGGCTCCGACCTCGCGAGCCTCAAGACCAAGGCCGTGAAGTCGAACGGCGAGTGGGTCGTCACCGGCCAGAAGGTCTGGACGACGTTCGCGCACAAGTCGAAGTGGTGCATGCTCGTCGCGCGCACGGACCAGGACGCGCCGAAGCACCAGGGCCTGACCTACTTCATCATGGACATGGAGCAGGACGCCGTTCAGGTCCGCCCGCTCCACCAGATCACGAACGAGCCGGAGTTCAACGAGCTGTTCATCGAGGAGGCGCGGATCCCCGACGAGAACGTCGTCGGCGGCGTGGGCAACGGCTGGGGCGTCGCGATCACCACGCTGATGAACGAGCGCGCCGGGCTCGGCGCCGCCTCGGCCGCCGGCATGCGGATCGCGCTCGAGGACGTGACGCAGCTCGCACGCGACCGCGGCGTCGACGAGGACCCGGTGATCCGCCAGCGGATCGCGCAGCTCGCGATCGAGGTCGAGCTGCTGCGACTCAACTCGTGGCGCGGCCTCACTCAGATCATGAAGCGCGGCGTGCCGGGACCGGAGGGCTCGCTCCCGAAGTGGCAGTGGGGCGAGATCCACCAGACGCTCACCGAGCTGGCCGCCGACATCCTGGGCGAGGACGCCGCCGAGTGGGACAACCCCTGGACGTACAGGCTGCTCCGCTCGCGCGCCAACTCGATCGAGGGCGGCACGACCGAGATCCTCAAGAACATCATCGCCGAGCGGGTGCTCGGCCTGCCGAAGCTGAGGTAGGGGATATGAACTTCGATTTCACGGACGACCAGCAGGCGATCAAGCGGACCGCGAACGAGATGCTCGCTGCGCGGTTCAAGCCGGACCGCGTCCGCGAGCTCGCCGAGGCGGAGAAGTACGAGGAGGACGCCTGGAAGGAGATGTGCGACCTCGGCTGGGCCGGCATCTTCATCGACGAGGAGCACGGCGGCCAGGGACTCGGGGTCGTCGAGCTCGTGATCCTGATGGAGGAGCTGGGCTACGCGCTCGCACCGGTTCCGTTCCTGTCGAACGCGGCCGCGGGGCTGGCACTCCAGTTCGCCGGCACCGACGAGCAGAAGGAGCGCTGGCTGCCGGGTATCGCCTCGGGCGAGGCGCGCGGCACCGTGGGCGTGGTGCGCGACGGCGAGGCGCGGCTCGTCCCCGACGCCGACACGGCCGAGGTGATCGTGCTGATCGGCTTCGACGGCTCCACCAGCGTCGTCGAGGCGGGGGCCGCCGAGATCGAGCCGTTCGAGACCATGGACCGCACCCGCCGCTTCGCCCGCGTTCGCGCCGACCGCGGCGAGCCGCTCGGGGGCGACTGCTTCGCCGCGGGCGACCGGATCGCGACCGCTCTCGCGGCCGAGACCGTGGGCGTCGCGCAGAAGGCGATGGAGATGGCGGTCGAGTACGCGCGCGAGCGCAAGCAGTTCGGCCGCCCGATCGGCTCCTACCAGGCGGTGTCGCACCGCTGCGCGCAGATGCTCCTCGAGGTCGAGGGCTCGCGCTCGGGCGCCTACTACGCGGCGTGGTGCGCGGACTCGGAGCCGGAGTCGCTGCCGGCCGCCGCGTCGGGGGCCAAGGCCTACTCGTCCGACGCGGGCTGGCGCGTGTGCGGCTCGTCGCTCCAGGTGCACGGCGGCATCGGCTTCACCTGGGAGCACGACCTGCACTTCTTCCTGAAGCGCGCGAAGACGAACGCGATGCTGTTCGGCTCGGCGCGCGAGCACCGCGACCGCGTGGCGAGCGTGGCGCTCGCGAAGCCCGAGACCGTCGCGGCCTGACGGAACGGCAAGGGGGTCAGAGCTGCGCTCTGACCCCGTGGTGCCCGCAGAACGACGAAGGGGTCAGAGCCGGAGCTCTGACCCCTTCGAGTCGCCGGGGGAAGGGGTCAGAGCTGTGCTCTGACCCCTCGGGATCGCTCGGCTAGTTGCTCGGCCCCATCGGGATGAGACGCGGGCCGCCGGCGCGCTGCTTGAAGCCCTCGTTCGGCGTCGGCTGGTAGCTCGTGCGGGGATCGGCCTGCTGCCAGTAGGACTGCGGGCCGCGGGTGCCCTCGTCCGGACCGCCGTCGAAGCGGGTGCCCGCCGGGAGCGCGGCGCCGGTCGAGATGCCCCGGGTGCCCTCGTCGGGGCCGCCGTCGAAGCGGACGCCGGGGGCCTGCTGCGCCGCGGCCTTCGGCTGGGCCGAGACCTTGGCGTTGTCGTCGTCGTTCGCCAGGATCACCACCGTCGCTGCGAGCGCGACGATTGCGACCAGTGCGACGGCGAGCAGAGCACGAATGGCCTTGTAGTGGCTCTTCAGGACGACTGCGGGGTGCTGCCGGGGGATGACCTGTCCCATTACTGCCTCCTCGGTGGTGGTGGCGGTGGCTGACATCGGAGGCCATGGTGCGCCGGGGCGGTTGCAGCGCGGCGACAGAGCGGCAACAGCGCGGTAACGTAGGTCGCAGCGGCTTCGCAACGCCGCCGCCCGCATGGACTTCCGCATTCTTGGCCCGCTCGAGGCCCTGGACGGGTCTCGGCCTGTAGCACTCGGCGGCCGCAGGCGCCGCGCCGTCCTCGCCGCGCTGCTGCTTCATCCGAACGAGACGCTGTCGAACGAGCGGCTGATCGACGAGCTGTGGGGCGAGTCGCCGCCTGCGAACGCGATCAAGACGCTTCAGGTGAACGTCTCGCGGCTTCGCAAGGCGCTGCCGGAGGACGTGCTCGTGACGCGCGGCCATGGCTACGAGCTGCGCGTGGAAGGCGAGCAGGTCGACGCTCAGCGCTTCGAGCGCCTTCTCGACGAGGGGCGAGCCGAGCTCGCCGCCGAGCGGCCGGCCCGCGCGCTCGACACGCTCGAGCGCGCGCTGGAGCTGTGGCGGGGCGCGCCGCTCGCCGACCTCGCGTACGAGCCCTTCGCACAGGCCGAGATCGCGCGCCTCTCCGACCTGCGCGTGACAGCCGACGAGCAGCTCATCGACGCGAAGCTGGCGCTCGGACGCCACGGCGAGGTGATCGGCCCGCTCGAGCGGATGGTCGAGGAGCATCCGTACCGCGAGCGGCTGCGGGCGCAGCTGATGCTCGCCCTGTACCGCGCGGACCGCCAGGCGGATGCGCTCCAGGCCTACCAGGACGCCCGCCGCCAGCTGGTCGAGGAACTCGGCATCGAGCCCGGGGAGCGGCTGCGGGAGCTGGAGGCGGCGGTGCTCGCGCAGGACCCGTCCCTGACGGTGATCGAGCCCGAGGCTCCACCCCCGCCGCAGCAGAGGGTCGCGGATGCCGGGCTGCCCGGCGGCGTCGTGACGTTTCTCATGACGGACATCGAGCGGTCCTCGGCGCTGTGGGAGTCGAACGCGGACGCCATGGCCGCGTCGCTCGCGCTCCACGACGAGCTGATCGCGCGGTGCGCCGAGGAGCATCGCGGCCGGCTGCTCAAGACGAAGGGCGAGGGCGACTCGACGGTGACCGTCTTCCCGAGTGCAACGGACGCGCTCGAGTGCGCCGCCGCGCTGCGCGAGTCGCTCGCGGCGGTCGACTGGCACGGCGACCTCGACCTGCGCGTGCGCGCCGCGCTCCATACCGGCGAGGCCCACCAGCGCGGCGGCGACTATTTCGGTCCCGCCCTCAACCGGACGGCTCGCCTCCGCGGGATGGCCGACGGCGGCACGACGCTGCTCTCCCAGGCGACGAGGGAGCTCGTGCACGACAGCCTCCCGCCCGGCACCGAGCTCGTCGATCTCGGAACGCACGAGTTGCGCGACCTCTCGCGGCCGGAGCGGGTCTTCGAGCTGCGCGCGCTCGGCGACGCCGGTCGCATGCCGGCGCCGCCACGCGAGATCCGGAAGACGGTGACGGCCGTGTTCGCCTGCCTCGTCGAGGACCCGGACCACGACGCAGATGCCGAGGCGCGCAGGCGCGACAGCGCGCAGGCGCTCGCCGCCGCGCGCACCGTGCTCGAGCGGCATGGCGCGACGGTCGACGAGTACGCGGGCGAGGCGCTGATGGCGGTCTTCGGAGTGCCGCTGCTCCATGAGGACGATGCCCTCCGGGCGGTGCGCGCCTCCGTCGAGCTGCGTCGCATGCTGCCTGGCCGCGCGCGGATCGGAGTGGCCACCGACGAGGTGATCGCCGAGCGCGAGCCCGGGCGCGCCCCACTCGCCACGGGCGCCGCGACGGGCGCGGCGAGGCGGATGCAGGAGGCGGCTGCGCCGGACGAGATCGCCGTGGACTCCGCCACGCGCCGGCTGGTGCGCGACTCGGTCGCGCTCGACCCCGAGCCGGACGGGAGCTTCCGCGTGGCGGCCCTGCACGCGGACGGCGCCCGGACGCCCTCGTTCAGCTCTCCGCTCGTGGGCCGCACCCAGCAGCTCCGCGCGCTCCAGTCGACCTTCGACGCCGCGGTGGCCGACCGCGGCTGCCACCTGGTCACGGTGCTCGGCGCGGCGGGGGTGGGGAAGTCCCGCGTCGTCGAGGAGATGACGGCCAGGCTGGGCGACGCCGCGATGGTCCTGCGGGGCCGCTGCCTGCCCTACGGCGAGGGGATCACCTACTGGCCGCTGAACGAGGTGGTGCACGACCTGGCTCGCGCCGCGGGCGGCGGCTCGCCCGCGAGCGTCCGCGCCACGCTCGCCGCCGAGCTGAGCGGCGATCCGAAGGGTGAGCAGGCGGCCGACGTGCTTGCCGAGGCGGTGGGCCTCGGGGACACGGGCGGCCATGCCGAGGAGAAGATCTTCTGGGCCGCCCGCAGGCTGTTCGAGGTGCTGGCCGAGCGCCGTCCGCTCGTCGTCGTCCTCGACGACCTCCAGTGGGCGGAGGCGACCTTCCTCGACCTCGTCGAGCACATGGCCGACTTCGCACGCGGCGCCCCGCTCCTCTTCCTGTGCCTCGCGCGGCCGGAGCTGCTCGATGCGCGCCGCGGCTGGGCCGGCGGGAAGCTGAACGCCACCTCGATCCTGCTGGAGCCGCTGGGGCCGGCCGAGACCCGCGAGCTGGTGGACAACCTCGTGGACGGGCTCAGCCCCGACGCCGCGGAGCGCGTCGCGGCGGCGTGCGAGGGCCATCCGCTGTTCGCGGAGGAGCTGCTCGCGATGCTGATCGAGGATGGCCTGTTCGAGCAGGCGGAGGACGGCTGGGCGCTCACGGGCGTGGGCGGCACGCTGCCGGTGCCGCCCACCATCCAGGCACTGCTCGGCGCGCGCGTCGACCGGCTTCCCGACGACGAGCGCACGTTGCTCACGCACGTGTCTGTCGAGGGCGCGCTGTTCCACCGCGAGTCGATGCACGAGCTCGCCCCGCCCGCGCTGAGGCCAGTCGTGGACCGGTGCCTCGGCGAGCTCGTACGGCGCGACCTGATCCGGCCCGAGCGCGGCGCCCTGGGCGACGACGAAGCGTTTCGCTTCCGGCACATCCTCGTGCGGGACGCGGCCTACCGCTCGCTCCCCAAGGCCACGCGCGCCGAGCTGCACGAGCGCTTCGGCGCGTGGCTCGAGGAGGCGCACGCCGGACGCCTCGGCGAGTTCGAGGAGATCGTGGGCTATCACCTCGAGCAGGCCTGCCGTTTCCACCGCGACCTCGGCGCGACGCCCGCGGACACGGCCGCGCTCGCCGGCCGCGCCGCGGATCGGCTCGAGTCGGCGGGCCGGCGGGCCCAGCGGCGAAGCGACCACCGGGCCGCCGCCGGCCTGTTCGAGCGTGCCGCGGCACTCCTCGCGGAGAACGATCCGCGCCGCACGGCCCTTCTTCCCGACCTCGGCGCGGCACTCACCGAGGCCGGCCGACTACCAGACGCGGAGCGCGTGCTGGCCGAGGCGATCGTGGCGGCCGAGACGGCGGGTGACGAGCTCGCGTTGTCGCACGCGCTCGTGCAGCAGCAGCTGCTGGCGATCAGACGCAGTGCTCCGGACGCCGCCGCGGAGGCACCCGCCGTCGTGGAGCGCGTGGTCCCCGTGTTCCGGGCGGCCGGTGACGAGCAGGGTCTGTGCAGCGCGCTCCGGCTGCGCGGGTGGGGGCTGTGGCTGCTCGGTCGCGCCGAGGACGCCGGGGCGGCCTGGGAGGAGGCGGTCGAGCACGCCCGGGCCGCCGGCCTCGAGCACGAGCGCACCGACCTCCTGGGCTGGATCGCGTCGTCGCTCTTCTGGGGGCCCACTCCGGTCGGGGCGGCGATCGAGCGGTGCGAGGCGATCCGCGCCGATGTGGCGGGCAACCTGGTGGCGGCCGCGGACGTGCTGCAGCCGCTGGCCGGCTTCCACGCGATGGAGGGCCGGTTCGAGGAGGCGCGCGCCCTCATCGCAGCGGCGGAGGCGGCCTTCGAGGAGCTGGGGCGGTCGCTCGGCTCCGCCGTCTCGCACCACGCGGCCGTCGTGGAGATGCTCGCGGGCGACCCGGCCGCGGCGGAGCGCGTGCTGCGGCGGGGATACGCCGCGCTCGAGGAGATGGGCGAGCGCGCCGTGCTGTCCACGACCGCCGCCTTCCTCGGCGAGGCCCTGCTGGCACAGGGGCAGGTCGAGGAGGCGGGCAGCTTCGCCCTGCTGAGCGCGGGGCAGTCGGCCGAGGACGACATGCACTCGCAGGGCATGTGGCGCGCCCTTCAGGCGGCGGTGCTCGCGGAACGCGGCAAGCTGCCCGACGCGGAGCGGTTCGCGCGCGAGGGCATCGAGTTCGTGGAGCGCACGGACGACCTGAACCAGATCGCGGACGCGCACGTGGTGCTTGCGAGAGTGCTCGCGCGGCGCGGCGACACGGACGCGGCGCACGCCGAGCTCTCCGAGGCGCTTCGCGTGTACGTGCGCAAGGGCAACCTGGTCGGCGCCGAGCGGGTTCGCGCAGACCTTGCTCCGCCCGCGCGAGTCTGAGACGATCGGAGCGACTCGCGATGGCCACCTCAAAGTTCTTCGAGGAACTACCGCTCCTGATGGACGGGACCGACCAGGTCGGTCTGTGTGTGATGGGGCCGATCGGCACGGGCGACAACATCGTCTGGGTGCGCGCGTGGGCCTGGCAGCAGGACGGCGACAACATCGCCGCCTCGGCGGGCAATGCGGGAGAGCACGTGCCGGGAGCGCATCCGCTGAAGGCAGAGCAGCAGCCGCCGTTCGCGGCTCCGAAGAAGCTCTGGATGGTTCAGACCAAGCTCGAGCCGCTGTCCGTGGACTACACGACCGAGAAGCCGGCGCTAGTCCAGGCCTTCGCGCTCGTCGAGAACGGCGGCACCCAGGACATCGTGCAGTGGAGCCAGGCTGTGAAGGTACGCGAGCCGGGTCACCACCACGAGCACGACGAGCACGACGAGCACGGCGAGCACGGCGAGCACGACCACGAGCACTAGTAGAGCTAGCGCTTCGTGATCAGGGCGCCGAGCGCGGTGAGCACTCCGCCCACGCGCTGAGGCTGCTTCGGCGGCGGGCCGGCCGGCACCTCCGGGCGCGGCGGCTTCGACACCACGTGGCGCACGGGGACCGCGGTGAGCTTCTC
>DASUYU010000024.1:0-15498 GCA_036377235.1 Thermoleophilaceae bacterium
CTCGTCGTCGAGCGCGTTGGCCCATCCGTACTTGAACTGCTCGAACGTGAGGGTGATCGCGCGGCCTCGGTTGAGCGGATTCCGCAGCACCGGGCTGGCCGACTTCAGCGCCGAGAACGGCAGGGGCAGGACGCCTCGGAATGGCCCCGCATCGATCGCCACCGAGGCGGCCGACAGCCCCCGGTCGGCGATCATGTAGGTGAGCAGGCCGCCCGTGGAATGGCCCATCACGGCCGGCTTCTCGTCGAGCCGGCCGATCACCTTGGCGGTGTGGTCGGCGACCCGCTTCAGAGTCTTCCTCGCGAAGACCTCGGGGTTGGCGCGAGCCTCCTCCACCGATTCCGGATCGTCCGGCCAGGAGGGCGTCACCCCCGCGTAGCCGTTCTCCTCGAACAGGCCGACCCAGTTGTCCCAGCTGCTCGGCAGCAGCCACAGCCCATGGATGAAGACGACCGGCGTCTTGCCGCTCGAGTTGGCTCGGTCGATCTGCCGCTGTTCGCGCTCGGTGATCTCGGGTCCGGAAACGACGTTCGGCGATGCGGACATGACTTGAATCCTTTCTAGGCGCCGTGGAGCGCCTTGCGGAGCATGGCGATGGCCTGCGCGACGGCGGCACGCGTCGCGTGTGTGTTGCTTAGGGGGTTGAGCATCATGAAGTCGTGCGTGATGCCGTCGTAGCGGACGGTCGTGACGGGGACGCCCGTGGCCCGGAGGCGGGCCGCGTAGGCCTCGCCCTCGTCGCGCAGCACGTCGGCCTCGTCGACGATCACGAACGCCGGCGGCAGTCCCTCGAGCTGCTCGTCAGTCGCTCGTAGCGGCGACGCGTAGGGCTCCGAGCGCCGGTCGAGGTCAGGCGCGTAGGCGTCCCAGAACCAGGCCATCGACTTCGCGGTGAGGAAGTAGCCCTCGGCGAACTGCTCGTACGAGCCGGTGTCCATGGCGGCGTCGGTGACCGGGTAGTACATCGACTGCTGGACGAAGCGCACGTCGCCGCGTTCCTTGGCCATCAGCGCCAGCGCTGCCGTCATGCCGCCGCCGACCGAATCGCCGGCGATCGCGATGCGCTCGGGGTTCAGCTGGTTGGCGTCGCCCTCGCGCACGATCCACTGGGCAGTCGCGTATCCCTGTTCGATCGCCACCGGGTAGTGCGCCTCCGGCGAACGGTCGTACTCGACGAACACGACGGCCGCCTCGGTGCCGTCGGCCAGTTCGCGGACGAGCCGGTCGTGGGTGTCGGCGTTGCCGAGCACCCAGCCGCCGCCATGCATGTAGAGGATCACCGGCAGCGTCCCCACGGCATCGGGCGGTCGGACGATCCGCACACGCACGTCGCCTACTTCGGCGGGAACGGTGATCCAGCGGTCCTTGACCGGAAGCTTGTCGATTGCGGCGGCCTGGACGTCATCGAGCACCTTGCGGGCCTCGGCCGGGGTGAGCTCGTAGAGGTACGGCGGGTTCGCGGTCGCCTCGACGAATTCCTGCGAGGCCTGCTCGAGCACCACGGGCGCGCGGGTGGTGGCGGACATGTGCATCTCCTCTGCGATGGGCTTCATGAGAGTTCCTTTCCGAGAGCAGACAGGTGGACGCCGACGACGGCAACCGAGCGTTCCGGGGCTGGGCGCGGCTCCGCGAGGCGCCGGCGGAGGGACCGGATCAGCAGGTACGGCGTGGCGAGCGGAAGGATGAGGAGCATCCCCCACAGGACGATGCCCGGTGTCCATTCGAAGCCGTACCTCATGCCTCCACCGCTTTCCGTTCGAGGGGTATCTGGCAGGAGAGAGGCTCCCGCAGCGGGGGCGTTCTCGCATCGGCCACGACGCCAGCCTGAGTGGCTAGTCGCTGGCCGGCGTGAGGTGGCTGGCCGACACGCGGCTCAGCTGGTTGCGTGACGTGATGTCGAGCTTCAGGAAGACCTTGCGGAGGTGGTACTGGACGGTGCGGGGGCTGATGAACAGCTGTGCGCCGATCTCCGGGTTTGAGAGACCCTCCTTGGCGAGCCGTGCGATCTGTGCCTCCTGGGGCGTGAGCACGCTGCGCGCGTCGTCGGTGCGGGTCCGCGCGGTCTCACCCGTCGCCGCGAGCTCTCGGCGGGCGCGCTCGGCGAACCCCTCCGCCCCGATGCCGCTGAACGCCTCGTGGGCGGCTCGGAGCTGCTCGCGCGCGTCGACGCGCCGGTTCTCCCGACGCAGCCATTCGCCGTATACGAGCCGGGCGCGCGCGAGATGGACCAGGCCGCGGGTCCGCTCGAGCCGCTCGATTGCCTCGCGATAGAGCGGCTCCGCGTGTCTTTCGTCGCTCAGCAGTGCGCGTGAGCCGGCCTCGATGCCGAGCGCCCACTCGGTGCCGCTCGCCTGCGTGCGCTCGCCCAGGCGTTCGAGCGCACCGCGCGTCGCGTCCGGCTCGCCGCTGCGCACGCCAGCTTCGATCAGCTCCACCAGGGACCACCCGAAGAGCCCGACATCGTCGTATTCGCAGCCTCGCTGAGCGGCCGCGAGTGCCTCGCGATAGCGGCCCCGCCCGTTGTACAGCAGTGCCGTCAGCCACGCTGTGCCGCCGAGCGCCCTGCCCTCGCCCCTCTCCGTGGCATCGCGCTGGCCGGACTCGATCAGCTGGAGGCCGTCGACGTCGTTGCCGCGCCAGGCGGTCAGCATCAGCGAGGCGTACCTCACCGGTGCCATGTCGGTCGCCTGGATGATCGCGTCGGCCTCGGCGACCAGCGACGACGCGGCACCGAAGTCTCCTGCATGCACGTACAGGGCCGCTCGGTACGTGGCCGCGATCGGAAGCACGCCGAGCGCTCCCGTCTCCCGCGCGGTGCGCAGCCCGCGCGTCGCAAGCGCGTGCCAGAGCTCGTCGTCCCAGAGATCCTGCGCCAGGCGGCACGCCAGCAACAGCCAACGTACGTCGCCTGGAGTCAGTCCCTCCGCGTCGCGGAACGCGCCGAGCGCCCTCCGGAGCGGCGCCACCCCGGCCGCGTAGCCCTCAGCGAAGCTCGTCGCCAAGCCGTCGAGGAGCAGGTCGACCGCGCGTGGGGGTTGCGGCGCAGCCGGCGCAGCCCGAGCGGCCTCGGAGGTCTCGCGGACACCCGGCCCGCCACCCAGCCGGCCGGCGAACATCGCCGCCGCCATCGCCTCCAGGTGCGTCTCGCGAGCCATCGCGGCGTCGACCGGTTCTAGGCGCCGGGCGGCATCCAGCAACAGGGCGGGCGCGTCGCCGCCGCGCGTGCGGGCGTACGTGATCTCCGCGCGCAAGCGCTCCGACCTCGCGCGCTGCAGCTCGTTGAGCGGCGCCAGCTCGGCGGTAGCCAGCAATTCGAGCGCCGCATCCGGGGACCCGGCATCGAACTTCGCCTGCGCGGCCGCCACGGCCCTCCTCGCCCTCTCCGCGGGCTCGGGGGTCAGCTCAGCCGCGTGCGCCAGGAACGCCGCCGCCGCGGCCGCGCCACCACGGCCGCGCGCCCGGTCGGCCGAGCGCTCCAATTCAGCCGCCACCGTCTCGTCGACACCCACCGCCGCGTGAGCACGATGCCACGCCCGGCGGTCCGGGTCGCTATCCGGGTCGGTGGCCTCCGCCAACGCGCGATGCGCGGCTCTTCGCTCCGACAGGGGCGCCGCCCGGTATACCGCCGATCGCACCAGGGGATGCCTGAAGCGAACCCGGGCTCCAACCTCGACAAGCCGGGCGTCTTCTGCCGGAGCGAGCGAGCTCCTGTCGATGCCGAGGCCCTCGGCCGCGCGCCAGACGAGTGTTGCGTCACCGACCGGCTCGGCCGCCGCCAGCAGCAGCAGTCGCTGTGTCTCCGCAGGCAGGTCGCCGGCGCGCTGGTGATAGCGCTCCTCGAGCTGGCGCGGAAGGTCTCCTGCGAGAAGCTCGAAGCCGCCGGCCAGCTCCGCTGCGCTCATGTTCCGCGGCAGGTCGAGCAGCGCGAGCGGGTTCCCTCGCGTCTCCGCGAGAATACGGTCGCGCACGCGGTCGTCGAGCCGACCGCGGACGGCGCTCATCAGCAGGGTGCGCGCATCCTGCTCAGCCAGCCCGCGAAGGGGGAGCTCGGGCAGGTCGTCGAAGTCGCGCCTGGTACTCGGCTCCCGGACGCTGACCAAGATCGCCACCGGGTCCGCCAGCAGCCGTCGCGCCACGAAGCCGAGGATCACTCCTGAGGCGGCGTCCAGCCACTGAGCATCCTCCACGATGCAGAGCAGTGGTCGCTTCTCGGCCGCGGCAGACAGCAGGCCGAGCACCGCGAGTCCCACCAGGAACCGGTCCGGCACCTCACCGGATGCGAGGCCCAGGGCGATATTCAGCGCGTCCTGCTGGGCCGACGGCAGCGCGTCGAGGTCATCCAGCATGGGCGCGCAGAGCTGATGGATCCCGGCGAACGGCAGCTCCATCTCCGCCTCAACGCCCGTGACCTGCGCCACCCGGAACCCCGAGGCCTGACGGGCGGTGTACCGGAGGAGCGCCGTCTTTCCGATACCCGGCTCGCCCCGTACGACCAGGACGGCGCTCTCGCCATCGCGCGCGTGGGCCAGTACCCGGTCGAGCACCCCGCGCTCGCTGGTCCGGTCGAGGAACCCGGGCGCAAGAGTGACGGCCATCTCGTACGAAACGCTACCCGCCACGCTCGATTCGCGGGATGAGTCAAATGACGGATTCAAGTACCGGCGCCGAGCGCCTACGGTAGACCCATGCAGCTGCTGATCACCGGGGGAACCGGGGTGCTCGGCTGCGCGCTTCGGCCCCTCGCGGAGGCCGCGGGTCATGAGGTCTCCATGCCCCGCCACGAGGAGCTCGACCTGTTCGACCCCTCCGCGGTCGCGGACGCCACGCACGACGTCGACGGCGTCATGCACCTGGCGACACGGATCCGCCCCCCCGAGCAGATCTCAGATCGGGAGGCCTGGCGCGAGAACGACCGGCTTCGCGCGGACGCTTCGAGGATCCTGGTCGACGCTGCGATTGCGGCCGGCGCGGAGGTCTACGTCCAACCGACCGTCACGTTTGTCTACCCGGCGGACGGCCCGGTGTCCGAGGACACGCCGGTCCAGGAGGTCCTGCCGATCCTGCACTCGGCGCTGGCCGCCGAGCAGCAGGCCGAGCGCTTCGCCCGCACCGGCGGACGTGGTGTCGTCCTGCGACTGGGGCTCCTCGACGGCCCGGGCACCTGGTTCGACCGGCCGATGGGCGACTTCGGCGCGACGCTGCATGTGAAGGATGCGGGGCGCGCGCTCCTCTCTGCGCTGTCGCTGCCCAGCGGCATCTACAACGTCTGCCGCGACGGGGAGCGGGTCTCTACCGAGCGCTTCGCCCAGGTCGCCGGCTGGCACCCGGAAGCATCGAGGGCATGACCGTCGCAGCGACAGCGGACCTCGAGACCCGGTGTGAACGCCTGCGGTCCCTTCACCGTCCCGGCGACCCGCTCCTGCTACCGAACGCCTGGGACGTGGCCACGGCGAGAGCCGTGGCAGCGGCCGGGTTCCCCGTGGTCGCGACCACGAGCGCCGGCGTGGCCGCCGCGCTCGGCTACGAGGACCACGAGGGCGCGCCGGGCGACGAGATGCTCGCCGCCGCGGCGCGGATCGCGCGCGGCGTCGATGTGCCTGTCACCGTCGACGCCGAGGCCGGCTACGGCATGGAGCCGGCCGAGCTGGTCGCAGCGCTGCGCAGCATGGGAGCTGCCGGCTGCAATCTCGAGGACAGCGACTACGCCGCCGCCACCCTCCGCGATACCGAATCGCATGCGCGATGGCTTGGGGCGGTTCGCCAAGCGGCGGCGGACGACGGCTACCCGCTCGTCATCAACGCCCGGATCGACGTCTTCCTGGGCCCTCTGCTGGCGGGCGCCGGCCCCGGTACCCAGGAGGGGCTCGTTCCCGAGGCCGCGCTGCGCGCGAATGCGTACCTGGCGGCCGGCGTCGACTGCGTCTTCCCGATCGTCCTGTGGGAGCCGGACGCGCTGCGCCGCTTCATGGCGGAGGTCCGCGGCTCGGTCAACGTGGTCCGCCTGCCGCAGGCTCCGCCGCTCGCCGAGCTGGCCGCCCTCGGCGTCGCCCGGGTGAGCTGGGGACTTCTCCTGCACCGCGAGGCGATGACCAGCTTCGAGCAGAAGCTCGCCTCACTGCGGGCCTAGCGACTGGCCAGCCAGGCTGGCCACCTGGCCGATGCGACCGTGCCGCGCCTACGGGAGTCTGCTGAGAACGCGAGAGAAGGGGCCTCGGATGAAGATCGTTGTGATCGGCGGAACCGGGCTGATCGGGTCGAAGCTCGTCGAGAAGCTGCGTGCGGACGGACACGACGCGCTGGCGGCCGCGCCCGACACGGGCGTGGACACGCTCACCGGCGCAGGGCTGGCCGACGTCCTGGAAGGGGCGCAGGTCGTCGTCGACGTCGAGAACGCGCCGGCCTGGGACGACGCCGCGGTGCTCGACTTCTTCGAGACCTCGTCGCACCACCTGCTGTCCGCAGAGAAGGACGCCGGCGTGGGGCACCACGTGATCCTGTCGGTGGTCGGCGCCGACAGGCTTCCGGAGAGCGGCTACCTCCGCGCGAAGGTCGCAGAGGAGGAGGCGGTGAAGGCCGGGCCCATCCCCTACACGATCGTCCGCGCAACGCAATTCTTCGAGTTCATCCGCCGGATCGCCGATTCGAGCACCGAGGGTCACGTCGTGCGCCTGTCGCCGGCCCTGGTCCAGCCCGAGGCAGCCGATGACGTCGTCAGCACGCTGGTCGACGTCGCGGTCAGCGCACCGCTCAACGACACCGTCGAGGTGGCCGGTCCCGAAGCGTTCCGCCTCGACGAGCTTGCGCGGCGCGTCCTGGAGGCAAGCGGAGACGAGCGAGAGGTGACGGCCGACCCCCACGCCCCGTACTTCGGCGCCGAGCTGGACGACCGGTCCCTAACCCCCGGCGACGAAGCACGCATTACGCCAACTCGCTTCGAGGACTGGCTCATCCAGTCCACCACTTGACGGAGGCACCAACCCAACGGAAAGGCTGAAATGCTCGTGGCTTCGACGGAATCACTGGTGGAGGCGCTCGCGGCGCGGCTCCGTGCGATGGACCTGCTCGGGTGGCGACGGATCGCGGCGTGGGCGGAGGAGTCCGAGCTGTCTTTTGAGGATCTGCGGCTGCTGCTCGCACTTGCGCTGAAGATGGACGACGGCCCGGCCGCGGTGAGCGAGCTCGCCGACCTCGCCGGCTTCTCGCTCGAGGTCGCCTACCCCGCCACTCACCGGCTCCGGCGTCGCGGCTATGTCCTGGAGGAGCAGCGTCTATACGCCCTCAGCCCGCAGGGTCGAGAGCTCGTCGCAAAGCTCGACGCGGCGCACCGAGAGGGCATCCAGGCATACGTCGACCAGCTTCCTCCAGAGGAACAGCAACTGCTCCGAAAGGCATTGGGGACCACCCAGTAGCTCCCACGGTGCGACCCCGGCACGGCTCGCCTTATCCTCGCGCTGTGGCAGCCGGTGCGAGCCAGATCATTCCGGACCTGCCGATCATCCGCACGCGCGGGCAGCCCGATCACCGGGCGACGTTCTTCGAGCTGTTCTTCGACCTCGTCTACGTCTTCGCGGTAACGCAGCTGTCGCATTACCTGCTCGGCGATATCAGTTGGCTGGGCGCGGCTCAGACGGCGTTCATGCTCGTGGCGGTGTACTGGGCGTGGAACTACACGACGTGGATGACCAACTGGTTCGACCCGGACACGGCGCCGGTCCGGCTCGTGCTTGTCTTCGTGATGCTCGCGAGCCTGCTGATGGCGGTGGCGATCCCGGAGGGGTTCGGCGCGTACGCGCTGCTGTTCGCGTGTGCCTACTCGGGCCTGCAGATCGGCCGCAACGCGTTCGTGGTCGCGGCCACGCCGCGCGGAGTGTTCAACCAGAACTTCCGTCAGATCCTGGCCTGGAGCGTGCTCTCGGCGCCGCTGTGGGTCGCTGGCGGCATCGTCGACGGCGACGGGTGGCGGTGGGTGCTGTGGCTGGGCGCTCTCGGGCTCGACCTCGCCGGGCCGCTGGCGACCTATTGGCTGCCGGGCCCGGGCAAGACGCCGATGAGCCAGTGGCAGATCGAGGGCGCCCATTTTGGCGAGCGGTTCCAGCTGTTCGTGATCATCGCGCTCGGCGAGAGTGTGGTGCTGGCGGGCGCGACGGCCTCGGACACCGGGTTGAGCGTCGAGGTCGTGGCCGCGCTCCTGCTCGCCTTCCTGTCGTCGACGGCGCTCTGGTGGCTGTACTTCGGCCAGTTCGCCGGCACGGTGCTGCAGCGGGTCCGCGCGGCCACGGCCGTCGAGCGCGGCCAGATCGGTCGCGACATCTACACCTACCTCCATCTCCCGATCATCGCCGGGATCGTGCTCGTCGCGGTCGGCGATGAGCTCGTGATCGCGCATCCGCGGGCCGACCTGGACGACGCGGGAGCGCTCGTCGCGCTCGGCGGCCCGGCGCTCTTCCTCGGCGGCCTGATGGCCTGCGCATCGAAGCTCGGCCAGGCCCGGAGCGTGCCGCAACTCGTGGCAGTCGTCGCCCTGCTCGGCGCAGTGCCGCTCGCCGCCGGCACCGACGGGCTGGTCGTGGCGGCGCTGCTCACCACCCTCCTGGCCGTGCTCGTGGTGGTCGAGTTCGCGCGAGCGCCGCGGTCTCGATCGGCGCCGGGCTGAGCCATACGCCCGACGTATGGCCCCGCGACGCCCCGTGTCTAGGACTTCGGCGCCCCTCGCCCCAGCCTAAGCGCACACACCCGACTTAGGAGGACTGCAATGTTCGTAGATCCATGGACAGCCCCTGAAATCGGCCACAAGCTCACTCGCGATGTCGCGGAACGGCTCGCCCGCAACTGGACGCTGCTCCTGCTCAACGGCCTCGTGCTGATCGTGGCCGGTGTCCTCATCTTCAGCATCGACTGGACGATTCGAGAGCTCGCCACCTTCATCGGCGCGCTGTTCGTCTTCCAGGGCCTCTCGCAGGCGCTCACGTCCGGGATCGACGCGCGTGTCAGGCGAACCAACGTGCTCTCGGGGCTCCTCTCGGTCGCAGCGGGCGTCGCCATCATCGTCTGGCCCGGCCCCGGGCTGACCGCGGTGGCGATCTTCCTCGGGGCCTGGCTGATCGTCTCGGGCACGCTCGCGATCGCGGGCGCCTTCGCGACCCGCCGGCTGCTTCCCAACTGGTGGCTCCTGCTGATCCTCGGGCTCCTGGAGGTCCCGTTGGGCGTGCTCGCGCTCGCCAACCCGGGAGCCACCCTCGCCGCGCTCATCACGGTCGCGGGCATCTGGGCCGTTGCGGTCGGCGCCACGCGCGTCGTGCTCGCGTTCGAGCTGAAGCGCCTTCCGAAGGACGTCGATGAGGCCTGGGGTGCCGGGCGCCCCGACGCAGCCGCGCACAACGGCCAGTCGGAGGCCACTCCCCTGCCCACCGCGAGCTCCTGAACCCCCTACCCGGTGTAGCCCGTCGGCTCGTGCGGAGGAAGCGATGAACGAAAGCGCTCATCCTCGTCAACCGATACGGCACGAGCCGGCGTGGCTGCAGCGCTTTGTCACTCTGGTCTTCGTCAGGGATTGGCACCCGGTCCTGCGCGACCCGCTCGACCTGTTCCGCCTCAGCTTCCCGATCGGGGCCCTGATCTTCGCCATTCTGGGCGACTGGGATGCGGTCGTACGGCTGCTGCTCCCCGGTCTGGCCGTCTTCATCGTGCGCGCCCTCGACATCCCGCGCCCGATCGACTGGGTCTTCTGCTTCGCGATGTTCTTCCAGGGCTGGGGGAACGCGCTCCACCTGTTCAGCCAGTTCTGGTGGTACGACAACAGCGTCCACATCACCCTGCCGATGAGCCTCGCGCCGATCCTGTACATCGGCTTCTCGCGCCTCGATGTCGTGCCGGATCCGTCCGAGCGCGTCAGGAGCACATCGGAGCTGCTCGGCATGGGGCTCATCACGATGTGCATCGGCGTGACCGCAGCGAGCTTCTACGAGATCTACGAATGGGTGGTCGACAACTGGTTCGGACAGCACCTGTTCATCGGCGAGACCGACACCGTCACGGACCTGGCCGATGGCTTCCTTGGCGCGGCGATCGGCGGGCTGTTCCTCGCCGCCTGGGCGCTCACCCGGTACACCAGCCGCCGCGTTCCACGCCCCCTCCACGAGAGGGTTGTGAGCCACCTGCCCTGAGCGCACGCAGGTGAACGGGGTTCGAGAGAAGCCACACGCGGCCATCGATGCGCGCCTCGACCCGGTAGGCGCCCGCGCCCCCTATCGGCACCTCGAGCTCCGCGCCAAGCGCCTCATGGAAGGGAACGCCGTTGCGAAGGATTCGGAGCTGGGCCTCGCGCGGCACGCGCACGCGGAGGACCGAGGGGAAGGCCGGCCCCTCCCCTCCCATCGGAAGGATGGCGCCGTCCCGTCGCTCGGCCCACAGGCGGGCACCATGCGCGGGAGCCACGCACGGGCAGGTCAGCCAGGCCGCGCCGGAAGCGAGGGCGGACCGGACGCTCTGCCAGTCGCTCTCCACGTCGCCGGTCAGCGCTCGCTCGCACAGCAGGTGCGTTCGAAGCAGGTCGAAGGTACGCCGGTGCGGGAGCGGCGATATGACCCGCCCGCGGACGCGGATGCCGGGCTGGTGCCCGTCGAGCCCGCCGATCGCCGGTACGCGGCGGAGCACCGACAGCTCGTCCCAGCGGCGGAGGTGATGCGCCGGCGGTCCGGCCGCGATCGCCCGCTCGGGGTCACGTAGCCAGCGCACCGCCTCCGCGGGCGTGCGCCATGCCTCGGCGGCGTCCGTGGTGAGGCTCCAAAGCTCGATGCCGTCGCAGCCGCGTGGATCGTCGAGCGCCGGCCAGCCGTGCGGCCGCACGATGCGCCGCGCGATGCCGGGAACCAGCATGCGCCCGCCGCTCGAGAACGGGTGCGCGGCGAAGCCGACGCCGCCGACATCCCGGACCGCCTCCGCGATCTGAAGCGCCGAACGCGCCGTGTGTGGGATCTCCCGATCCACTCCGAAGGCGAGATAGTGGCCCTGCTTCGGGCTGACCTCGGTCCCCACCAGCACGAATGCATCGCCGTGCCTCCCCTCCCAGCCGTCTCGGCGCGCGCCCAGCGAGTCGTGGTCGGTCAGGAGCACCAGGTCGACGCCGGCTGAGGTTGCCGCGTCGATGATTTCGTCGACGGTCGCGGTGCCATCCGAATAGGTCGTGTGGAGATGGAGAACGCAGGAGATCTCCACGCCACTACCCTCGGGTGATGCCGCTCCGACGCCTTGTGGCGGCCGTGCCCATGATCCTTCTGATCGGTGCGGCATGGCTGTGGCTGCCCCACGCTCCCTCCGAGCTGCGCGACCTCACGCTGTCCGCCGGCATGGCCGGGCCCGCCGTCGCGCTTGCGGCCTGGGTCGTGCTCACTCCGGCGCTCTTTCCGGGACCGGTCCTCGCGGCCAGTGCCGGACTGGCCTTCGGCGCGGTTGGCGGCACGGCGCTGGCCTGCGCCGGAGCCGTGTTGGGAGGCGTCGCCACCTTCGCCCTCGCGCGAGCGGTGCTCAGAGGCCCGGTGACCCGGTACGCGCGACGCAGCGCGAGGCTGGCGCGGGTCAATGCCCTGCTCGAGACACAAGGGTTCGCGGCGGTGCTCGCCGCGCGCATGATGCCCGGGGTTCCCGCCACGGGTCTGTACTACGCGGCCGGTGCCTCGCCCGTGCGCCTTCGGGCCTTCGCGCCCGCGATCGCCGTCGGCGCTCTGCTGCGAACCACTCCGTATGCGCTTCTGGGCCACGGACTTGCGTCAGGCTCGGCGGTCAGCATCGGCATCGCCGCCGCCTCGATCGCCCTAGGCGGCGCCGGCGCCCTGCTGTTGGCCAGACGACTGCGGAGTCTCACGGGGATGCCCCTACCGGCTCCCGCTGCTCGCCCATAGCGCCCGCGAGCTGGTTGCGCGAGCTCAGGCCGAGCTTGGAGTAGACCTTGCGGAGGTGATAAGCGACCGTGTGCGGGCTGATGAACAGCTGGGCGGCTATCTCCGCATTCGATTCACCATCGGCGGCCAGCTGCGCGATCTGCTTCTCCTGGGGCGTCAGCTCGTCGAGCGTCTCGCTCACGCGGGCGCGCGCGTGTTCACCGGTGGCCAGAAGCTCGACGCGAGCCCGGTGCGCGAACGCGCCGCCGCCCGTGGCCTGGAACATGTCGTGGGCCAGCCGTAGCTGCATGCGGGCGTCGCGGCGGCGGCGCCGCCGCCGCAGCCACTCTCCGTAGAGCAGGCGCGTTCGAGCAACATCGATCACCACGCCCGACCGCTCGAGCTGCTCAAGGGCTTCCTCGTAGAAGGCCTCGGCGTCGTCGTCACCGGCGAGCAGGGCTCGCCCGCGCGCGAGCAGGCCCACACCCCACGGCCTTTCGCTGGCGAGAGCACGCTCCGACAGTCGCTCGAGCGCGGCGTGTGCCGTCTCGAGGTCGTCGCACCGCGCCGCTGCCTCGATCAGATCCGCGAGCTGGATCGAGCCGATGTAGAGGGCATCCGCCTTGAAGAGCTCCAGGCCGCACGCGCGAGCTTCCTCGTAGCGCCCGTGGCCGAGCTCGAGCGCCATGAGGTTGAACTGCGCAATCGAGACGCCGAACCCCTGCCCCCGCGCTACCGCGTCGGCCATGACGGCGTCGGCCAGGGCCCTCGCCTCCTCCTCGAGGCCGCGCCAAGTGAGCATGGCCAGGTGCATGATCTCGTGCGCGCCCGGCATCGCAGGGGTGCCGATCGCAGCCGCGATCTCTCGGGCCTCGGCGGTGAGGGCCTCGGCGACGTCGATCCGCCCCGCCATGTGCTCGGCCCAGCCCTGGCAGCTGAGTGCGACGGGCAGTGTGGCCAGCGCGCCCTGCTCGCGGGCGAGCCGCGACCGCTCGCGCGCAACGGCGAGATGACCTTCGAAGTCGAACAGCTCGCCGGTCGCGATCCAGAGCATCCCGAGCCACTGCGGGACGGGCTGGCCATCGAGCTCGCCGGGATAGGCCGCGGTCGCGCGGCGCCACCACTCGACGGCCGGGGCATAGCCCGCCGTCACACGCTCGGTGCAGCCCTTGAGGAGCAGGCTCGGGGCAGTCGCACCGCCGTCCGGCGGCGGCAGGGTGCGGGCCGCCTCGGCCACGTCGACCATCGTCGTGCCGCTGGTCAGGCTTCCCGCCCACATGGCCGCGTGGAACGCGTTCATCAGCGTCTCGCGCGCGAGTCGCGCATCCAGTTCCCGCAGGGCCGAGGCGGCCTCGAGGAGCAGCCCCGGCGTGTCGCCGCCAAGTCCTTCCGCGTACCGGATCGCTCCCTCCATGCCCAGCGCCTGGCCGCGTGCCCGGGGGTCGTGCAGGTGCGGGAGGCTCTCCCGCAGCAGGCGCTGCGCGCGGTCGTGCGCGCCCGCGCCGAGATCCGCGCCGGCCGCGAGCAGCAGCCGCTCGGCGCGTCGCTCGCGCTCCGGCGTCAGCTCAGCCGAGCGCTCGAGGAATGCGGCCGCAGCCCCCAGGCCGCCGCGCTGCTGAGCCCGGCCTGCCGACCGCTCGAGCTCGGCGGCGACCTCCTCATCGGGTCCCGACGCCGCCTCGGCCAGATGCCACGCACGGCGGTCGGGATCCTGCTGGGGGTCGGTCACCTGGGCGAGCGCACGGTGAACCTCCTGTCTGTCCTGAGCCGATGCCGCGTGGTAGACCGCCGACCGCACAAGCGGGTGCCGGAAGCGAACCTGCGTGCCGATGTCGAGCAATCCCGCCTCCGATGCGGGCACGGCTGCGTCCGTGCCGATGCCCAGCAGCCCCGCTGCCTGCCACGTCCTCGCGGCCTCCCCCAGGTGGTCCGCCGCGGCGATCAGCAGCAATCGCTGGCTCGCGGCCGGAAGCTCCTGGACCCTCCGTTGGAAGCTCTCTTCGATCCGGGCCGACAGCGGCTCGGCGTCGGGCACGCGGAACCCCAGCGCGAGCTCGGCCGGCGTCAGCCCTCGCGGCAGCTCGAGTAGCGCGAGCGGGTTCCCGCGGGTCTCCGCGACGATCCGGTCGCGTACGCGATCGTCCAGAGGCCCGTCAACGGCCGACCCGAGAAGCACGCGAGCGTCGTGCCCCTTGAGGCCTCCGACCAGCAGCTCCGGCAGCCCGCCGAGCTCGACGCTCTGCTCTCGCGTCGCGAACACCAACGCGATCGGGTCCGCCAGCACGCGCCGCGCAACGAACGCCAGCGCCTGCGCCGATGCCCGATCCAGCCAGTGCGCGTCGTCGATGACGCACAGAAGCGGCTGCTCATGAGCCGTCTCAGACAGCAGACTGAGTACGGCAAGCCCTACGAGAAAACGCTCAGGAGCGTTACCTGCGATCAGTCCGAATGCCGCGCCGAGCGCATCCCGCTGAGGGCCAGGGAGATGCTGCGTGCGATCGAGCATGGGCGTGCACAGCTGGTGAAGCGCCGCGAAGGCCAGCTCCACCTCGGACTCGACGCCGACCGCCCTTGCCACGCGGAAACCCGACGCCGCCCCGACCGCGTAGTCCACGAGCGCCGTCTTGCCGACTCCAGGCTCGCCGCGAAGCGCCAGGACACCACTGCGCCCGCCACGGGCGGCAGCGAGTAGGCCATCCAGCACGTCGCACTCGTCGCGACGGCCGACGAGCACCGGTCAACCCCGCCCTGAGCTCCGGGCATCCATGTGGTGCGGCTCATCGTAGTTCTGCCGGCGTCCCCCGGCTATGCGGCAAATGGCTCACCGCCGAGCGCGCGCAGCCGGTGAAGCGCGTCGCGCTCGAGCTGCCTGCTGCGCTCGTGACCCACGTCGAGCCCGGTTGCGATTTCCGCGTGCGTCTGGGGTGGCTCGCCGTTCAGGCCGTAACGCCGTACCAGGATCTCGCGGTGCCGCGTCGGGAGGAGCTTGAGCATCGACCACACCTGCCGCCGGGTCTCCCGCTCGTCGAGCTGTGCCCACGGGTCCGTCGCACCCGTGTCCGGAACGAGCTCCCGAAGTGGCGTCCCGTCCTCGCCAACCTGCTGATCCAGCGATGCGGTCACCCGGGCCACGTCCCGCAGGTCGCGCACGCGACTCACGCTGAGCCCGGTCCGCCCGGCAATGGCCTCGGGCGTCGGCGCGGCGGCGCGCGGCTCTTTCAGCTCCTCCTCGGCGCGCGCGATCGCCGCCGACTGCCGGCCGGCGCGCGCGGGAACGCGAATCGTTCGCGCATCGCCGAGCGCTTGGACCATGGCGCTGCGGATCCACCAGACGGCGTAGGTCGAGAACTTCAGCCCCCGGCTGCGATCGAACTTCTCGACCGCGCGCATCAGGCCGATGTTCCCCTCCTGGACGAGATCCTCGAAAGGCACCCCAAGGCCGCGATACCTCCGCGCGACGGATCGCACAAGACCCTGGTTGGCCTCGATCATCTCGGTGGCTGTGGGCACCGTCATGCCGCGACTCGCAGCGCCGGACGAGCCCGCTCGGCAATCGTCGTCGCCGCCTGGATGAAATGTTCGAGAGCGGGTGAGGGCGTCTCGTCTCGCCTGATCAGCTCGA
>DASUYU010000025.1:0-2823 GCA_036377235.1 Thermoleophilaceae bacterium
AAGCCGATCATCGGCTACGTCCACACCGGCATCGAGAAGAGCTGCGAGGACCAGCAGTACTGGAAGGTGATCCCGTTCGTCGAGCGGATGGACTACCTGTCCTACTACTTCAACGCGATGGCGTTCTGCATGGCGGTGGAGAGCCTGCTGGACGAGGAGGTGCCGGAGCGCGCCCAGTGGCTGCGCGTCATCCACCTCGAGCTGAACCGCGTCGCCTCGCACCTGTTCTGGATCGCGACGGGCGCGCTCGACATCGGCGCGATCACGATGCTGTGGTGGGGCTGCCGCGACCGCGACCTCGCCCTCGACCTGTTCGAGATGTCGGGCGGGCAGCGCTTCCACACGCGCTACTTCCAGGTGGGCGGCGTGGTCGAGGACATCCCGCCCGGCTTCGAGGAGAGGACGCGCGCGTTCATCAAGACGATGCGCACGCGCATCCCGCAGTACCTCAACCTGCTCGACCGCAACGAGATCTGGCTCCAGCGGACGAAGGGCACGGGCATCGTGCCGTCGGAGACGCTGCTCGAGCTGGGCGTGACCGGCCCGCTCCTCCGGGCCTCGGGCGTGCCGTGGGACCTGCGCAAGGCCACCCCGTACTCCGGCTACGAGCAGTTCGACTTCAACGTCCCGGTCGGGAGCGTGGGCGACAACTACGACCGCTACCGCGTGCGGATCGAGGAGATGTTCGAGTCGCTCAGGATCGTCGAGCAGGCGCTCGATGGCCTGCCCGAGGGTCCCTACATCACCCCGAACCGCAAGGTCGCGCTGCCGCCGCGCCACGAGCTGGCGACGTCGATGGAGGCGCTGATCCACCACTTCAAGCTCGTGACCGAGGGCTTCCGGGTGCCGCCCGGCGAGACGTACGCCGCGATCGAGTCGCCCCGCGGCGAGCTCGGCTGCTACGTGCTGGCCGACGGCTCGGCGAAGCCGGCGCGCGTGCACATGCGCGACCCGAGCTTCGTGAACCTCCAGGCGCTGCCCGTGATGGCGCGCGACCACCTGCTCGCCGACTTCATCGCCTGCGTGGCGATGCTCGACCCGATCCTCGGCGGGGTGGACCGCTAACCGTGGCCGACCGGATGCAGGAGGTTCGCGACGAGGGCGCGATCCGCGCCACGACACTCCCGCCCGGGTGGGACGAGGCCGTCGACCTCGAGGCCGATCCCGCCACGATCCCGGACCCCGCGTCCGTCGAGGTGCCGGACGCGCTGCGCGCCGAGATCGAGCGGCTGATCCGCCTCTATCCCGACCGCCATTCCGCGACGCTCCCGGCGCTCGGGGCGGCGCAGAAGGTGCACGGCTGGTGCTCGGATGAGGCGATCCGGCAGGTGGCCGCGGTGATGCAGGTCACGCCGGCCTATCTCTCGAGCGTCGCGACCTTCTACGACATGCTGCGCACCGAGCGGCCCGCTCGCACCTACGTGTACGTGTGCACGAGCGTCGCCTGCCACGTGCGGAACGCGCGCCGCGTGTACGACGCGCTCGCCGCGGAGGCGGAGGCGCAGGGCGTGGCCGACGACGTGGACCTGCGCGAGTTCGAGTGCCTCGGCGCCTGCGACATGGCGCCCATGGCCTCCTTCGCCGGGCGCTACGTGGGGCCGCTCTCGGTGGACGACGCGCCCGAGGCGATCCGCCAGCTCAAGGCGGGCGAGACGGTGATGCCGGGCCGCGGGCTCGAGGATCCGGGCTACGCGGTGCCAACCCCGGCGCCGCAGCCCGAAGGCCCGCCCGAGCAGCCGAAGTTCGAGCCGGCCGGCGGCGCGTGGCCCGAGACCGCCGACGTGGACCCGCCGCCCGCCGAGGGACCCGCACCACACAGACCCGCTCCGCCCGAGCCGCTCGCGCCCGGCACGAGCTACGCCGGCGAGGACGTCGATCCGTTCACCCACGACGTGCTCGAGCGAGATGAGGACGCGGAGGAGGGCGAATGAACGAGACGCGCGTGCTCCTCGCCAACATCGACGAGCCCGACCTCAACACGATGGCCGTGTACGAACGGCTCGGCGGCTACAAGGCGATGCGCAAGGCGCTGCTCGAGATGGACGCCGCGGCGGTGCTGAACCAGCTCGAGGAGTCCGGCCTCCGCGGACGCGGCGGCGCCGGGTTCTCCATGGGGAAGAAGGCGAGCTTCATCCCCAAGGGCGAGATGGACAAGTACCTGTGCTGCAACGCGGACGAGTCGGAGCCGGGCGCATTCAAGGACCGGTACCTGATGCAGAAGAACCCGCACCTCCTCATCGAGGGGTGCATCATCGCGTCGATCGCGGCCGGCGCCAACAAGGGCTTCATCTTCATCCGGGGCGAGTACGAGCTGCAGGCCGACATCCTCGACGCGGCGGTGGCCGAGGCGTATGAGAAGGGCTACCTCGGCGACGGCATCCTCGGCTCCGACCACTCGTTCAGCCTGGTCGTGCACCGCGGCAAGGGCGCGTACATCTGCGGCGAGGAGACCGGCCTGCTCGACGCGCTCGAGGGCAAGCGCGGCAACCCGCGGCTCAAGCCTCCGTTCCCCGCCAACCAGGGCCTGTACCAGGGCCCGACGCTGATCAACAACGTCGAGACGCTCTGCAACGCGCCGCTGATCATCGATCGCGGCGCCGACTGGTTCAAGCAGTTCGGCGAGGGCAACTCGACCGGTACGAAGCTCGTATCCATCTCCGGCAACATCCAGCGTCCGGGGAACTACGAGGTGCCCCTCGGGGTTCCGGTGCGGGACATCATCTACGGGCTCGGCGGAGGCCCGCCCGAGGGGCGGGACCTCAAGTGCTTCTTCCCGGGCGGCTCCTCGGCGCCGGTGCTGACCAAGGAGCACCTCGACCTGCC
>DASUYU010000026.1:0-23132 GCA_036377235.1 Thermoleophilaceae bacterium
GGAGGCCGGGCTCGAGCGGATGCCGTGGGTGAAGACGTCGCTGGCGCCGGGCTCGAAGGTCGTGACCGAGTACCTCGAGCGCGCCGACCTCCTGGAGCCGCTGTCGAAGCTCGGCTTCGACCTGGTGGGCTACGGCTGCACGACCTGCATCGGGAACTCGGGTCCGCTGCCGGAGGAGGTATCGCAGGAGATCGAGGAGCGCGAGCTGGTCGTGGCGAGCGTCCTGTCCGGCAACCGCAACTTCGAGGGCCGCATCCACCCCGAGGTGAAGATGAACTACCTCGCCTCGCCGCCGCTGTGCGTGGCGTACGCGCTCGCCGGCCGGATGGACGTGGACATCACGACGGAGCCGCTCCAGAACGACGTGTACCTGCGCGACATCTGGCCGTCGCAGCAGGAAGTGAACGAGGCGGTCGAGAAGGCGATCGAGTCGGAGATGTTCCACAAGTCGTACGGCGACGCGCTGTTCGAGGGCGACGACAACTGGAAGGAGCTCGACATCCCGGAGGGCGACCGCTACCGGTGGGATGACGAGTCGACCTACGTGAAGCGCCCGCCGTACTTCGACGACATGCCGGACGAGGCGCCCGACGGCTTCGAGGAGATCAAGGGCGCGAAGGCGATCGCCGTGCTGGGCGACAGCGTCACGACCGACCACATCTCACCCGCCGGGGCGATCAAGAAGGACTCGCCGGCGGGCGAGTACCTGATCGACCACGGGGTCGAGCAGAAGGCCTTCAACTCGTACGGGTCGCGGCGCGGCAACCACGAGGTGATGATGCGCGGCACGTTCGCGAACATCCGGCTCCGCAATCTGCTGGCGCCGGACACCGAGGGCGGCTACACGACGAAGGACGGCGAGGTGAAGCCGATCTACGACGCCGCGCTCGAGTACCACGAGGAGGGCACGCCGCTGTGCGTGATCGCGGGGAAGGAGTACGGCTCGGGATCGTCACGCGACTGGGCCGCGAAGGGCCCGCGGCTCCTGGGCGTGCGGTTCGTGCTGGCGGAGTCGTACGAGCGCATCCACCGGTCGAACCTGGTGGGGATGGGGATCCTGCCGCTGCAGTTCCCGGACGGCGAGTCGGCGGAGTCACTCGGGATCGACGGCGAGGAGACGTTCGACCTCGAGCCGCTCGAGGAGGGCGCCAAGACGCTCAGGGTCACCACGTCCGGGGGTAAGGACTTCGAGGCGCGCGTCCGGATCGACACGCCCAACGAATGGCTCTACTACCGGCACGACGGCATCCTGCACTACGTCCTGCGCGACCTGCGCTCGGATTAGTGCTTGACTTCTGATAGCACTATCAATACACTTGCCGTATGGCACGGCAGGCCACAGCGCAGCGGAGCAGCTCCGAGGAGCGGCGTGAGCAGCTGATCGACGCCGCCGTGAGCGAGTTCGCCTCCTCGGGGTTCCACGCCACGAGCACGACGGCGATCGCGAAGCGCGCCGGCATCTCACAGCCGTACGTCTACGCGCTGTTTCCCAACAAGCACGAGCTCTTCCTCGCGGCGAACTCAGAGGTGGTCGACCGGATCCGCGGGGCCTTCGCCGAGGCCGCGCGCGGCCTGGAGACCTCGGAGGAGCGGCTCGACGCGATGGGTCGCGCCTACAAGGACCTGCTGCAGAACCGCGAGGAGATCATGTTCCAGCACCAGGCCTACGCCGCGGCCGGCGATCCAGCGCTGCGGGATCCCGTGCGGCGCCAGTTCGTGCACCTGTTCGACGACGTCGTGCGCCTGAGCGGCGCGACCGAGGACGAGGCCTGGGACTTCATCGCGCACGGGATGTTCTTGAACGTGATCGCCGCGCTGGACCTTCCGGAGCGCTTCCTGCCCACGGAGGAAGGCTGAGCGCGGCATCTCTTTTTTCTGTGGTCACTGATAGATCAATCAATCATAAGGAGCACATCGACATGAACCGGCACAGCGTCCAGACCCTCGCGATCGTCTCGGTCGCCCTCTTCATGGTCACGCTCGACAACCTCGTCGTGACGAATGCCCTCGTGAGCATCCGGAACGACCTGGGTGCTTCCCTCGAACAGCTCGAGTGGACGGTGAACGCGTACACGCTGAGCTACGCGGTCCTCCTGCTGACCGCCGCCGCGCTCGGAGACCGGCTCGGGCGGCGGAGCGTCTTCGTGGCGGGCGTGGGGATCTTCAGCATCGCCTCGGCGGCGGCCGCTCTCGCGCCGAGCACCGAGGCTCTGATCGCCGCGCGGGCGGTGCAGGGACTTGGCGGCGCGATCATCACGCCGCTGTCCCTGACGCTGCTGAGCGAGGCATTCGCCGCCGAGAAGCGCGGACTCGCGCTCGGCATCTGGTCGGGCGTGTCCGGCCTCGGCGTCGCGCTCGGGCCGGTCGTGGGCGGCGCCGTCGTGGACGGCTTCTCCTGGCAGTGGATCTTCTGGCTGAACGTGCCGATCGGCCTCGCGCTGATCCCGGCGGCGCTCGCGCTGCTCTCGGAGAGCCGTGGGCCCAACAGGGCGCTCGATCTGCCCGGCGTCGCGCTGGCGAGCTCGGGCCTGTTGGGCGTGGTCTTCGGGATCGTCCGCTCGCAGGCGCTGGGATGGACGAGCACGACCGTGGTCGTCTCGATCGCGGCCGGACTGACCCTGCTGGCGGCGTTCGTGGTCTGGGAGCTGCGCACGCCCGAGCCGATGCTGCCGATGCGGTTCTTCAAGAACCGCGCATTCGCGGCGACCAACGGCGTGTCGCTGGCCATGTTCTTCGGCGCCTTCGGGTCGATCTTCCTGCTCGCCCAGTTCTTCCAGGTGGCGCAGGGCTACTCGCCGCTCGAGGCGGGCATCCGCACGCTGCCCTGGACGGCGATGCCGATCTTCGTGGCGCCCGTCGCGGGCCTCCTGTCGGACCGCATCGGAAGCAGGCCGCTGATGGCGGCCGGGCTCGCCCTCCAGTCCGCGGCGCTGGCCTACCTGGCGGTCGTGACCGAGCCGCAGGTGGCGTACGCCGCGCTGATTCCGGGCTTCGTCATGGCCGGCTCCGGGATGGCGCTCGTGTTCGCGCCGGCTGCGAACGCGGTGCTCGGCGCCGTCCGGCCGAGCGAGGCCGGGCAGGCGTCGGGAGCGACCAACACGATTCGGGAGATCGGCGGAGTCCTCGGCGTATCCGTCCTGGCGACGGTGTTCACGAGCCACGGCGGCTACGGCGCGCCGCAGGACTACGTGGACGGCCTCGTGCCCGCCGTGTGGGTCGGCTCCGCGGTGCTGGCGGCCGGCGCGCTCGTGGCGCTGCTGGTGCCGGGCAGGCGGCGTGCCCGGGCCGTGGTCCCGCGGGCGGCCGGTAGGGTCGCCGTGTGCTCGACGTCCACTCCCTGAGAGGGCAGTTTCCGGCGCTCGCCACCGGGGCCGCGTACTTCGACGGCCCCGGTGGCTCGCAGGTTCCCCAGCCCGTGATCGACGCGATGGCCGGCTACCTGCGTGACTCGAACTCGAACCTGGGCGGGGCGTTCCGCACGTCGCGCGAGTCGGACGAGGTGATGGAGCGGGGGAGGGCGGCCGCCGCGGACTTCACCGGCGGCGAGCCCGAGGGAATCGCCTTCGGCGCGAACATGACGACGCTGAACTTCCAGCTCGCGCACGCGGTGGCGCGGACCATGAAGCCCGGCGACGAGATAGTCGTGACCGCGCTCGACCACGACGCGAACGTGTCGCCGTGGCTGGTGGTGGCGGAGGACCACGGTTTGGTGGTGAGGACGGCGCCTCTGCGCGTCGAGGACATGACCCTCGACGTCGACTCCCTCGAACAACTCATCGGCGGGCGAACCAGGGTGGTTGCCTTCACGCTGGCCTCCAACGCGGTCGGGTCGATCCCGGATGCCGAGCGGATCGCCGCCGCCGCGCACTCGGTGGGCGCGCTGGCGTGGGCCGACGCGGTCCACATGGCGCCCCACCGGCGCCTCCGTGCGCGACAGGTCGGCCTCGACGTGCAGATCTGCTCTCCGTACAAGTTCTTCGGCCCGCACCTCGGGATCGCCGCGATCCGCCCGGACCTGGCCGAGTCGCTGCCGGCCGACCGCGTGCGGCCCGCCGACGAGATCCCGCCCGGCCACCGCTTCGAGGCGGGCACCCAGTCGCACGAGGCGATCGCGGGGGCCACCGCCGCGATCGAGTACCTGCGGGAGCTCGGCGGCGGCTCGCTCGACGCGGCCTTCGACGCGATCGAGGACCACGAGACGAAGCTCACCGCGCGCTTTCTGAGCGGCCTACCCGACGGCATCGACCTGTACGGCATCCGCACGCCCGAGGGCCGGACGCCCACCTTCTGCTTCAACGTTGCCGGCCGCGGCCCGCGCGATGTGGCCGAGCTGCTCGGCGAGCAGGACCTGTACGTCTGGGACGGCAACTACTACGCCCTCGAGCCGATGCGCGCCCTGGGCCTCGACGACACCGGCGGCGCCGTCCGCGCCGGCTTCCTCCACTACACGACGGACGAAGAGGTCGACCGCCTCCTCGAAGCACTGACGGACCTCACCGGCTAGCCCCGCGGCCCGCGGCCCGCGACCCGCGGCCCGCGGCCCGCGGCCCGCTGTGGCCGCGGTGGGTCGACTTTTGCCCCCACATGGGCATCAAGCGCCCAACCCAGGCTGGGACCGCCCTCAATGCCGCCGTTCGTCCCAGACGCTCCCACGCTCGGCTCGCTTCCTGATCGCCCGCAGCCACGCCCGCCGGATCAGCGCGCTCCCGGGCATCACCACCCGCCAGTAGCGCCGGAACGTGCGCCGGGCCTCGGCATCGGTGAGCTTCACCCTCGTCTCCGTGCTGAGGACGGTGCCTCCGCCGCTCGCCTGAGCGTGAAGGTTCAACACCGCCTTGGCGAAGCCCGGCTCCGCGAATGTGACGAACTCGTCACGGCTCACGCGCCGGATCTCGCCCTCGAGCTTCCAGAACCGGCCGACCGCCCCGAGCACGAGCTCGTCCGGCCCGTCGGCGAGCACCACGAAGCCGCCGCGGGTGAAGTGGTCCAGAAGCGGCGCGTCGAGGATTCGGTCGCTCCGGCCCCTGCGGCCCCGCGGCCGCAGGACGGCCGCTGGCAGCCCTCGGAGCGCCATCAGCACCGTCGCGAGACGCACCTCTCGCGACGTCAGCGAGCGCACGGCCGCCATCACCGCATCGGGTGCCGCCGCGATCTGGATCGAGTGCACCTCGTTCACGTCGTAGTCCTCGAGGAACTCGTCGAGCGGCACATGCGGCATCGTGCCGAAATCACGCAAGGAGGGGGGAGAACGCCGGTCGGGCTCGTCGGGTCGGCCGGGCGGCGTGCTTTATTGGATGGCTCATGGTTTCCAGGGGGGCGCCACATCTACGGCAGGGCGGAATGCGCACCGAGCCATGCCGTTACGGCCAGTGCGACGGCACCGGATGGATCGAGGTGGAGGCCACGAACGGCGCTCGCGAGTGCGAATGCCGGCGCGAGCGGGTGGCCGCCGCTCGGGCGGCGAGGCTCGCGACCTCGATTCCGCGCCGCTACCTCGAGGTGGACTTCGAGCGCTGGCCGATCACGAACCTGGACCAGCGGATCGTCCGCGAGGTGCGGAAGTACTGCCGGCGCATGGAGGACAACGTCGAGACCGGCCGAGGCCTCTATTTCTTCGGCGAGATCGGCAGCGGCAAGACGAGCCTGGCCATGTGCGTGGCGAAGGAGGTCCTGCGCGAGCGCCGGTCGCTTGCGGTCTTCTCCGGCCCCGAGCTGCTCGCGCGGATCAGTGCCACCTACGAGGACCGCGCGCAGGACACGTACCTTGGGCTGCTCAACCTGCTCGGCAGCGTCGATTTCCTCGTGCTGGAGGACCTCGCGGTGGCGAAGCAGAACGAGTGGCGGCTGGAGCAGCTGTACGCGGTGATCAACCGCCGCTACGAGGACCGGCGGCCGCTGCTCGTGACGGCGGACGTGGGAAACCCCGAGGCGCTCGGCGATCACATCGGCCACAGGACCTGCTCGCGGATAATGGAGATGTGCGAGCCAATGCCCTTCCTCGACGGAGACCACCGTGTCCGGGCCACTACGCCTGACGACGTTCGCCTGGCGGGTTAGCGCGGCGCTGGTCGCCGCGCTCGTCGTCGCGCTGCTCGTGCCGGCGGGCGCGGTCGCGCAGAGCCGCACGGTCGAGACCGCCACGAATGGCACCGTCACGGCCGAGCTGTCGTATGTGAAGCGGACGCGCGGCAGGAAGGGCTTCCGGTTCATCGAGTACCGCGACTTCCGCGTCAAGATCACGCGCGCGGGCGCGGTGCTCTACGACCAGCCGGTCGGCGAGCCCTGCGACCAGTTCTGCAACCCGACCGAATCCGCGCTCACCGGGAAGCACGTGGGCCTGCGCGACCTGAACGCGGACGGCGAGCCGGAGGCGATCGTCGATCTCTTCACGGGCGGCGCGAACTGCTGCGTGCTGGTGCTCGCCTACGGCTACGACGCGGCGGCGAACACCTACCGCCGGGCGGAGCTCGACACGGGCGGCGGCTTCGTGGCGCGTGACCTCGACAAGGACGGCGTCCTGGAGCTGGTGGGCGACGACTTCCGCTTCCGCGGCCTCTTCACCTGCGGCGCCTGCGGTCCCCGTCCGATCCGCATCTGGCACTGGAGCCTCCGCCGCTTCCCCGTCGTGACCACCGACTTCCCGGCGAAGATCCGCCAGCACGCCCGCCGGATGCGCCGCTTCTACGCGCGCGTCCGGCACCGCGACGAGGCCGCCTTCGTGAAGGGCGCGCTCACGCCGCTGGCCGCCGACCTGTGCCTGCTCGACGAGTGCGGCCGCGGCTTCCGGATCGTGCGCGCGGCGATCCGCCGCGGCGAGCTCGACCGCCGCAGTGAGTTCGACGTCTCCCCGCTCGGCACCAACTACCTGCGCGCCCTGAAGCGCTTCCTGCGCCGGACCGGCTACCTCTAGGCCAGGTCGTCGTCGCCGAGCAGGTGCTCGACGCTCCGGACCTTGTCGTCGAGCGTCTGGTCCGGGCGGTCGCGGCGCTCGTCGAGCTTGAGGACCGTGTAGACGCGCGGCACGCCCTGGTCGAACGGGACCGCGTGGAGCTCGCCGACCACCGCGAGGATGTCCTCTGTCGAGCCCTCGAGTGAGGTGCCCATCGCGTGCATCCGGAAGCGCACGCGATCCTGGCGCGCCAGCCGGCGCTGGATCTCGGCGATGTACTCGCTGGCGCTCGCGCCCTGGCGGCCGAGCGCGAGGACGGTGAGGTCGGCGGTCGCCATCAGTCGCGAAGGCTACGCCCGAGGGCCGCGGCGCGGCGGAGCAGTGGGGCGGCGCGGTAGCGCTCCTCGCGGCGCTCGTTCCACAGCCCGTCGATCACGGCCAGCACGTGGTCGAGGCCCATCGCCTCGCTCCACGCGACCGGGCCGCGCGGATGCGAGAGGCCGAGCGTCATCCCCGTGTCCACGTCGGCGGCCGAGCTCACGCCCTCGCCGATCGCGAAGGCCGCCTCGTTCACGAGCTGGCTCACGATCCTGCCGAGCACAAGCCCGGGCGCGTCCTCGACCCATTCCGTGACCAATCCCAGCCGCTCGAAGCACTCCTGCACCGCGGTGGCGGCGAACTCCTGGCTCGCGGGCAGCCGGGTCAGCTCCACGAGCTTCGCGTCGGGGAGGAGGTGGAAGCCCACCGCGCCGGGCTCGCCGCGTGCCGCGAGACTGCTGGAGGCGCACAGGACCGCCAACGGCGCGCCACCCGGGGGCGAATCCTCGGGGTGCAACCGCGCGTCGATGACCAGCTCAGAGGGACCGCCCTCGCGCAGCTCGTATCCCGCCCGGCGCGCGCGCTCGCGAAGCTCGTCGGCAAGGGGGCCGTCCCCGAGGATCGCGAGGAGGGTGCCGTCGCCGCCGGGGGCGCCGCGCTCGCTCCCGCCGGGCGCTTGCGGCTCGGGGTCCTCCGCCCGGTACGAGCCGTCCTCGGCGTATTCGTAGTAGCCGCGGCCGGTCTTCCGCCCGAGCCGGCCCGCGGCCACCATCCGCGCCTGGATCGGGTTCGGGCGCCAGCGCGGCTCGCCGAAGGACAGCTCCTCGAAGGACTTGGCCACCTCGAAGCCCACGTCGATCCCCACCAGGTCCATAAGCTCGAACGGCCCCATCCGGAAGCCGCCGCCGAGGCGGCAGATCCGGTCGATCTGGTCGTGGGTGGCCACCCGCTCCTGTAGGAGCCGCAGCCCCTCGCCGTTGAACGGCCGGCCGCAGCGGTTCACGAGGAAGCCCGGCCCGTCGGCCGCGACGATGACCTCCTTGCCCATCGCCCGGCCCACCTCCGTGGCCAGCTGCACCGCGGCGTCCGAGCTCTGATCGGCCCTGATCACCTCGAGCAGCGGCATCAGCGGCGGCGGGTTGAAGAAGTGCATGCCCACGACGCTCTCCGGCCTCGCCGCCGCGCCCGCAAGCGAGGTCACCGGAATCGACGACGTGTTCGTCGCGAGCACAACGTCGTCACCGCAGACCATCGAAAGAGCCCCAAAGAGGTCACGCTTCAGCTCGGCGCGCTCGGGAGCCGCCTCGATGACGAGCTCGCACGGCGACAGGTCGTCGAGCTGCGAGACCGGCTCCAGGAGCGAGATCGCCGCCTCCTCGGCGCGGCCCTTCTCGATCCACTTCCCGAGACCGCGCCGGGCGTTCTCCGCCCCGCGCTCGAGCGCCTCGGGCACCGGGTCGTGCAGGAGCGTCCGCATCCCCGCGGCCGCGCCGAGCTGAGCGATGCCGGCGCCCATGGTCCCGGCGCCGACCACCCCGAGGACCGTCACCGGCCCCGGAACTCCGGCCTGCGCTTCTCGATGAAGGCGTTCATGCCCTCGACGCGGTCCTCGGTCGCCATGGCGAGCTCGTACAGCCGCCGCTCGTGGTCGAGTCCGGCCGTCAGCGCCGTCTCCTCCGCGGCCAGCACCGCCTGCTTCGCCAGTCGCGCCGCGAGCGGCGGCCGCTCGGCCACCTCGGCCGCCAGCTCGAGCGCCGCGTCGAGCCAGCCGTCGGGGGGCGCAAGCCGCGTCACGATCCCGAGTGTGTGCGCCTCCCCGGCGCCGATGCGGCGCCCGGTGAGCACCAGCTCCATCGCCCGCTGCTTCCCCATCACGCGCGCGAGCCGCTGCGTGCCCCCGCCGCCGGGGATGATCCCCAGCAGGATCTCGGGCTGGCCGAACTCGGCCTCCTCGGACGCCACGATCATGTCGCAGGCCAGCGCCAGCTCGCACCCGCCGCCGAGCGCGTAGCCCGACACGGCGGCGATCAGGGGCGTCCTCACCGCCGCGAGCCGCGGCCAGAAGCGCGCCGCCGGCGAGGTGATCACCTCGGGCAGCGTCCGCTTCGCCATCGCCTTGATGTCGGCGCCCGCGGCGAACCATCTGTCGCCGCCCGCGATCACGATGCAGCGCACATCGGGGTCCTCGTCCCACCGCTCGCACACCGCCGCCAGCTCCTCCATCAGCTCCGGCGAGAGCGCGTTGCGCGCGTCGGGGCGATCGAGCCGGGCGAGGCCGACAGCCCCGCGGGTCTCGGCGGCGACGGTCGCCATCGCCTACGGCACCAGCGCGTTCTCGCCGGTCACGGCCCGGCCGATGATCAGCTTCTGGATCTGGGAGGTGCCCTCGTACAGCGTCGTCACGCGGGCGTCACGCAGGTAGCGCTCGACCGGGTAGTCGTCCACGTAGCCCGACCCGCCGTGCACCTGGATCGCCTTGTTCGCGCACTCCACGGCGGCCTCGGTCGCGTACAGCTTCGCGATCGACGTCTCGGTCGTGTTCGGCTTGCCCTGGTCCTTCAGCCACCCGGCGCGCCACACGAGCCCGCGGGCGGCCTCGGTCTGGACGACCATGTCGGCGATCATCTCCTGCACGAGCTGGAACGACGCGATCGGCCGGTCGAACTGCGTGCGCTCCTTCGAGTACGCCACCGACGCGTCGAGCGACGCCTGGCAGATCCCCACGCACCCGGCCGCCACGCTGTAGCGGCCGGAGTCGAGCGCGGACATGGCGATCTTGAAGCCGTCGCCGATGTCGCCCATCAGCGCGTCGTCGCCGACCTCCACGCCGTCGAGCGACAGCTCAGCCGTGTCCGATCCCTTGAGGCCCAGCTTCCCGTGGATCTCCTGCGAGGAGAAGCCGTCGGCTTCGGTGGGCACGAGGAAACAGGCGAGACCCCGGTGCTTCTTCGACGGATCGGTCTGGGCGAAGATCATCGCGAGCTTCGAGTAGTTCCCCAGCGAGATCCACATCTTGCCGCCGTTGATGCGCCAGCCGCCGTCGATCTTCTCGGCGCGGGTCTTCAGGTTCGAGGCGTCCGAGCCGGTGTCGGGCTCGGTGAGCCCGAAGCAGCCGAGCCCCTCGCCCGTGCACAGGTCGGGGAGCCACTTCCGCTTCTGCTCGTCGGTGCCCCAGCGGACGATCGAGGAGCACACGAGCGAGGTGACGACCGACACGACGGTGCGCATCGCGGAGTCGTTCCGGCCGATCTCCTCGACGATCAGGCCGTAGGTCATGTAGTCCACGGCGCGGCCGCCGTACTCCTCGGGAACGATCGCGCCGAGGAAGCCCATGTCGGCCATCTTCTTGACGAGCTCGGTGTCGAAATGCTCGTTGCGGTCGTTCTCGCGGGCACGCGGAGCGATCTCCTTGTCGCTGAATTCGCGCGCTGTCTCGCGGATGAGTTTCTGTTCGTCAGTGAGTTCGAAGTCGATCATGTGTTCCTGATTCTGCAAGATGCGCGAGGTCGTGTCCGAGAAGCAGTCATGGAACTTCCCCCAGGGGCATGAGATAGCCCCCGGCCGGGCCACGCTCAAGCCGCTCGGCGGGGGCAACCGGTACGAGGTGTATCTGGTCTGGGACGACCACCGCTTCAGTGTGATGGTGGCGAAGATCCTGAGGCCGGACCTCGTCGAGGAGGAGTATGCGCTGCGGGGGCTGCGCCGCGAGGTCGACGCGCTCCAGGCGCTGTCGCACCCCGTGCTGCTGCGCGCGTTCGACGCGCACGTCGACGGGCCGCATCCGCACCTCGTGGTCGAGCACCTGGAGGGCCCGACTCTGCGGCGGATGATCAAGCGAAACGGCGCGCTGCCGGTGGAGCAGACGCTTCCGCTCGGGCTGCACGTGGCGTCGGTCATCCACTACATGGCCGGGGCGGGCTGGGTGCACCTCGACCTGAAGCCCGACAACCTCGTGATGGGCATCCCGCCGCGGGTGATCGACCTGAGCCTGGCGCGTACGACCGAGCGCGCAAAGCTGCTCACCGACTACATCGGCACGAACGCCTACATGCCGCCGGAGCAGTGCAATCCGCGCGGCGACGTGGGCCCGCCGGCGGACGTGTGGGGCCTCGGCGCGACGCTGTACCACGCCGTCTCCGGCCGGCTGCCCTTCCGGCGGCCGCGCACCCGCGACCCCGAGGCGCCGCTCGAGGACCGCTATCCGCAGCTGGAGGACGAGCCGCGGCCGTGGAGCGGGCCCGTGCCCGGCGCTCTGGCGGACGCGATCCTGGCCTGCCTCGAGAAGGACCCGGCACGCCGCCCCACGGCGGCCGAGCTTGCAGGGATGCTGCAGCCTCTGGTCGCCGAGCTTCCATCGAAGCTGGTGTTCGGCCGCCGCGGGCCGCAGCGGATCGCGTGATCGCGCCAGGCCGCGTGAGTTTGGGTGCCCTCGCTGGTTTCGAGTCACATGCACCCTTCCAACGCATATCTACGTCTCGCGGAGGGTCCTGAGGACCTCCTGGGGAACGAGCTGTCGTTCACACGGCGGTTCCTCACATTCTTCGTCGCGCTGGTGCTCTTCTCGGGCACGACGCTGTTCGCCACCGCGGCGCTCGACCTCGATCATGGGCTGATCGGGAAGGCGCTCGCGGTGACCGGCAAGGCGAGTGGCGACGGTGACGACGGCGACGGGAACTCCGGGCCCGGCGGCGGCGACGACGATGACGACGACGAGCAGGCCGACGACAACCAGGGTGCGGGCGGCGACACCAACAACGCCGTGACCGGTGGTGGCGCGTCGCACTCGGACGACAACCACGACGGCGACAGCGACTCGAGCGTGGACCAGAACGCCCAGCGCGTGAAGGCCGACGACTCGAACTCGGACCAGAACCACGACGGGAACACCGACTCGAGCCACGGCCAGCAGGTGACCGACTCGAACTCGGACGAGAACCACAACGGCGCGACCGACTCGAGCGGGAACGGCCGCGGCAACGACGTGACCGACTCAGGCACGGACGACAACCACAACGGCGCGACCGACTCGCACGAGCGCGGCGAGCGCCACGCGCGCCGATAACAAGGGGTCCATCGGACCACCCAGGCGGCCGCGCTCCTCCGGGGCGCGGCCGCCGTCTTTCTGAGAGCGCTGGTGGCCCTAGGCCGCCGGGTTCTCGATCACCGCGGCCATGCCCTGGCCGACGCCGATGCACATCGTGGCCACCCCGTAGCGGGCGCCGCGACGGCGCAGCTCGTGGGCCAGCGTGCCGATCAGGCGGGCGCCCGAGCACCCGAGCGGGTGGCCTAGCGCGATCGCACCGCCGTTCACGTTGAGGCGGTCGTGGTCGAAGCCCAGCTCGCGCATCGAGGCGAGCACCTGTGAGGCGAACGCCTCGTTCAGCTCCACCAGGTCGATGTCCTTCGGCTCGAGTCCGGCCCGCTCGAGCGCCTTCCGGGTCGAGGGCACGGGTCCGATCCCCATCACGGCCGGGTCCACGCCGGCGGACGCGCTGCTCACTATCCGGGCGAGCGGCTCGCGACCCAGCTCGCGGGCGCGCTCCTCGCCGGCCACCACCACGCACGCCGCGCCGTCGTTGATCTGCGACGCGTTGCCGGCGGTCACGGTGCCGCCGTCTCGGAAGATGGGCTTCAGCTTTGCGAGGCGCTCGAGCGAGGTGTCGGAGCGAGGGCCCTCGTCGGCGTGGATCGTGACCGGGTCGCCCTTCGGCTGGGGTACCTCGACGGTGACGATCTCGTCGTCGAACCGGCCGGCCTCCGCGGCCGCTACCGCACGGCGGTGCGACTCGAGCGCGAACGCGTCCTGGTCCTCGCGCGAGACGCCGTAGCGCTCGGCCACGTTCTCGGCGGTCTCGCCCATCGACTCGGTGGAGTGGCGTTCGGCGAGGCTCGGGTTGACGAACCGCCAGCCGATCGTGGTGTCCACGAGCCGGCCGTCGCCACGCGGGAAGCCACGCTCGGGCTTCAGCATCACGAGCGGCGCGCGCGACATGGATTCGACCCCGCCGGCGAGCACGAGGTCCGCCTCGCCGAGCCGGATCTGCCGGGCGGCCTGCACGACGGCCTCGAGGCCGGATGCGCAGAGCCGGTTGACGGTCACGCCCGGAACCTCGTGCGGAAGGCCCGCGACCAGCGAGGCCATCCGCGCCACGTTGCGGTTGTCCTCGCCCGCCTGGTTCGTGCAGCCCATGTAGACCTCGTCCACCGCCGCTGGGTCGATGCCGTTGCGCTCGACGGCGGCGGCGATCGCACGCGCCGCGAGATCGTCGGGCCGCACGGGCGCAAGCACGCCGGCGTAGCGGCCGATCGGCGTGCGGACAGCGTCGAGAATTACGGCGTCAGGCATGGGGCGGGAGCGTACACTCGGCCCGCGTGGACGAGTTCACGGCATTCGTCGTGATCGGCGGGCTGGTCCTGACCGGGATCTTCCTCGCCATCGGTCGCTGGTACCCGGGTTCGGGAGCCGAGCAGGTGGACTGGCGCCCGACCCGCTCGCCGGAGGTCGAGGCCGAGCTGGAGATCGACGACGTGGACCAGATGATCGAGGCCCAGAACCGCCGGCGCCGCGCGAGCGGCCGCCCCGAGGTCACCGAGGCCGACATCCGAGCCCAGGTGGCGGCCGACCGGGCATGGCGCGAGGAGCTGCGCCGTCGCGCGCGCGAGGACTAGCCGCTGGCGCGCGTCCTCATAGTCGGCTGCGGGTGCCGGGGACTCGCGCTCGCGCGGGCTCTTCCGGAGCATGCGATTCGCGGGACGACGCGGTCGGCCGAGCGGGTTGCCGAGCTTCAGACTGCCGGCATCGAGGGGGTGGTGGCCGATCCGGACCGGCTCGCGACGCTCGTGCCTTTGCTCGATGGGGTCACCGTCGTGTGCTGGCTGATGGGCAGCGCCTCGGATTCGCCTGGTGTGCACGGCGACCGGCTCCGGACGTTTGTGGAGCATCTCGTGGATACGCCGGTGAGGGGGTTCGTCTACGAGGCGGGAGGCGTGGTGGACGCCGCGTTGCTGGAAGGCGGGGCGCAGATCGTGCGCGAGGCGTCGCAGACGTGGCGCATACGTGTGGAGGTCGTCAGCGCGGACCCCGCCGGGCACGAAGCGTGGATCGAGGCGATGAAGAGGGCCGTTGAGCGGACGATGTCTTAGAGGTGGCCGCCCAGGATCCCGATGATCGTGACCGCGATCGTCACGATCGCCAGCAGGATGGAGATCGCGACCATCGAGTTCCAGACGACGGCCGCGGCGATCTGACCATGTGTTCGCCTGGTGACGAGCACCTCCGCCGCCGCGGCGATCTCGTTCTCGGTCGGCTGCGAAGCGGTGGCCGGCGAAGGAGTTGCCGGCGCGGCCGGGACGATGTCCTCCTCGGTGCCGTAGTTCGTCTGAACCGCCTCGACCAGCGGAGCCGGCGCGCCCGCCACCGGCGACGGGCGGCCGCCCAGGCCGATCACGAGCGCGTCGGTGGCCTGGACCAGCCGGCGCTCGTGCTCGACGCACCGGCCGCAGTTCCGGAGATGCACGTCGAGGCGACGCACGTCGGTGTCGGCGAGGACGCTGTCCAACCGGTCGGAGATCAGTCCCTCGGCTCGCTCGCACCAGCCGCTGCCGCCGAGCGTCACCACGGTCTGGCGGAGCTCCTTGCGGGCGGCGGCCAGCAGCGCGCCGAGCTCGTGTCCTGACACGCCGAGTGACTCCGCCACCTCGGCGCGGGGCCGTTCCGCAACCACCACGAGCGCGAACGCGCGGGCGGCCGGCTGATCCAGCTCCGGCAGCCACGACGCCACCTCGTTCAGCGCCGTCGCGGCGTCGACCGGACCGGGTGGCCGGGCGGGCACGGGTCGCAGCGGAGCGTGCTCCATGAGCGCGCGTGAGCATACTCCGGAAGGCGGCCTCCTACTCCCGATGGCGCCTCCGCTTGGCTACCCTCCGGCGCCATGTCCGAATACGCCAAGGATGTTCTGGTCGACACGCAGTGGGTGGAGAACCACCTCTCCGACGAATCCATCCGTGTCGTCGAGGTGGACGAGAACCCCGCCCTCTACGCCGAGGCCCACATTCCCGGCGCAATCGGCTTCGACTGGAAGAAGGACCTCCAGGACCAGGTGAAGCGCGACTTCCTCGGCCCCGCCGAATTCGGCGAGCTGCTCGGCAGCCGCGGCATCTCGAGCGACCACACGATCGTCCTGTACGGCGACCGGAACAACTGGTTCGCGGCGTACACCTACTGGTACCTCAAGTACTACGGCCACGACAACGTCCGGCTGATGAACGGGCCGCGCGAGAAGTGGATCTCGGAGGGGCGGCCGACCTCGGCCGACGTTCCGGCCTACGACGCGCAGACCTTCGATGCCCGCGAGGGCGACGAGTCGATCCGCGCCTACCGCGACGAGGTGCTCGCCGCGCTCGACTCGAACACGAGCCTGGTGGACGTGCGCTCGCCGCAGGAGTACTCGGGCGAGCTGATCGCGATGGCGGGCTACGAGCAGGAGGGCGCGCAGCGCGCCGGGCACATCCCGGGCGCGGCGTCGGTGCCGTGGGCGCAGGCCGTGAAGGACGACGGCACTTTCAAGGAGGCCGACGAGCTGCGCGAGCTCTACCGCGACAGGGGCGTGGTGAACGGCAACCCGATCATCGCCTACTGCCGGATCGGCGAGCGCTCGGCCCACACCTGGTTCGTCCTGCACGAGCTGCTCGGCGAGGACGACGTGAAGAACTACGACGGCTCGTGGACCGAGTGGGGCAACATGGTCGCCGTCCCGATCGAGAAGGACGTCTAGAGGATCGGTTCCAGCCGCTCCAGGAGCGACTGGAGTATCCGCGCGGTCGCCCCCCACACGAGGTGGCCGTTGACGGTGTAGGTCGGCGTCTTTATCGGGACGCCCTTGCGCAGAAGGCGTTGCATCTCATGTCCGTCGATGAGGTCGGCCAGCGTAAATTCGAGGACCTGGGCGACCTCGCTTGCCTGAGGGCGCCATGTTTGGCCGGGCTGGACGATCCCCACGAACGGGAAGACGCGGTAACCGGTCACAAAGGTGCCGACCGGAGGTAACGCACCCACGAGCTCGACGCTGCCGGGGTCGAGGCCAATTTCTTCGTGGGCTTCGCGCAGCGCCGTTGCGCGCAGGTCCTCCTCCGGGTGATCCTGGCGTCCGCCCGGAAAGGAGATCTCGCCGGCGTGCCGGCGGAGGTCCGACCGGCGTTCGGTGAGGATGGTCGAAAGAGGGTCGCGGTAGAGCGGCACGAGCACGGCCGCGTCCTTCGAGCCGGGCGCGTCCATCTCGGCCGCCTCCTCGGCCGTCAGGAGTAATTGGCTGAGATCGGCCATTGCTCCATCGGAGTGCTGGACTGCACCACGTGCATGCCGGCCGCGGCGTAGCGCTCGAAGGCCGCGTTCGCCTCGTCCGTGTAGTCCACTGCGCCCGGCACCACCACCGGAGAGGTGCAGTCCTCGAGCAGGTAGGTGCGCTCGGCCAGCCGGCCTCGGACGCTCTCGTCCTCCAGCAGGTCGTCGATCGTCCACGCGATGCAGTGGCTCTTGGCCTGCCCGGCCACGACCACCGCGTCGAACTCGAGCAGCCTCTCGATCAGGGCGGTGTTCAGGCCGCCCAGGCGCTCGCCGTCCGGTCCCTCCGTGACCTCCGGGCCCAGCATCGAGTAGTGCTCGGTCAGCGGGTTGTCGCCCTTCACCTGGAAGTCGGGCTGGCTGTACCGGGCGATCGAGTGGAAGAACAGCGCCTCCTCGACCGCCGAGACGAGCGCGTGGCCGATCCCGCCCAGGATCGCGTGGTACGGCCAGATGGTGAGGTTGTACTTGCCGCCGCCGGCCAGCGCCCGCGTGTAGTGGGCGAGGTGGCGGGCGGCGTAGCCCGCGTCGAGCCCGAGCGCGTCCGCGACCGCCTCGTTCACCCGCCAGCGCCCGGCCTCCACGTCCTCGGGCGACACCAATGTGTACGGCTGAGGGTGGTTCCCCTCCGCGTCCACGAGCCAGATCGCGTGGAACACCTGCATCGCGTGGTGCGTGTCGAGGCTCGGGAAGACCTGGGTGATCGTGTCGAGGTTCCGGTAGACGAACTCGCACAGCCGGCGGCTGTCGTCCACGGCCCCGGTTCCCGAGCGGCCGCCCACGAACAGCTCGAAGCCCGGGATGCAGAAGGTGTTCTGGACGTCGACGGCCAGGAGGCAGACGCGCGGCGAGTCCGCCGAGGCGGGCCGGATGCCGTGCTCGGCCGCCCACGCGGCGGCGTCCCGGGCCCGCTGCTCGTAGTCCACCCGCCAGACCTCGCCGACGCGGTCCGGGTCGAAGTGCGGGGGCACCGGCAGCTCGCGCATGGCGGAGCCGACTCTAGTGCTCCACAATGGCGCGGTGATCGAGCGAGTCGTGGAGGGGCTGTTCGCGTTCTACGGGCTCTGCGGAAGCGCGTCGGAGGGCGCGCGCACCGTAGAGCGGGACGGCCTGCGCGCAGCCATCGTGGTGGCGGCGCCGGAGCGGGCCGTGGCGAACGGGGTCGTGTATCGCACCGCCGGTGCGCTGGAGGAGGCATACGAAGAGGTGGCGGGCGCCTACGCCGAGATCGGCGCGAACTGGACGGTCTGGGTGTGGCCGGGCGACCAAGAGGCCGCCCGCTTCCTCGAGGCGCGCGGCCACAGGCTCGATGCCGAGCCGGTCGCGATGGCGCACGACCTGGAGGGGCTCGAGCGCCCGGCCGCGGACGCGCTCCCCGAGTGGACCGCCGAGGGCGACGTCTCCGTGGTGGGCCCGCTCAACGACCGGGCCTACGGATTCGGCACCGACTCCTTCACACGCGCGCTGCGGAACGTGCCGGGCGAGGGAGTCCATGTGTATGTGGCCAACGACGACGGCGAGCCCGTCGGGTGCCTGCTGATGACCGACCACGAAGACAACTCGGACCTGGAATGCGTGGCCGTCGTGCCCGAGGCGCGCGGGCGCGGCATCTCCGGACATCTGCTCGGACACGCGCTCGTGGACGCGGCCGAGCGAGGCATTCGCACGTCGACGCTCGTTTCGACGGCGCTCGGGTACCGGGTGTACGAGCGAGCCGGCTACCGCCCGTTCGGCAGCTTCGAGATGTGGGAGCGCGCCGCCGCCCCCTGACTCAGACGACCTCGGCCGACTCCTCGAACATGACCTCGCCCTCGAGTACCCGGTGCACCGGGCACTTGGCGCCGATCTGCATGAGCCGCTCGCGCTGATCCTCCGGCAGCTCCTTCGGGAAGTTCACGGTCATCGTGAAGCGCGTGGGCGAGCCGCGCTGCGCCGGCTCGTAACCCACCTCGACGGTCACCTCGCCGATGTCCCAGCCCTTGCGCTGGGCGTACATCTCCATGGTGATCGCGGTGCAGCCGGCGAGGCTCGCGGCCAGCAGCTCCTGCGGGCTCGGGCCAGAGTCCTCTCCGCCGAGGTCCTTCGGCTCGTCGGCGTCGATCTTGTGGTCGCGAATCTGGATCGACTGCCGGAGCTTGCCGTCCTCGCGTCGTGCGGTTGCTTTCATCCTCTCCCCTCGAAGAGCTCGGGCTCGGCCTCGTCGGCGAAGCGCGCCATCGCGTACACCGCGTCGGAGAGCCGGTTCAGGTAGGTCAGGACGGTGTCGTCGGCGAGGTCGCCGGCCGCCTTCAGCTCGGCTACCCGGCGCTCGGCGCGACGAACGGCGGCGCGGGCCACGTCGAGCCGCGCCGACAGCTCCGTACCGCCCGGGATCACGAACTTCGGCGGGAGCTCGACGCGCGCCATGTAGCGGTCGATGTCGGACTCGAGCCGGTCCACCATGTCGAGCGTGACCTTCGAGACGCCGGGCTGGAGCCGCTCGGCCGCCTCCGGCGCCGTGGCCAGCTCGGCCCCCGCCACGAACAGCTCGTTCTGTAGGCGCAGGATGTCCCGGTAGAGCTCGCCGTCGCGCTCGGCCGCCGCGCGGGCGAGCCCGAGCGCCGATGCCGCCTCGTCGATCGAGCCGTACGCCTCCGGCCGCCCGGCGAATTTCGGCACCCGCCCGCCGTACCAGAGGCCGGTCGTCCCGTCGTCGCCCTTGCGCGTATAGATCTTCGTCACGCCAGGGGATTGAACACGAGGCCCGTGGGGACCTTCGGGTAGAAGTAGGTCGACTTGGGGGGCATGGACTCGCCGGTCGCCGCCACCTCGCGCACCTGCTCGACCGGGGTGGGGCGCATGAAGAAGCCGGCGTCGGCCTTTCCGGTCTCCACGCGCTCGATCGCGTCGTCCAGGTTCTTCGAGTAGTCGAGCCCGTGGAGGTGCGAGATGTCGTCCTCGGACATGTGGAGGGCGCCGCGCAGGAAGACGGCCTCGAGCACCGCCGTGTCGAGCTTGCGGTAGGGCTCGGGCATCCCGGGAAGGGCCTCGTCGGCGATCGACTGGTCCTTCAGGGTGAACCGGAACGGGCGCTTGAAGTGGCTGTCCATGTACCCGAACGTCACGCGGTCGTTCCCGGGCGACGGCTCCAGCTCGCGCGGGCCGGACAGCTCTTCGATGTCGAAGTCGCGCCGCGCGGTCTCGGCGATCGCGATCTGCTTGTCCGCGTCCTCCTTCAGCCCGGAGAGCAGGCGGTGCGTGGGGAAGATCAAGAGGCCCGGGTCCTCGAGCGCCACGAGCAGCATCAGCACGTACCGGTGGTCGCCCTCGCCGCCGATCTCGTCCGCGTACACGCGCGCGGTCTCGTAGCGGTGGTGGCCGTCGGCGATGAGGAGCTCGGCGTCGGCCAGGGCGCCCTGGAGCGCCGCGATCCGGTCCGGATCCGCCACTCGCCAGAGCGTGTTACGAGTGCCCTCGTCGTCCGTCACCTCGGCGAACGGCTCCTCGCTGGTCACCTGGCCGAGCGTCTCCCGTGCGCCGCCGCTCGAGTCGGGAAAGAGGCTGAAGATGGGGGAGAGGTTCGCGCGCGTGGCGCGGGTGAGGCGGAGCCGGTCCTCCCTCGGCCCGGGATGGGTGCGTTCGTGGGGTCTGATGCGCCCAGCGCCGTAGTCCTCCACGCGCACGCGCGCGAAGAACCCGGTGCGGGTGCGCTCGCTGCCGTCGGGGGCGGTGTAGTCCTGGCGCAGCGCCCACATGGCCGGCTCGTCCTCGTCGACGAGCACGCCCGCCTCGCGCCAATCCGCGAGCGTCTCGGCTGCGCCCTCGTAGCTCTCGGGCAGGTCGAGCCGGACGACGTTGTGCTCGCTCCGGCCCGCGAGCTCGGCCCGCATGGCGTCGTCGATGACGTCATAGGGAGGGGCGACGAGGTCGCCGAGCGCCCCGGCGACCGAGGTGTCATAGCGAAGCGTCCTGAGCGGCTGGATATCGGCCACGCGACCGGCCACCCTAGCGCGCTTGCATCGGCTCGGGCGGGGGGTCATAGTCGGCAGGACGCCCCGATATAGAAGGAGTGGGAATGGCCACCACTGAAGCGAGCCCTGAGGCGACGACCCAGGGCTACCAGCTCGAGGGCAGCCTCCTGGAGGTATGCAACTGCGACACGCTCTGCCCCTGCTGGATCGGCGATGACCCGGACAACGGGTACTGCCAGTCGGTCGTCGCGTACAACCTGACGAAGGGGACCATCACCGGCGTCGACGTGAGCGGGCTGACGCTCATCGGCGTGGTGCACATCCCCGGGAACATCCTGGAGGGGAACTGGAAGCAGGCGGTGCTCGTGGACGACCGCGCCACCGACGAGCAGATGGACGCCCTGCTGCAGTGCTTCGGCGGCGCGCTGGGCGGACCGCTTGCCGACCTTGCGCAGCTCATCGGCGAGCGCGTGTCGATCGAGCGCGCCAAGATCGATCACTCGATCGTCGACGGCGCCGGGACGCTGAAGGTCGAGGGCAAGATCGACTGCACGATGCAGCCGTACCGAGGCCCGGACGGCAGCATCACGACGCTGAACAACTCGATCTTCTCGACGGTGCCGGGCTCGCCGGCCTACGTCGCGAGGGCCGACCACCAGAAGGTCGACGTCGAGGGGATCGGCCAGTGGGAGCTGGAGGGCAAGAACGCCATCCAGTCCGACTGGAAGATCGACTTCCGCGGCGAGTGACCAGCCTGCCCCGGCCGATCCTGGTCGGGATAGCGGCCGCCTGGGCCGCCGCCATCGGCGCCCAGGTGGCCGGCGTTGCCGCGCTCGCAAACCACGACTCGCTGCTGACCGGCGACCGGCCGCCCTTCCTGGAGGCGGCGCTGATAGCGCTGGTCGCGTGGCAGGTGATGATCGCGGCGATGATGCTGCCGTCGAGCCTGCCTCTGGTGCGGCTGTACTCGCGCGCGACGGAGCGAGCGCCGCAGCGCGGGCGCTCCATGGCGGCCTTCATCGGCGGCTACGCGGTGATGTGGAGCGCGTTCGGGCTTGCCGCCTTCTGCTTCGACGCCGGCATCCACGCCGCGGTCAACTCGAGCGAGTGGCTGCGGCACCACGACTGGTGGATAGGCGGCACCACGCTCGCCCTGGCGGGCGTCTTCCAGTTCACGCCGCTCAAGGACGCCTGCCTCGACAAGTGCCGCCACCCGGCCCAGTTCCTGACGCGCTACTACGAGCGCGGGCCGGCGGGCGGCTTCCGGCTGGGCGCACGCCACGGCGCCTTCTGCGTGGGCTGCTGCTGGGCGCTCATGCTGGTGATGTTCGCCGCCGGCGTGGCGAGCCTGGTCTGGATGGCGCTGCTGACCGCGGTGATGATCCACGAGAAGACGCGCCCGATGGGCGCGAAGGCCGTCCCGGTGACCGGCGTGGCCCTCCTGGGAGCGGCCTCGATCGTCCTGATGTACTCGGCCTACGCGGCCGGAGCGGTCTAGGCCATGCCGCTCTCGTGAGCGGGTGCGCTGACTAGACTCCGTCGCGTCGGGGCGTGGCGCAGCCTGGTAGCGCGCCGCCTTTGGGTGGCGGAGGTCCCCCGTTCGAATCGGGGCGCCCCGATTGGGGTATAGCTGAGATCAGGCCAACGCGATGGTCAGCGCACGGCCGTCAGTCGAGCCGGGACTCCTCGAGGTCCAGCTCGCGCAGTATGCGGTTCATCGCCTCGTTCGAGAGGTCGCCGTCGGCTCGGAGCTGGAGGAGGGCGTCGCGCTGGGCCGAAAGCACGATCTGGACCATGTGTCGCGGGTCCACTCCTCGGCGCTGAGAGCGTCGATCTGCGCGATCGCGGCCCTGGTCGCGACCAGTCGGGCGCGCAGCTCCTCGTTCGCGTCGGTGCCGTCGTCGGTGACCCCGAGACGCCGGATCAGCGCGGGCAGGGTCAGACCCTGGACCACGAGCGTGAAGAAGATCACCGCGAACGTGAGGAAGATGATCAGGTCGCGCTGCGGGAAGCCGGCGCCCGAGTCGGTCTTGAGCGGCATGGCCAGCGCGACCGCGAGCGAGACCGCACCGCGCATGCCGCTCCAGCCGATCACGAGCCGCCACGAGGCCCGCGACCGCCGCGCGCGCTGGCTCTCCCGCCGGTCCAGCGCTCGGATCACGTACGGGACGGTGAATAGCCACACGAGCCGCGTGCCCACGACCACGGCGCTCACCGCCAGGGCGTACCCGGCCAGCTCGCCCGTCGAGTAGCCGTGCAGCGCGTCCACGACCATCCGGAGCTGGAGCCCGATCAGGACGAAGAGCGTCGCGTTGACGAGGAAGTCGAGGATGTCCCAGACGAAGAAGCCCTGGAGACGGATGCGCGCCGGCAGGATCCGCGGCCCGCGGACGCCCATGTAGATGCCGGCGGTGACGGTCGCCAGCACGCCCGAAGCTCCGAGGGCATCCGCGGGGACGAACGCCGCGTACCCGGTGAGCAGCGAGATGGTGATGCTGACCTGTGCATCCGTCGTGCGCTGGCGGATCTCGGCGATCGCCCAGCCCACCACGAGCCCGATCGCGACTCCGCCCACGGCCGCCAGGACGAAGTCGAGCGTCGCGTCCGCGAGCGAGAAGCTGCCCGCCACCACGGC
>DASUYU010000027.1:0-4676 GCA_036377235.1 Thermoleophilaceae bacterium
GAATCGTTCCGGCGCGCAGTGACCCTGAAGGGCGCCGTGATGAGCGATCCGACGCCGCGGCGCCGCGAGGACGCCCTCGGCGAGCGCACGAAGACGATCAGGACCAGCGCGGCGCCGCTCACGGTGTTCCAGGACAGTCTCGGCCTGTTCGAGGGCGTGTCCGGCTTCGTCGGTGACTTCACCGTCTTCGAGACCACCAGCGGCCTCCCGGAGTCGGCCCGCCGGATGAGCGAGGCGGGGCGCGACCCGGGCGAGCCGGCCTTCGTGGCGTTCGGTCTCGGGGGCGGGATCGTGATCCGCTCGGGCACCCCGCAGTGGGCGCGCGAGCTGAACGAGTCGGCCCTCAGCCTCGAGCTCCCGCAAGTGACAAAGCGCATCTGGAAGCTCCTCTCAGGCGGCTCGACACCATGAGGGGGAACCCATCGCTGCGCACCGGGCACCGCCCGGTGCTTGCGCACAGCCTGCCATCCTGCGGCCCGTGACTCGACGACGCCTGCTCGTGGGAGGCGGGCTCGTCGCGATCGTCATCGCGGTCGCGGCGGTCCTGTACGTGACGAGCAAAGACAAACCGCCCGAGAAGCGCGGCTCCGCGACCGAGGAGTTCGTGACGACCGAGGAGCCGGAGCCCAAGCCGCCGCCGAAGGCGGAGAACCCGCGGCCGTGGCCGACCTATGGCTATGACGACGGGCGCCAGCACATCTCGCCGTACCACATGCGTCCGCCCTACAAGCGGCTGTGGACCATCGACGCGCACGACACGCTCGAGTTCCCGCCCACGCTCGGCTACGGCAAGATGTACCTCGCCCAGCAGAAGGGGCTCTTCTTCGCGCTGAACGCGAAGAACGGCCGGGTGGTGTGGCGGAAGAGCCTGAACCGCTGCGCGGCCTCCTCGCCGACGATCGGCAGGAAGGTCGTCTACCAGTCCTACATGCACCCGGTCGTGTGCGCGCAGGACCAGGCCGGCGCCGACGGCTTCGTCGTCGCCTGGGACGCGAACACCGGACGCGAGCTGTGGCGCTACAAGACGCAGCCGGTGGAGTCCTCGCCGCTCCTGCACGGCAACCGGCTCTACATCGGCTCCTGGGACCACGGCGTCCACGCGATCAACGCCAAGAACGGCCACCGGATCTGGCGCTTCCCGGCCGACAACCAGGTGAACACCTCGGCGGCCTGGTGGCGCGGCCGGATCTTCATCGGGTCGGACAGCGGCACGCTGTACTCGCTCAGCGCGAAGACCGGAAAGCTTCTCTGGAGCTCGAGCGCGGGCACCGAGTTCTGGTACGCCACGCCGACGGTGGCCTACGGGCGCGTCTACATCGGCAACACGGACGGGACGATGTACGCGTTCGGGGCGAAGACCGGCAACCTGCTGTGGGCACGACCGCTCGGCAGCTACATCTACGGCGCGGCGGCCGTCTACAGGAAGAAGGTGTTCGTGGGCACCTACGACGGCAAGTTCTACGCGCTCGACGCCGCCACCGGGGACGTGCGCTGGCAACGGGACGCCCACGGCGCCGTGCACGCCGCGCCCACGGTGATGGCCGGGCTCGTGTACTACGCGGTCTGCTCGAGCTGCGGCGAGGCGGCCCAGCGCTCGGTGGCCCGCGGCCCGGACGGCACCTATGCCCTCCGGACCAGCGACGGCCACCAGGAGTGGCACTTCCCGGCCGGCAAGTACGCCAACCCGGTCATCTCGGACGGCGACCGGCTGTACGTGACCGGTCGCGCGCACGAGTACGCGTTCGCGCGCAAGGGCTCGAAGGTGGTCAAGGAGTATCTGGCAAAGCAGCGAGCCAAGAAGAAACGCGCTCAGTGACCGTCCGGAGAGCGTCGAGAGAGGAAGAGGGAGAGCCGCTGACCTGCATCGAGTGATCGAGGCCGGGCAGCTCGAGCACCTCGAGCGCCGGGTTGTCCGGCACGGTGCCGTCGCCCCAGCTCGGGTCGGCGGGGCTGCCCACCAGCAGCGTGGGCGCGCGGGTCGCCTCGAGCGCCTCCACGATCTCCGGGCGCGTCAGGAGCGGCGTGAGCCAGGCGGCGGGTCCGTCGTGGACCGTGGCGGCGATGCTGCCGAGCGACTTCCCGATCACCGCGACCGTGGCGGCGCCGCTCGCGGCGTCGAGCGCCCGTTGGGCCTGGCCGCGCATCCATTCGAACGGCTCCTCCGACGCCGGCGCGCGCTCGTCCACCTCCACCACCGACCACCCGTGCGCCTGAGCCGCCTCGCGCGCGAACCAGAGGAGCGGCGCCTGGCTGAAGTACCGGACTCCGGGCAGGAGGACCGCGCAGCGGCCCGGGTCACCCTCGTGCCGGATCACGGAGCGACCCTAGCGCCATGAGCGCCGCCACGATCGCCCCCGTCATGGGCCACACGAGGTAGTAGTTGTTGAACGTGCGGCCGATGAACATCAGCCACAGGATCGAGAGGCTGAACGCCGCCGCCCCGATCCACAGCTCGCGCGATCGTCGCTGCGCATAGAGGAGCCACACCGTCAGCGGCACCCACGTGAGCAGCGCGATCAGCGCGAACGGATAGCTGCCGTAGCGGTCGTCCAGGATCCCCAGCCGGATCAGGATCGCCGACAGCCCGTAGCCCACGATCCGGTAGGTGCCCGCGCCGTATTTCACCGTGTCGTCCCAGAACGCGCCGGGGTCGGCGATCACGAACGGGAGCGCGCACACCGCGAGGACGCCGGCGAACGTGAGCCCCGTCCGCTTCCACTCCTCGCGCGGGATCATCAGCGCCATGAACGGCACCGCCACGACGGCGAACTGCTTCAACAGGATCGCGCCGGCGAGCGCCGCCGCCGCCCAGGCGAAGCGCCTCCTGGTCACGAGCGCGAACGCGAGGACGAGCAGCAGCAGGCTGGGGGCGTCGTTCTGGCCGAACCATGCCGACCGGATCGAGATCGGGTTGCATACCAGCACGGCGCCCAGCACCAGCCGCCAGCCGAGCGGCCCTCGGAACAGGAGCGCGGCCGGAAGCAGCGCGAGCGTGGACAGCAGCACGAGCAGCCGGTAGTCGTCGAACGGCTCCGGGAGGAGGCGCCACACGGCCGCGCTCACGACAGCGCCGGGGAAGTAGGCGAAGTGGCGCAGCGCAACCTCCTTCTCCCGCACCCGCTCCGACACGCTGCCGTCGCGCGTGTAGAAGCGCTCGAGGCCGGAGTGGGTGTAGTCGTGCCCGTACGGGTTGTGGCCGTCGAGCACGAGGTCGCCGCCCAGCTCGACCTGGTAGGTCGAGTCGTTCGTGAAGAACCAGGGGGCGGTCGAGTCGCGGAGGCCGAGCTGCAGGAGCGTGGAGGGAGCGGCGAGCAGGACCCCGACGACCAGCACCAGGGCCACGCCGGTCCAGGCGGGCAGCGCCGGTCGCGAGCGCGTGAGGAGCACCGTCGCGAAGCCGCCGCACAGGAGCGCGGCGAGGAAGGCGGACGCGCGGGCGATGCCGAGGTCCCACTCCTCGCCGGCGGCGCGCACCAGCGGCGCGAGCGGCCCCTGCGGATCCACGCTCGGCGGGCGGAAGTGCCACGGGTCGGAGCCCAGCTCGGGCAGCGTGATCGCCACGAGCGTGAGCAGGACGGCGCTGAGGATCAGCCCCTCGCGTTGGGTCACGCGGCGGCGACCTCCGGCTCTCGCTCCGCCGCCAGCGGCGCGACGCTGTACGCCGCCGCCAGTCCGATCACGAGCCAGGTGAGCGGATCCTCGAGGAAGCCGCTGTAGAAGAGCGCGTGCACGAACAGCCCGAGCAGGCTTGCGCCGAGCGCGAGCCCGAGTGCCTGGTCACGCCGGGTCACCCGCCAGATCAGCACCGCCGCCGCCCCCAGCAGCCACGCGTACAGCGCGAGCCCCACGACTCCCAGCTCGGCGAACACCGTGAGCGGGGTCGTGTGCGAGACGAAGTTCGGCGTGGGCTTGTCGCTGTGGGCGATCCGGCGGCTGGCGCGCGGCTGACCGCCGATTCCGACCCCGACGACCGGGTGGCGCTCGATCACGCGGGTCGCGTCCTGAACGCGCTCGGTGCGGTCACTGGTGATCCTGTTCAAGGACTTCCCGTCAGCCACCTGCACCGCCACGTACGCGCACGTGGCGAGCAGCGCTGCCGCCGCGAGCAGGGCGACGCCGCGCCGGATCCGGCCGTCGCCGGTCGCAAGGGCGAGCGCCAGGGTCACGACGAGCAGCGCGATCATGCTCGACTGGGAGTACGAGAACAGGAGGCCCGCCCACATGAGGACGATCAGGCCGATCAGGGGCCACGTGCGCCAGCGCCGGGTGGCCAGCATCGTGAGCGCCACGCCGATGCCGAGCATCACGTGGCGCCCGTACAGGCTCGGGTCGCCGAACAGCGAGGTCACGCGGAAGAAGTCGGTGTTGGCGTTCGAGGTCGCCAGGTTGGGGGCGTAGAAGAACAGCTCGTGGGTCGCGGCCTGCCAGAGGCCCACCGCAGCGAACAGCGTGGCCAGCGCTAGCGCGGCGGCGGCCAGCGCGCGCGGCGCCCAGGGCGGGAAGTCGGCGCGCGCCACGGTGGCCAGCAGAGCCACGAACGGCAGCGTGAAGAACAGCAGCAGGTTCGTGCCCGCCTCCACGTCGTCCGCCCAGAGCAGCGAGCAGCAGGCGAACGCGAAGAAGGCCGCTGCGGGGAGCGCCACCTGCCTCGGCAGCGGGCGTAGCTCGTCGCCGCG
>DASUYU010000028.1:0-5913 GCA_036377235.1 Thermoleophilaceae bacterium
GCCGCCTCCGTACTCCTCGGGAAACGGCATCCCCATCAGGCCGAGCTCGCCGAGCTTGGCCACGATCTCGTACGGGAACCGCTTCTCCCGGTCGAGCTCCTCGGCCACCGGCCGCACCTCGCCGTCGGCGAAGTCGCGCACGAGGCGCCGGATCTGCTGCTGCTCCTCGGTCAGGTCGAACCGCATGCGGCGCGGGATGCTATCCCGCGCGCCGTGCGGCCCTTCTCAGCGGAAGCGCGACGCCCGGCTGAGGCAGACCATGTACCCCTTGAACGGGTCGCCACTGCCGCCGGTGAACCTCCAGCGCCCGCCGCGCTGCCGGACCGGGCTCGCGATGACGAGCTCCTTCGTGCTCGCTGCGTCGAGGCTGCCGCCCGCTCCGACGCTGAACAGGCCGGCACCGCAGGCCGTCGCGTCGATCTGCCCGGGACCGGGCGGGAGGACGGTGGAGAACGATCGGCGCCGCGTGCGGAAACGCAGCTCACCGCTGCTGCCGGGGCCTCTCGCGGTCACCTTCGAGCGCAGGCAGCGCCCGGTCACGGTCGGGCGGACGGTGGAGGGGCCGGTGTTCTCGAGGGTGAAGCGCCAGCTGTGCGCGCTCGGGACGACCTCGGCGAACCGCACGTCGCCGCGGGCGCCGCCGCGCAGCCCGTAGCCTGTTGCCGTCCAGCGCCTCCCGCACGCCACCTCGGTGGTCGCCGTCGCGCCCGGAGCGATCACGACGTCGTTCCTCCGCTGCGTCTTGACGTTGAGCCGCGCTTGTGTGAATTCCTCGGGCAGCCGGAGCGCGACGCACCGAAGCACCGCGCTCACCGTGCGAGATCCGGCGCCGCTCACCGCCACCCTGAAGGCCCAGTCGCCGCTGCCCCTCCCGGGCATCGAGCTCCGGACGACCACGCCGCGTCCCTTCGAAGTGATGGCTCCGTTCAACGCCACGGCGTCGGACGGGCAGTGAAGGCCGAGCGTCCTCGGCCCGCCGCCCGGCACGACAAGGCGTCCGGACACGGACGAGGTGCGCACCGTGGAGGCCCCGAGCGCTTCGGCGGGGATGGCGAGCACGGCGAGGAGGACGGCGAGGCGGACGGCGGTCGAAAGACTCATCAGGCACGCTAACACGCGTCGTGGCTCAAGTCGCGGGCGGTGCCCGCGACGCAGAGATGTGTCGTGGCGCAAGTCGCGGGCGGTGCCCGCGACGCAGCGATGTTTTTCCGGGCTCCCATGCGGTTCTATGCTGGCCGCCGATGGCCCTTCTGACCCTTCTCCTCGCACAGGCCGGCTCCGGGAGCGGCGGCTTCGGCGGGGGCGGCGGCGGAGGGGGTGGCGGCAGCTTCGGCGGCGGCTCCGGCGGGAGCGGCGAGGGCGATCCGCTGGTCGCGATCGTCGTGCTCGGAGGCTTCGTCTTGCTGGTGCTGTTCATCGTGATCCAGGCGGCGCGCTATCGCCGCAAGGTGCGCGAGCGCGACCGGCGCGTGCGCACCGCGTCCGCGGAGGCCGCCGAGGACGACGCCTACTTCGCGGCGGACGAGCTGGAGCGGCATGCCGCGGCGTTGTTCAGAGCCGCCCAGATGGCCTGGGACGCGCGCGACCGCGCGGCACTGGCGAAGCTCGTGGGCCCCGACCTGCTCGTCGAGTGGAACCGCCGGCTCGACGACTTCGACCGCAAGCATTGGCACAACCGCGTGCAGGTGCTCGCCGACCCGGAGGTGCGGTACGTGGGCATCACGAACCGGGAGGACGACGCGGAGGACCGAGCAGTCGTCCGCATCACGGCGCAGCTCCGCTCGTACGTCGAGGACGGAAACGGCAAGCACGTCATGCGCAAGGGCGACAAGGACGAGCTGATGACGCTGGAGGAGTACTGGACGCTCGCGCGCCGCGACGGGCAGTGGATGGTGCAGTCGATCGAGCAGGAGGGGGAGGGCGACCACCAGCTCGAGGAGCGGATCGTCGCGTCGCCCTGGTCCGACGACCAGCGGCTCGAGGACGAGGCCGTGACGGAGCTCGCGGTGGCCGACGCTCTCCCCGAGGGCTTCACCACCGCCGACCTCGCCGAGGTGGACTTCGCCGGCGACGCGCGCGCCCGCGCGCTCGACCTGTCCGTCGCGGATGGCCGCTTCGCTCCTGACGTGCTGGAGGCCGCCGCCCGCCGCGCGGTGGCGGCGTGGGCTGAGGCGGTGGACGGCGACGACTCCGCGCTCGAGGCGGTGGCATCGCCGGACGCGGTCGGCGAGCTGCTCGACAGCGGCGACGCCACGCGGAAGACCCGGCTCGTGGTCCGCGGCCCGCGCGTGAAGCGGATCCGCATCGACGCCGTGCAGGTCGAGGCCGTGCCCGCGACGATGACGGTGGAGGTGGAGCTGGGCGGCAGCCGCTACGTGGAGGACCGCGACACCACGACCGTCGTCAGCGGCTCGAAGGACCGCGCGACCACGTTCACCGAGCGGTGGAAGCTCGCGCTCGACGGACCGCCCGACTCTCCCTGGCGAATCGTTACGGCCTTGTAACCGGGATTCCGTCCGAGGGAGGCGGCAGGCTCGCCGCGTGCCCGACATCTCCGTCGCCGCCACCGCGCCGTCCGCACGCTTCGCGCTCCCGTCGGACCGGCAGTACCTGGCGGGCCGGCACGTGTGGGCGCAGATCGAGGACGGCATCGTGACCGTCGGCGTAACAGCGCCGCTCGGCGAGGTGCTCTGGTACACGCCGGACGTGGAGTTCTGGGCCGTCGACCGCGTGGACGTGGGCGAGACGCTCGCGACCGTGCAGGGCCGCTCGGGACGCACCGTGGCGGTGGGCTCGCCGGTGCGCGGAGCGCTCGTCGAGCTGAACCCGCTGCTACGGCGAGCGCCTCATGCGCTGCTCGCCCAGCCGTACGGGCGCGGCTGGGTGGCCCGCATCTCGGCCGACCGCTGGGAGCGCGACGAGACCGCGATGGTGCCCGCCCGCGCCTACCGCAAGATCCTCGACGCCGATCTCGCGCTGGGGCGCGAGTTCTGCTTCGGCGGCGCACTGCTCGCGCCGCGGCCGGCGGAGCCGGAAGAGCCCGCGGAACCCGCGGAGACCGCCGCCTAGGCGCGCTCGACGCGCGCGCTCACGACCTGGTCCTGGTCGTTGAAGCGGTACACCCAGCGGGATTGCGTGTCGGCGAGCCTGCCCTCGTCGATGGTCCTGACCCAGCCGCTGACGACGACGGTGTCGCCCTCCTCGTTGATCGAGTAGACCCCCGCCCGCAGCTGAAGGCCCTCCTCGGCGAACCGCGTCCAGAACTCCCGGAGCGCCTCGTGCCCGCGGATCTCCTGACCGTGGGAGACGTGCGGCTCGAACACCACGTCGTCGGCGGAGTGCGCCAGCAGCTCCTCGGCCGCGGCCGACAGGTCGTTCTTCTCCGTGTATTCGAATAGCCGTCGGATCAGCGCAACACGGGGCGAGTCCAATCGCCACCTCCAGGGCCGCTACTGATTCTAAACGGCGGCGGTGGTCCGCTCGCGCGGCCGCACGGTCGCGACCGCCACGCCGGCGATCACCACCGCGACCCCGAGGAGCTGCACGGGCGACGGCGACTCGGACAGGAGCACCGCGCCCAGGAACACCGTGCTCACGGGCTGGAGCATCAGCACGATCGAGGTGAGCACCGCCGGAAGGCGAGGCAGCGAGACCGAGATCAGGAGCCACCCGAGCACCTGCGACGACAGGGCGAGGAGCACGAGCCAGGCCTGCGACTCGAGACCGGGCGTCCAGTCGAGGTCGCCCACCACGATGCCTCCCAGCGCCGAGAACACCGCGCCGCTCAGAGTCGCGTCGAACAGCGGCCCCGCAGGCCGGCGGTCGTCGACGTTGCCCTGGCGCAGGATGAGGATGAACAGCGCGTACGTGATGGCGGTGAGGACGCCGAATACGACGCCGAGCACAGGGTCATCTCCGTACGCGCCGCTTCCGACAACGCCCGAGATCAGCACCACGCCGCCGAACACGACGGGGATCGCGACCAGCGTGCGGTTCTCGGGGCGCTCGCCGAGGAACAGCCACGCGAGCAGCCCGACGAGCACGACCTGGATGTTGCCGAGCACGGTCGCGAGGCCGGCGCCCACCGCCTCGATGGAGTGGTGCCAGAACGTGAGGTCGGCCGCGAACATCACGCCCGCACCCCACAGCGGCAGGCGATCCCGGAGCGTGCGGGCCCCGTAGCGGCGCTGCTCGCGCCGGTCGAGCAGCCACAGAACCGGAAGCGCCCAGAAGCACCTGAAGAACGCGGCGGTCGAGGGCGACACCTCCGACAGCCGCACGAGAATCGCCGAGAAGGCGATCACGAAGGCACCCAGCACCCCCGCCAGTACGGGCCGGTCAGACACTCGCGCCGAGACTACCCACGGGTATGGTGCCGCCCGGTGGACCGGAACACGCTCCTGTGGACGCTCGTTGTGTTCTTCGGAGCGTCGATCATGTTCGGCGCGATCGCCAACGCGACGAGCGACGAGAGCGCCGGCCTGCGGCTGGCCCTCCAGCTCGGCGCGGGGCTGCTGCTGGTGGGGGCCATCCTGCTGTTCCTCCGGCGCCGGAAATGACTCGCTGGATCGTCGACGGCATGAACGTGATCGGATCGCGGCCGACAGGCTGGTGGCGCGACCGCCCGGGCGCGATGCGCGGGCTGGTGTCCGAGCTCGGCGAATTCGCGGCGCGCGGGGGAGACGACGTGGCGGTCGTGTTCGACGGGAAGCCGTTCGAGCTGGAGGGCGACGGCGTGCGCGTCATGTTCGCCACCCGCCGCGGCCGCAACGCCGCCGACGACGACATCGCCGCGCTCGTCGAGGCGGACCCTGCCCCGGGCGAGCTGTCAGTCGTTACGTCCGACGCCGACCTGGCCCGGCGCGTGCGCGACGCCGGCGCGGCCGTCGTGGGCGCCGGCGAGTTCCGCCGCCGGCTCGACGGCTAGCCGCTTTTCGACGATCGCGCGGGCGCCGCGGCCGGGAACGACGGTCACGTGCCGGACCACGCCGCGCTCGGGCCGGCTGCTCGGCGCGCGCAGCCGCACCCGCCTCAGCACCTCGCGCAGCACGGTGCGCATCTCCACCTGGGCGAACGAGGCGCCGATGCAGCGCCGCACACCGCCGCCGAACGGGATCCAGGCGTACGACTCGGGGCCGTCCTCCTCGAGCCAGCGCTCGGGCCGGAACTCCTCGGGCGAGTCGTACAGGTCGGGCCGCATGTGCAGAACGGCGATCGCCGGCAGCACCAGCGTCCCGGCCGGCAGCCGCCAGCCCGCGACCTCCGTCTCGCGCGTGAGCTTCCGTGCCACGTCCACGATCACCGGCCGCACGCGCAGGGTCTCCTTCACCACCGCGTCGACGTAGTCGTCGTCGTCCAGCGAGGTCGTGAGCCGCTCCATCACGCGCGGCGTGCGCAGCAGGCGCTCGAACGCCCAGGCGAGCCCGGTGGCGGTGGTCTCGTGGCCGGCCGTGAGGAGCGTCATCAGCTCGTCGCGCAGCTCGGTGTCGGTCATTGCGGAGCCGTCCTCGTGGCGGGCGCGGAGCAGCAGCGAGAGCACGTCGTCGCGCTCGTCGCCGTCCGATGCGGCGCGGCGGTCCGCGATCTCGGCGTAGATCAGCTCGTCCACCGCCGCGAGCGCCTTCCGGAACCGTGCGGCGGGCGTGATGCCGCCCAGGTCGCGGTCCATGGGCGGGATCCAGTTGAGGACGCTCGTGGTCTCGCCGAGCGGCGGGATGCGCTCGCGGAACAGGTCCATCCGCGCGTCGTCGCGCACGCCGAACACCGCACGCAGGATCACCTCGAGCGTGATCGCCTGCATGCGCGGGCGCAGCTCGATCTCCTCGCCGTCGGGCCAGCTCGCCACCTCGCGCGCGGTGGCCTCGGCCATCACCTCCACGTAGCGCCGCACGGCCTCGCCGTGGAACGGCGGCA
>DASUYU010000029.1:0-8243 GCA_036377235.1 Thermoleophilaceae bacterium
ATCCCTAAAGCTCGACTTCAGCCTGATCAACGACCGTGATTATGCCCCGTTATGGAGCCCTGTCAAGGGTTTCCCCTCGAAATTGCAAGATTCCGTACACGAGGGCCGCGGCGGCGGTCGCCACGTTGAGCGACCCCACCTGCCCGCGGACCGGCAGATGCACGAGCTGATCGCACGTCTCGGCCACCCGCGGACGCAGCCCTCGGCCCTCGCTCCCGAGCACCAGGATCACGCGCCCGCCGTAGTCCGGCCGGTCGTACGGCACGGACGCCGTGGCCTCCGCGCCGTACACCCACAGGCCGTCGCGCTGCTTCGCCTTCTCGAGCCAGGTGGCGAGGTTCCCGACCTGCGCGATGGGCAGATGCTCCACAGCGCCGGCGGACGCGCGGCACACCGCGGGGGTCACGTCGGCCGAGCGGCGCTCCGGCAGCACGAGCCCGCCGCACCCGGCGCTCTCGGCCACGCGGGCGACCGCCCCCAGGTTCTGCGGGTCCTGCACCTCGTCGAGCGCGAGCACGAGCGCGTCGGGCGGGTCGAGCAGCGAGTCCGCGTCAGCGTACGGATACGGCCCGACCTCGGCGCAGATGCCCTGGTGGTCCGGCGAGCCGCACCGCTCCTCGATCTGCCACTGATCCTCCGTATGGGTCTCGACCCCGCCGAGCCATACCTCGCGGGCCGCCCGCTCGGTGGCGAACACCCGCTGGACCTGCCGCCGCCCGCGCAGCGCTTCGCGAACCGGGTTGCGCCCGTAGACGATCACGATCGCCTTACGAGCCGGGCGCCCTCCGGGGTGTCGCGGATCTCCCAGCCCTCTCCCGCGAGCTGATCGCGAATTTGGTCGGCGCGGAGGAAATCACGCGCAGCACGGGCTTCCTCCCTTTCCGCCGCCAGCCGCTTGACCTCGTCGGGCGCCTCCTCCTCCGAATCGAGCAGCGTCTCGAGCCCGAGGGCGTAGAGCATCTCACTGACTCTTCCTGGGCCAACGCTTTCGCCCTCATCGGCTCGCGCATTCACCATTGCCACCCAGTCGAAGAGAACAGCTCGTGCGCGCGGGGTGTTGAAGTCGTCACTCAGCGCGTCAAAGAAGGGGTCAAGGAGCTGGTCCAGGCCGGGCGCGTCCGCCTCCAGCCGGCGCAGCGCTTCGCGCACGCGGTCCACCGCGCGCGACGCGTCCTCGAGCGCCTCCTCCGAGTAGGCCACCGGCTTCCGGTAGTGCGCGCCGACCATCCACATGAGGAACGCGTCGCGCCCGTACTCGTCGAGCGCGCCGTGGAGCAGCCGGATATTGCCCACGGATTTGGCCATCTTCTCCTCGCCCATCTGCACCATGCCGTTGTGCATCCAGGTGCGGCTGAGCGGCCTGCCGCGGGCAGCCTCGGTCTGGGCGATCTCGTTCTCGTGGTGCGGGAAGACGAGGTCGGAGCCGCCGCCGTGCACCTCGAACGGCACGCCGAGCACCTCCTCGGCCATCGCCGAGCACTCGATGTGCCAGCCGGGCCGGCCGTCGCCCCAGGGCGACTCCCACCAGGTGTCCTCGTCCTCCTTGCGCGCCTTCCACAGCGCGAAGTCCTGCGGCGACTCCTTCAGCTCGGCGGCGTCGTCGCCCTCGCCCTGCTGCATCTCCTCCAGCGGGCGGTTCGAGAGCTTGCCGTAGCCGTCGAACGACGCCACGCGGAAGTAGACGTCCCCGCCGCGCTCGTAGGCGTGGCCCGAGTCGACCAGGTCCCGGATCAGCCCGACGATCGCGTCGATCGTCTCGGTGGCCTTCGGCTCCGCGTCCGGACGGCCCAGCTCCAGCCGGTCCGTGTCCTCCACGTACCCGGCGGTCATCTCCGCCGCAAGCTCCGCGCTCGGCACGCCGCGCTCGCGGGCGGCGTCGTAGATCTTGTCGTTCACGTCGGTGATGTTCACGACCAGCGTGGCGTCGTAGCCCTCGTGCTCGAGGAAGCGCTTGAGGAGCGAGAAGACCACGAACGGCCGCGCGTTCCCCACGTGGATGCGGCCATAGACCGTCGGCCCGCAGGCGTAGATGCCGATCCGGCCGCCGTCGTGCGGCTCGACCGCGACGACCTCGCCAGTCAGCGTGTCGTGAATGCGCAGCTGGCGCACGCGCGGGAGGCTACTCAGGCCAGAGGCGGCCTACGGTCCGTCCAGCGGAGCTCGCCCTCGAGCTGCGCCGCGAGGGCGATCAGGGTCGCCTCGTCGTTGTGGCGGCCGACGATCATCACGCCGATCGGCAGGCCGTCCTCGCTCATGCCGCCCGGGACCGAGATGGCCGGCTGGCCGGTGAGGTTCCACTCGCCGGTCATGGCCGGCTGGACCCGCACCATGCCGAGCAACGTGCGGACCGCGCCCAGGCCCTCCCACTGTCCGGCTCTCCACGGCGGCATCGCGTTGACGGGCGTGAGCAGCACGTCGTGCTCGCGGAAGAAGCCCTCGTAGCGCGAGTTGTCGTCCTCGCGGCGAGCCCAGTCGAGCACCTGTCGCGGGATCGCGCGGCCAATCTGGGCGAAGCCCCTGGTCCGGCGCTGGAGCCGGTCCGGGCGCTCGACGCGCTCGTCCACGTCCTGTGCCACTCCGGCGAGGTAGCGCGTGGTGGACGGGCTGAGCGGCGGGTACGGCGGGTCGGCGCTCTCCACCTCGTGCCCGAGCGCGCGCAGGCGCGCGGCGGTCTGCTCCACAGCGCGCTTCACGTCGCCGTGAACGCGCGCCGGGGAGGGCGGCTTGGTGGAGACCGCAACGCGCAACCGTTCGGGTACGCGGTCGGGCGCGTCGAGCAGCGCCTCGTCGCCGGCGCCGATCGAGAGCAGCAGAGCGGTGTCACGCACGCTGCGCGTCAGGAAGCCCGCCACGCTCAGCCCGTACCAGTGCTCGCCGAGCGGGGTGAGCGGAATCCGGTCGCGCGTCGGCTTCAGCCCGACCAGGCCGCAGTTCGCGGCCGGGATCCGGATCGACCCCATGCCGTCCGACCCCGTCGCCGCCGCGCACAGCCCCGCCGCCACCGCCGCCGCGCTGCCGCCGCTCGAGCCGCCCGGGCTGCGGTCGGTGTTCCACGGGTTGCGCGTGATGCCGAAGGCCGGACCCTCGGTGTCGCCGATGATCGCCAGCTCGGGGGTGTTCGTCTTGCCGATGACGACGGCGCCCGCCGCGCGAAGGCGGCGCACCAGCTCCGAGTCCTGGGCCGCCGGCGTGCTGAACGCGTCGGTGCCCCAGCGCGTGACCTCGCCGGTCACGTCCTCCACGTCCTTCACCGCGATCGGCACGCCGAGCAGGGGCCGCTCCTCGCCCGCGCCCCGCCGGCCGTCGGCCTGCTGCGCGTCCACGAGCGCCCGCTCCGACATCAGCTTCCGGAACGCGTTCAGCTGCGGATTCAACCGCTCGATCCGCTCGAGATAGAGCATCACGAGCTCCCGCGACGACACCTCTCCCAGCCGAATCAGCTCGGCCTGCCTTGCCACCCCCGCAAACGCCAGCTCGTCGCGCTCCATCGGAGGCGCAATCTATCGGTGGAGTGGGTACGTCGTGGCCATGCGTCTCGTCCCGTTCGCGGTCGCCCTGCTCGTCCTGGCGCTGCCGGCCACGGCGGCCGCCGATCCGATCCTCGATCCGCTGGCTCCCCTGTTCCCGAAGTACGCCGGCGCACCGGCCGTGCCGCATCAGCTGAAGCCCACACGTGCGCCGCAGAACCCGTTCATGGCGCGCAACCCGCGCAACAACATCCACAACGACACCTGGATGACCGACGCGTACCGGTGGGCGGGCCCGATCGGGCAAGCGCCGGCCACGCTGTCGAACGCCATGCCACCCGCGCTGTGCGGCTCGCTCACGTTCCACTCGCGCGGCTTCATCGTGAGCGTCTGCCCGTCGCTCGTCCGGTCACCCGAGGCGCGCGTGATCGACCCGAAGACGCTCGAGATCCTCTCCACCTACACCATGCCGAACGCGCCCGACCCGCCCGGCACCAAGGCCTACCAGAACTTCGCCGGCGGGGGCTACTTCTTCCTCGACGAGCACAACCGCATCTGGAGCGCCACGAAGACGAGCCACGTGTTCGTGCTGCAGGTGTCGGACGACGGCACCGCGATCACGCCGCTCCACGACTACGACCTGACGTCGGCGCTCGCGTCCGACGAGCGGATCACCTCCGCACTGCCGGACTTCCGCGGCCGCCTCTGGTTCGTCTCGAAGAAGAGCGGGAAGGTCGGGATCTTCTACCCGCGCTCGAAGCGGATCCGCTTCACCCGGCTCGGCGACGAGATCGAGAACTCGTTCACCGTCGACCGGCGCGGGATCTACATCGTCGACGACTCGCGGATGTACCGCTTCTGGGCCCGCCGCGGCGGCAGGCCGCGGGTCCAGTGGAAGGCGAGGTACCGCGACTCGGGCATCGTCAAGCCCGGTCAGGTCGACGCGGGCTCGGGGACGACGCCCACGATCATGAAGGGCGGCTACGTGGCGATCACGGACAACGCCGACCCGATGAACGTCGTCGTGTACCGGAAGGCCGTGCGGCTTAAGCGCGGCAAGCGCCGGAAGGTGTGCGAGGTGCCGGTGTTCGACCAGGGCTCGAGCGCCACCGAGAACTCGCTGCTCACGAACAACCGGTCGCTGTACGTCGAGAACAACTACGGCTACCAGGACCCGTTCGGGCCGAACTCGGGCGCGGTGACCTCGCCGGGCTTCGCGCGCGTTGACGTGAGACGCGGCGGCCGAGGCTGCCGCAAGGTCTGGGAGACGAAGGACGAGCGGGCCCCGAGCGTGGTGCCGAAGCTGTCCACGAAGACGGGGCTGATCTACGCGTACACGCGCGACGAGAGCTCCATCCCGGGCTCGCAGCCGTACTACTGGACCGCCATCAGCGCCGTGACGGGCCAGACCGTCTTCAAGGTCTACGCCGGCAACGGCCTCCCCTACAACAACAACTACGCCGGCCTGGCGCTCGGCCCGGACGGCACGGCCTATCTGGCCACGACCGGCGGGATGCTGTCGCTGCGCGACGGCCCCTAGGGAACTTCGCGCACCGTCGCGATCGCCAGCGCGGCGATTCCCTCGCCGCGGCCCACGAAGCCCATCTTCTCGCCGGTCGTGAACTTCACGTTCACGGCGCTCGGCTCGAGGCCGGCCGCCTCGGCCAGGCGCGCGCCCATGTCGCCGCGGTGCGGGGCGAGCTTCGGCTCCTCGCACGCCACCGTTGCGTCGATGTTGCCTGGCGTGTAGCCGGCCTCGGCCAATTGCCCGACCACCTCGCTGAGCAGGTCGAGCGAGTCCGCGTCGCGCCAGCGCTCGTCCGTGTCCGGGAAGTGCTGCCCGATGTCGCCCAGGCCGGCCGCCCCGAGCAGCGCGTCGATCACCGCGTGCGTGAGCACGTCCGCGTCGCTGTGGCCGGCGAGGCCGCGCGGGGCGTCCTCGACGTGCACGCCGCCGAGGACCAGCGCGCGGCCGGCCTCGAGCCGGTGGCTGTCGAAGCCGATGCCGGCGCGCGGCGCGGCGCCCGCTTCGCTCATCCGATCGGCTCCAGCCGCCGCTCGCGGCCCTCGAACACGGACAGCTCCGTCACGCCCAGGTCACTCAGCCATTCAACGGCGCGGTCGTATTCGTAACCGAGCTGCTCGGGCCTGTGCGCGTCGCTCGACAGCGCCACCGGGCGGCCGGCGTCCAGGCACATCTCGAGAAACGGCCGCGCCGGGTACAGCTCGCCCGCCGGCTTGCGGAGCCCCGCCGTGGACACCTCCACGGCCACGTCGCTCTCCGCGATCCCGTCCATCGCCCGCTCGTAGAAGCGGCGCAGGTCGCCGTCCGGAACCGGCACCCGGTCGCCGAACACCTTCACGAGGTCCGGGTGGGCCAGGATGTCGAACATCCCGGTGCGGGCCGCCTCGCCGAGCGTCTCGAAGTAGCGCGCCCACACCCTGTCGGGGTCGGCGCCGCGCCAGATGTCCCACGCCTCCCAGTCCGGCTCGCCGTGCACGTCCACGGCGTCGTCGCCCATGAAGTGCACCGACCCGACCACGTAGTCCCACGGCCGCCCGTCCAGGAAGTTCGCCACCCGGTCCTCGCGGCCGGGCAGGAAGTCGGCCTCGACTCCGAGCCGCAGCCCGGCCCCGCGCACGAAGTCGCAGTACTCGTCCACGTCGTCGGCCGCCCAGTAGCGGTACCAGGGGTGCTGCCAGATGTCGAGCGACTGCACGAACCGGTGGATGTGCTCGGCCACCCCGAGCTCCGCGATCCCGCGCTCGTCGGCGGCCTCCCGGTAGCGGTCCACGTTGTCGGAGGTGAAGTAGCGCTCCGCGGTCGAGTCCTCCTCGTCCGGCCGCAGGTGCACGTGGTAGTCAGTGAGCAAGCAGCGCCTCGGCGATCCGCAGGTCGGACTCGCGCGTGACCTTCAGGTTCTCGGGATACGACTCGACCACGGTGATCACGCCGCCGGCGTCGTCCACCAGCCACGCATCGTCGGTGGCGGCGGCGAGCGCTGCCGCGTCGCGCTCGAGCGCGCGCCGCAAGATGTCCGCCCGGAACACCTGAGGCGTCTGCACGGCCCACAGCGTCGACCGGTCGAGCGTCCGGAGCACCCGGCCGTCCGGGGCCACGTCCTTGACCGTGTCCGTCATCGGGATCGCGGCGATCGCGCCGTCGACGCCCGGCTCGATCGCGTCGAGGCACCGCTGCACCAGGTCGCGCGTCACCAGAGGGCGCGCGGCGTCGTGCACCACGAACATGTCCGCCTCGTCCACTGCCGCGACGGCGTTCCGCACCGAGGCCGAGCGTGACTCGCCGCCCTTGACCCGGTCGGGCCCCTCGTCATAGCCGGGCGGAGCCGCGATCACCACCCGGTCGCAGACCGGCTCGAGCGCGTCGAGGCTCCACTCGATCAGCGGACGGCCGGCACAAACGACGAACGCCTTGGGCCGGTCGGCACCAAGGCGTTCGCCGCTGCCGCCGGCCGGAATGATTCCGACGACGGCCATTTCCCGATTGGCTACGCCGTCGCGGGCGCGCCGTTACGGCTCGCGTGCGCCTCGGCGATCAGCTCCTCCAGATGCGACTCCGCCTCGTCCTCCTCCATGTCGAGCGCGTACATGAGCTCGGAGGCGAGGATCTTCTTCGCGCGGGTGTACATCTGCTTCTCGCCCGTCGAGAGCCCCTTCTCGGTCTCCCGGATCGCGAGGTTGCGCACCACCTCCGCCAGCTCGAACACGTCACCGGTCTTGATCTTCTCGCGGTTGTGCTTGAAGCGCCGGTTCCAGTTCTTCGGCATCTGGCTCACGTCGTCGCGAAGGACTGAAAGAACCTTCTTTACGTCGTCCTCCCCGATCACGCGCCTCAGACCAGCCTTGTCCGCGTTACAGCACGGGACCATGACGGTCATGTCGTTATGAAGGATCTTGATGGTCAGGTACTCGCGCTTCTCGCCGAGCACCTCCTTCATCTCCTTCTTGAGGACCTTGCCCGCCCCGTGATGGGGATAGACGACCTGGTCGCCGATCTCGTAAACGGTCGGCTCCCGATCGATGTCGAGGTCCTCGATGAACTCCTCTTCCAACACTGCGTCGCTGATGACGATCCCTCCTGCGTGTTTTCTCGGCACACCCCGGCGTGCCGTCTCTGGTCAGGTTTGCAAGTAACGATCCACGAGGTTGATCTCCTGCAGGCGGCGAAGGCCCTCGCGGATGTCCTTCGCGCGCATGTCCCCGACGCCCTCGACCGACTCCAGCTCTGGATCGGCGGCGGCGAGGATCTCGTCCAGCCCGTTGAACTCGCTCACGATCGACTGAACCACCATCTTCGGGAGACGCGGAATGCGTCCGAGGATGCGGTAGCCGCGCGGCGAGGCGGGATGGTCGAGCGTGTTCAGCTTCCGGTCGTAGCCGAGAAGCTCGGCCAGGCGGCCGAAGTCGAGCAGGTCCTGGTGCGGCAGACGCGCCAGCGAGTCCAGGACCATTGCGAATCCCTCCTCCGAGGGCTCGACGATGTAGTCGCGAACGAGCGCCGACTTGTCGGCGGCCACGCCGACCATCGTCTCCTCCAGCTGCATCTCGATCAGGCGTCCCTCGGCGCCCAGCTCGACGATGTAGCGCTCGATCTCGACGGCCATGCGAGTCACGAGCTCCGCTCGCTGGAGCACGGTGAGCACGTCGTGCAGCGTCACCCCGCCCTCGAACTCGAGCGCGGTGAGACGGGTGGAAACCTGGTCCAGGCGGCTCCGGTACTTGTCGAGCGTGGCGAGCGCCTGGTTCGCCTTGGCG
>DASUYU010000030.1:0-23664 GCA_036377235.1 Thermoleophilaceae bacterium
AGGAGCGCGTGGACATCTGGCTCGACCCGTTCGCGAGGGGTGTGGTGAACGACGAGGGCTACCAGCTCGCCCAGTCGCTCTTCGCGCAGGCCGACGGGGGCCTGTTCGGACAGGGCTTCGGCCAGGGGCTGCTCACGCTGCCGGGCGGGGGGACGATCCTGCCGGCCGCGCACACAGACCTCATCTATGCGGTGCTCACGAACGAGGCCGGCCTCTTCGGCGCAGCCGGGCTGATCGGCGTGTACCTGCTGCTCGTGTACCGCGGCCTCCGCACGGCGCTGTCGGCCGCGGACGGCTTCTCGAAGCTGCTCGCCACCGGGCTCACGTCCGTGCTGGCGATTCAGGTCTTCGTGATCGTGGGCGGGGTCACCCGCGTGATCCCGCTGACCGGGGTGACGCTCCCGTTCGTGTCATACGGAGGGAGCTCGATCGTGGCCAACATGGTCCTGCTGGCGCTGCTCCTGATCGTCTCCGACAGCGCTCGCGCCGACGCCCGCCGGCGCGGGGGGCTGGTCTAGCCCGTGAACCGCCAGATCGTCCAGCTCTTCGGGCTGTTCACCTTCCTGTTCGCGATCCTGATCATCTTCACCTCGCGCTGGACGGTGTTCGAGGCGAGCTCGCTCACCGACAACCCGGACAACCGCCGGCCGCTGATCGAGGAGCAGAAGATCCCGCGCGGCCAGATCCTCGCCGACGACGGCCGGACGGTGCTGGCGAGCAACCGCGGACATGGGCGCGGCGAGAACCGCACCTACACGCGCACCTACCCGAAGGGCGGCCTGTTCGCCCACCCGGTCGGGTTCTCGTATCTGAAGAACGGCCAGCGCGGGCTCGAGGCCAGCCGGAACGAGGACCTGGTGGGCAAGGAGAACGAGTTCGCGACGATCCTCTCCGGGCTCGAGAGCCGCGACCGCGAGGGCAACGACGTGGTCACGAACCTCGACCTGAAGGGCACCGAGGCGGCCGTGAACGGCCTGGCAGGGCGGAAGGGCGCGGTGGTGGCGATCGAGCCGTCCACCGGCAAGGTCCGCGTCATGGTCTCGATCCCGGAGTACGACCCGAACCTGATCCCGTCGCAGATCGGGCAGCTGAACAACGACCGCACGAACCAGCCGCTGCTCAACAGGACGACGCAGGAGCTGTATCCGCCCGGCTCGACATTCAAGGTCGTGACCGCCACGGCGGCGCTCGACAGCGGCAAGATCACGCCGAGCACGACGATCAACGCCTCCTCGCCGAAGACGATCAGCGGCGTGCCGCTCGAGAACGCCGGCGGCGAGCAGTTCGGTGACATCTCGGCCACGGACGCGCTCACGAACTCGGTGAACACCTACTGGGCGCAGGTGGGCGAGCGGATCGGCCGCGACACGCTGGTCGAGTACATGCGCCGGTTCGGCTTCTACGAGGATCCACAGCTCGACTATCCGACCTGGCAGATGATCCCGAGCGGCGTGATCAACGGGAAGGGCCAGTACGTCGACGACGGCTTCGACGTCGGTCGCGTGGCCATCGGCCAGGGCGGTCTCGAGGGCGAGGTGCGCGCCGCGCCGATGCAGATGGCCGAGGTCGCTGCCGCGGTGGCGAACGGCGGGCGCCTGATGAAGCCGCGCCTCACGGACAGGATCGTCCACAAGGACGGCCGCGTGAAGGAGCGCATCCAGCCCGATCTCCAGTCGGTGGTGATGAAGCCCGAGACGGCCGACCAGCTCGCCCAGATGATGAGCCGCGTGGTCGAGGAGGGCACGGGCACGGCGGCCGCGCTGTCCGGCATCACCGTGGCCGGGAAGACGGGCACCGCCGAGGTGGGCGCCAACCGCGAGTTCACACAGCCGTGGTTCATCTGCTTCGCGCCCGTGGAGAATCCGCGGATGGCGGTGGCGGTGACCGTCGAGCGCACACAGGGCCAGGGCGGGACGGTCGCGGCGCCGATCGCCAAGTCGGTGCTGGAGGCGATGCTCGGCGGAGGCGCGGGATGACCGAGGTGGCCGGGAACACGGTGGTGGACGGTCGCTACCGGGTGCTGCGGCGCATCGGCTCAGGCGGCATGGCGGACGTGTACTGCGCCGAGGACACGCACCTCGGCCGGCAGGTGGCGCTGAAGGTGCTGCACCGCCGCTTCGCCCAGGACCAGGAGTTCGTCGAGCGCTTCCGCCGCGAGGCCAAGTCGGCCGCCGGCCTGAACCACCCGAACGTCGTGGGCGTCTTCGACCGCGGCGAGCACGAGGGCACCTATTACATCGCGATGGAGTTCCTAGAGGGGCGCACCCTCAAGGACATCGTCACCGCGGAGGCGCCGCTGCCGCAGGAGCGCGTGATCGACATCGGGCTCCAGATCCTCCAGGCGGCCGGGTTCGCGCACAGCCACGGGGTGATCCACCGTGACTTCAAGCCGCACAACGTGATCGTCGACGAGGCCGGTCACGCCAAGGTCACCGACTTCGGCATCGCGCGGGCGGGCGCCTCGGAGATGACCGAGACCGGCTCGATCATGGGCACCGCCCAGTACCTGTCGCCCGAGCAGGCCCAGGGCCACGCCGTCACCGCCACCTCGGACATCTACTCGATCGGCGTGATGCTGTACGAGATGCTCGCCGGCCGTCTGCCGTTCGACGGCGACAGCGCCGTCGCGGTCGCGCTCAAGCACCTGTCGGAGCAGCCCGTGCCGATCTCGCAGTGGCGGCCGGACGTGCATCCGGCGCTCGAGGCCGTGGTGATGGCCGCGCTGGCGAAGGACCCGGCACACCGCTGGCAATCGGCCGAGGACCTCGCCGCCGGGCTCGAGGCGGCTCGCACCCAGATCGAGGCCGGGGCGAACGGCGGTCAGGACACCGCCGGCTTCGCGGCGATCCCGATGCCGGTGGCGGACGAGACGGCCCCCACCCAGCTCGGCGGAGCCCCACCACCGATCGTGGAGGACCCCGAGCGCAAGCGCGAGCGGCGCTGGCCCTGGTACGCGATCGGAGCGCTCGCGCTGGCCCTCGTCGCCGTGCTCGCCTACCTGATTCTCAGCGGCGTTCTGGCGACGGACAAGAAGCAGGTGCCGCGCGTCACGGGCAAGCAGCTGGTGGAGGCGCGAGCAGTCATGGAGCGGGCCGGCTTCGACGTCGAGACGGAGCGCGTGCAGAGCGAGCAGCCCTTCGACCAGGTGCTCGATCAGGACCCGAACGGCGGGGAGGAGGCCGAGGTCGGCTCCAAGGTCACGCTCGAGGTGTCGGGCGGGCCCGGGGAGGTGCTGGTGCCGGCCGTGGAGCACCTGACAGAGGTGCAGGCTGTGCGCGAGATCCACAAGGCCGGCCTGGAGGTCACGACCGATCCCGAGTTCTCCAACAAGGTGAAGAAGGGGTTCGCGATCCGGACCGTGCCGAAGGAGGGCGCGTCCGTCACGAAGGGCACGCGCGTGCGCCTGCTGGTGAGCCAGGGTCCCGAGCAGGTCACGGTCCCGGACGTGACCGGGCTGTCACAGGCCTCGGCGGAATCCCGACTGCGCGACGCGCACCTGGAGGTCCAGGTCGACGAAAGGGAGTCCGAGGACGTGCCCGAGGGCGACGTGATCTCGCAGGACCCGGCTGCCGGCACGGACGTGGCGCGCAACTCCACAGTGACCATCGCCGTCTCCACCGGCAAGCCGCAGGTCACCGTCCCGGACGTGGTGGGGATGAAGGAGGCGAAGGCGAACTCCGCGCTGTCGCGCGCCGGGCTCACGCCGGTGCGCGCGGAGCGCGAGGTCACGGATCCCACCCAGGACGGCGTGGTGATCGAGCAGCGGCCCAGCTCTGGCTCGCAGGTGGACAAGGGCAGCCAGGTCACGATCGTCGTGGGCGTCCTGAAGCAGGACGACACGCTCTCGCCCACGCCGCCGTCGCCCTGAGCCCAGGCTCTACTTGAGGAGGGACAGCTCCTGGATCTGGGCCTTCTCCTTGTCGGGAGGCAGCTCGCTGATCCAGAGCAGGTAGTTGCGGTATTTGTGGCCGCGGGTGTCGAACCGGAAGGTGAAGTCCTCCTTGACCCGCCTCACCGGTGTGAGCCGGGTCCAGTCCTTCAGCTCGGGCGGAACGGTCTCGGAGGCGTACACCGCGGCCTTGAATCCGGGCGTGGCGGTCACGAGCGCGAGGGCGCGCGCCGCGATCAGCTTGCCGGCGTCCACGTACAGGCCGACGCCGGACTTGTGGCTGCCGGCGAAGCCGCCCTGGTAGCTCTCGGTATCCCAGTTCGTGCTGACGATGCCGTCGGTTGCGAGGCGAGCCGCCTCGGGCGACTCGCTGTTGTCGCCCTCCGGGTCGTAGTCGCTGGCCGCGTTTCCGCCCAGGCGCACCTCGGTCAGGCCGCGCGGCTTCTTCACCACCGGCACGCCGGGCCCCTTCTCGGTGCGCGTGGCCAGAAACACACCCGTGACCGCGAGTGCCACGAGCACGACCAGGGTGAGCGCGAGCACCCGCCCGGGGCGGCGCATGCGGATCGGGGCGAAGTCGGCGGTGTCGCCAGACAGGGACTTGAGGACGGTGGTCGCCTCGCCGGTGGTCTGCCCGGTGCGGGCCGCCTCGATCGCGAGCACCTCCTCGAGGTCGTGCACCATCTCCGCGACGTCCTGGTAGCGGTTCTGCGTCTCCTTCGCGGTCGCGCGCTCGACCACCAGCGCGAGCGAGGCGGAGATCTCCGGACGCCGCCGCTGCACGTCCGGCAGCGGCTCGCGCACGTGCTTCATCGCCACGGCCACCTGCGTGTCCGCCCTGAAGGGCGCCTCGCCGGTGAGCATCTCGTACAGCACGATGCCGAGCGAGTAGATGTCGGACTGGCCCGTGACCTCGTGGCCGAGTGCCTGCTCAGGCGAGACGTAGTCGGTGGTGCCGAGCACGCGCCCGGTGGCCGTGAGGCCCTGCGCCTCCAGGGAGCGCGCGATCCCGAAGTCCGTGACCTTCGCGCGGCCGTCGGGATCGATCAGGACGTTCTGCGGCTTCACGTCGCGGTGCACCAGGAGGTGGGCGTGCGCGGACTCGAGCGCACGGCCGATCTCGATCGCGTACGCGACCGCCTCGGACACGGGGAGCCGGCCGAGACGGCGGATGCGCTCCTTGAGCGTCTCGCCCTCGACGTACTCGAACACGATGTAGGGCGCCCCGTCGTCCTCGCCCGCGTCGATCACGGTGACGATGTGCGGATGATTGAGGCTCGCGACCGCCCGCGCCTCGCGCCGGAAGCGCTCGAGCTGGTCCGGTTCGTTCGAGATGTCCCGGTGCATCAGCTTGATCGCGACCCAGCGCTCCAGGGTCGGGTCGAACGCCCGGTAGACGGTCGACATGCCGCCCGAGCCGATCTTCTCGTCGAGCCGGTAGCGCTCGCTGATCAGCGTGCCGATCACGGTGATCTATTTTCCGCTTCTCGGTGGCTGTACGCGCTCGCTATCACACGGACCCCGCCTGTTCGGCTTCGTGGGCGGCCGAGCCTCGCCTCCGCAGGCTAGTGGTGGAGTTCGCCGGAGACCTCGACATCACCTACGTGATGGGGGGCCTGGCGCGCGAGTTCGGGGACCGCGCGGAGCTCGTGATGAGCTGGCTCGAGGACTCCGCCGAGTCCGGCATGCCGGTCGACCCCCGCATTTGGGCGGGCGGCGGCGCCCCGCGATCGAGCTATCCGGCGTGCATCGCCGTGAAGGCCGCGGCGGAGCAGGGCAGGGAGTCGGAGGAGCGCTACCTGCGTGCGCTCCGGGAGGGCTTCCTGTGCGCACGCCGGAAGCTGGACGGCCCGGAGGCGCTGGTGGACGAGGCGCGCCGGACCGGGCTCGACGGCGAGCGGTTCCGGATCGACCTGGAGTCGAACGCGACGCTCGAGGCGTTCGGGCGCGACCTGGAGGAGGGCCGGACGATCCCGGACGCCGCGCGGGAGGCCGGCCTCGCCACCGAGGGCAGCCACGGGTCGTCGGTGGAGCGGCTCCGGTTCCCGGCGCTCCGCCTCGTCGGCGAGGGCGGCGAGCGGTGGGTGGGCGGGGATCACTCATACGAGGACTGGCGTGCGGCGGCGGTCGAGCTGGGCGCCTCACCCAGCGGCGAGCCGCGGCCCGACGTGGCCGGCGCGCTCCGCCGCTTCGGCCGGATGGCCAGGGCAGAGCTCGAGGCCGTCTGCGACCTGCCCGGCCCGCGAGCCGGTGCGGAGGCCTGGCGCCTGGCGAGCGAGTGGCGCGTGAAGCGCGTGCCGGTGCTCGCGGGCGAGCTGTGGGAGCCCGCCTAGCGCGGCCACCCGCCTAGCGCGGCCTGATCGTCACGCGCTCGAACCGCGCGGCGCGCTCGAGCCGGCCACGCGCGCTGAGCGCCACGCGGGCGCCGCTCGCCCATCGCGGTGGGGGCTGGGGCCGCCCGACGGTGCGCCAGCGGCCCCGGAAGCGGATGGCGGTCGTCACCCGGTGGCCCACTGCCACACGTAGCCGTACCCGGGCGGATTCGGCAACCGGGCGTCCGGGCGGCAGGCGGAGCCGTCCGCTGATCCGCCTCCGGCCGTTCACCGACGACCACGCCACCGCCCGGGCGCCGCGCAGCTCGACTCCCACGGCGTTCCCCTCCGAGCCCGTCACCGCCAGGCCGGGTCGTGCTCCTCTGTCCGCGATCGGTACCGCTGTGCCGGCGCTGAATCGCGTCGTCCCCGTCTGCTTCGCCACCGTGCCGTCCCGGAGCACGATCCCGGCGCCCGACGCCGCAAACGCCGGGCGCGGTCCGGCCGGCCACTGCCAGGCGCTTCCGCGGAAGCGCGTTTGTACCCGTTTGGGGTATGTCGACACGGTCGGCCAGCCGTCGACGCCGAACCGGACCCGGGTCATGAACAGCTGCCGGTTCGAGGGGTCGCCGCGGATGTACGCGTGGTAGGCGAGGAGCGGCTCGCCGCCGCCCGCCCGGGTCACGCCCACGTGGCCGGGGCACCGGATCGCGCCGCCGCCGCGCAGGATGGGGCGGCGGCGCTTCTCCCAGGGGCCGAGGAGCGTCGAGGCCCGCGCCACGCCCGTGGCATACGTGCAGTTGCGGCCGCAGCAGTGCCCGGCCGAGTAGAAGAGGTAGACGTAGCCGCCGTGGCGCAGTAGCGCGGGCGCCTCGACGTTGTGGCGCTCCCACCTCGCGCTCGCGCGGAACAGCTCGCGCGGAGGGGCGGCGAGCGACATCCCGCCTGGCGCGAGCGGCGCCGCAAGGATGGGCGTGACGCGCCCGCGGCTGTTGCCGTCCCGCTTCCACAGGAGCCAGGCCGCGCGCTGCTCGTCCAGGACCGGCAGGGGATCGATCTCGCCGGTGCGGCTGCACACGATCGGCCCGTGGTCGTGATACGGGCCCGCTATCCGCCCGGCCGACGCGCCGGCCACGCAGCGGCGGCCGCTCTTCGCCAGGGCGGCGTAGTAGGCGAGGAAGCGGCCGTCGCGGCGCACCAACTCGGGCGCCCAGAAGTCGTTCCTCGCCCAGCCCGGCCGCCGCGCGAGCACCGCGCCGGCCTGCCGCCAGTGCACCAGGTCGCGCGAGCGGAGGACCGGGAAGGCGGGCACCCAGTCGTCGGAGGTCGACGTGGCGTACCAGCCGCCGGCCGTTCTGAGGATCGAGGGATCCGGGTGGTCGCCGCCGACCACCGGGTTCGCCGGCGCGGCCGGCGCGCACACGCCGGCCAGCGCGGCCGCGAGCGCCGCGACCGCTCTAGGAAGCCGCCCTGAAGCCCTCGCCGCGACGGCCGATCAGTCCCTGCTTCGGGAGCTCGACGACCCCGGTGGCCGTCGTCGTGTGGCCGATCACGGCGGTGCCGGGATGGTGTCGGGCGAGCAGCTCGACCGCCGCGTCCGCGTCCGCGTGCGGGACCACGACGCAGAAGCCGCAGCCCATGTTGAACACCTCGTACAGCTCGGCGTCCTCGACGCCGCCGCGTTCGGCGATGTGCACGAACACGGGCGGCACGGGCAGCGGCGCGTCGATCCGGTACCCGGCGTGCGCCTGCAGCCGCAGCAGGTTGAGGAAGCCGTCGCCCGTGATGTGCGCGAGGCCGCGCACGTCGGCGCTCGACTCGAGCAGCTCGCGAACGGCCCTCACGTAGATGACGGTCGGCTCGAGGAGCAGGTCGCCCATGGTGGTGCCGACGTCGAGCTCCTCGTCGAGATCCGTGAGCACCGCGCGCGCCAGGCTGAGGCCGTTCGAGTGGATGCCGCTCGAGGGGATGCCGACGATCGCGTCGCCGGGCTCGATCCTCTCGCCCGTGATCACGGAGTCGAGGTCCACCAGGCCCACGCAGAAGCCGACCAGGTCGAAGCCGCGCGGCGACGGGTGACCGCGCAGCAGGTCCGGCAGCACCGCGAGCTCGCCGCCCGGGATCTCGGCGCCCGCCTGCTCGGCGCCCTCGCGCAGGCCCAGCGCGATCTGCTCGAGCACCTCCGGGTTCGCCTCCTCGACGGCGATGTAGTCGAGCAGGGCGATCGGGTCGGCCCCGACGCAGATGACGTCGTTGGCGTTCATGCCCCACAGGTCGATCCCGATCGTGTCGTAGCGGCCGAGCTGCTCGCACAGGATCACCTTCGAGCCGACGCTGTCGCACGACAGGGCGAGGCCGCGCCGGTCGTCGATCTTCAGGACGTTCGCGTAGTGACCGCTCTCGAGCGCGGCGCGCGACGGCCGCCCCGTCCTGATCCCGGACAGGACCTCGACCAGCGCCGCGACCGCGTTGCCGGACAGGAGCTGGTCGACGCCGGCTCGTGCGTATGCGCCCTCCACGGGCTCCATTCAAGCGGAATCGGCCGGAACTAGGAGACGCGCCGCAGCGCGAGGGCCACGGCGTCGTCCGAGATCCCGTCCGCCCAGCCGGTGACCTCCTCGTGCACCGCGCGCACGAGCTTCTTCGGCGAGTGCGAGGCGGCGGCGCCCGCGACGAAGCGGGCGAGCCGGCCCGCGCCGTACATCTCGCCGGCGCGGCGCGCCTCGATCAGGCCGTCCGTGTGGGCGAACACGAGGTCGCCGCGCTCCAGCTCCAGCTCGGTCCACGTGTAGGTCTGGTCCTCCATCACCCCGAGCGGCAGGCCATGGCTCTCGAGCGGCCGCAGCAGGTCGCCGCGCACGTGCAGCGGCGGGAGGTGGCCGGCGTTCGTGTAGCGCAGCGAGTCACTCGTGAGGATCCCGAGGAACGCGGTCACGAACGCGTCGCGCGGAAGCCTGCCCAGGAGCATGGCGTTGGCCTGCTCGAGCACCTTCCCCGGGCACAGGGAGTCCCAGCTGCGTGCCTCGATGAAGAAGCGCACCATCGCGCTGAGCGCGGCCGTCTCCACGCCCTTGCCGGCCACGTCGCCCACCAGCACCGCGACGCTCTCGCCGTTGCCGACCGGCCAGGCTCCGTACACGTCGCCGCCGGTGGCCTCGTTGGCGGCGGGCGCGTACAGCAGCCCGGTCTCGTAGCCGGGCAGCCGCGGCAGCGACTCCGGCACGAAGCCGAGCGTCAGCGCCCGCGCGATCCGGCGCTCGCGCTGGAAGTCGATCGCGTTCGCGATCGCGGCGGCCGACGACCGCGCGAGCTTCACGAGCAGCTCGAGGTCGTCCTCGCTGAACCGCCCGTCCTCCTCGTGCCCGACGGTCAGCACGCCGTACAGCCGCGGGCCGAGCTCGATCGGCGCGTGCATCACGGAGCCGAGCGGCGCGGCGTCGATCCCGCTGCGCAGCACCGGGGCGCGGGTGCGCACCACGTGGCCGAACGCGCTGCTCTCGAGCGACGCGAGCTGGGCCGCGACCTCATCCGTGCAGTGGAGGGCGGTTGCCGTGCTCGTCTCGCCCGCGCGCGCGTTCAGCCGTGTGAGCAGCGCGCAGGTCGCCTCGCAGATCGTGGCGGCGTGCTCGGCCACGCGCACGTACACCTCGGCCGGGTCGAGCGTGCCGGAGATCTCCTCGGCGGCCCGCTTCAGGCGCAGCTCGTCACGCGCGCGCCGGCCCTCGGCCTCGAGCAGGCTGGTCCGCTCGACCGAGATCGCCGCGAGGTCGGCGAGCGCCTCGACGGTCGGCACCTGGTCCTTCCCGAGCGGCCGCCGCCGGTCCACGGAGACCACGACCAGGGCGCCGAGCCGGCTGCCGAACTCGCCCCGGACGGGGCAGGCGATCAGCGACGCGCCTCGCAGCGTCGTCCACGCGCGCTGCGCCGCAGCGTCGCCCAGCTCCGCTGCCATCGCGTCCACCAGCTCGGGCGCCGCCTGCCAGGCGTCGACGCGCGGCAGGTACAGCGTCCGCGTGCGCACGAGCCCGGGCATGCACGCCGCGAGCGCGGCGCGCAACTCGTCGTCGGCGAACCAGCCGACGGGGTCGCCATCGCCCGCATCGCCGGTCACGAACGCGACGGCGGAGACCGGGAGCACCGCGCGCACGTGCTGAGCAAGCCGCTCGAGCGTGCGCTGGCGCCACGGCGCAGGGGTCTCCGGCAGTGGGCCCGGGGGAAGCGTGCTTGGCTGGGTCATCTCGGGGCCCCCTGCCTTGCTTCCAAGATATGTGCGCTAGGGCTGTTTCGCCACCGTCGCCTGGGAGCGGCGGCGCCTGCCGCGGATCAGGAGCCAGGCGACCCCGATCACGATCGCCGCCACGACCGCGTAGTCCACGTAGTGGAGGCTGTCCTTCCAGGACTCCCAGTTGTCGCCGGCCTCCTTGCCGATGAAGGTGAGGAGCAGGACCCACGGGATGCAGCCTGCGAGTGTGAGCACTGTGAAGCGCCAGAACGGCATGTGCGCCACGCCGGCGGGCAGCGAGATGAAGGTCCGGATGATCGGCAGCATCCGCGTGAAGAACACGGTCGCATCGCCGTGCCGTTCGAACCAGCGGTCGGCCCACTCGAGGTGCGACTTCTTGATGTGGAGCTTCCGCCCGTGCTTCTCGAGGATGTCCACGCGGCCGGCGTATCCGACGCCGTAGGCGATCCACGATCCCACCAGGTTGCCGAGCACGCCGGCCGCGGTGGCGGCGGCCAGGCTGTACTCGCCGTTCGACACGTTGAATCCGGCGAACAGCATCGTCGCCTCGCTGGGGATGGGGATGCAGGCGCTCTCGAGCAGCATGAGCACGAACACGCCGGGGAGTCCCAGCGCATCCACCGTGTCGACCGCGAACTGCACGATCGGATCTGTGAGCGACGCGACGAGCATCTGAGCGCGGGGTAGGGTAGCTGGCCGTCCATGAGCGCCGTCCCCCTTTTCGCCAGCAGTCTGGAGCCGTATCACGACCGCCTCACCGAGGCGCTCGACCGGGTCGCGCGCAGCGGCCGGTACATCCTCGGGCCCGAGGTGGAGGCGTTCGAGGAGGAGTTCGCCCGCTACCTGGGCGTACGCCATTGCGTCGGTGTCGCGAACGGCACGGACGCGCTCACGATCGCGCTGAAGGCGGCGGGGGTCGGTCCCGGCGACGACGTCGTGCTGCCGTCGTTCACCTTCTACGCGACCGCGGAGTCTGCGCTCGTGCTCGGCGCGCGCCCGGCGTGGTGCGACATCGACCCGGAGACGTTCAACGTCACCCGCGAGACGGTCGAGGCCGCGATGACGCCGCGGACCAGGGCGATCGTGCCGGTCCACCTGTTCGGCAACCCGGCGCCCGTGGCCGATCTCCGGGACCTCGGCGTGCCGGTGATCGAGGACGCGGCGCAGGCGGTGGGCGGGGCGCTCGGCGGGGTGAAGGCGGGTGCGCTGGGGGACGCCGCCACGTTCTCGTTCTTCCCGTCGAAGAACCTGCCGTGCCTCGGCGACGGCGGAGCGCTCGTCACGGACGACGACGAGCTGGCCGAGACCGCGCGCATCCTGCGCTTCCACGGCTCTAAGGACAAGCGCACCTTCACCGCGGTGGGCTGGAACTCCCGGCTCGACGAGCTCCAGGCGGCCGTGCTGCGCGTCCTGCTTCCCGAGCTGGACGGTTGGATCGACCGGCGGCGCGCGGTGGCCGACGCCTACGAGCGGCTGGGGCTCGGAGAGCACGTGCAGCTGCCGCGCGCACCCGATGGCGCGCGCCACGCCTATCACCTCTACGTCGTCCGCTCGGAGCGCGAGCTTCCGGTTGGGCGCGGCTACTACCGCACCCCGGTGCACCGCCAGCCGGCGATCGCCTCGGACGCCGAGCTGCCCGGCACCGAGGAGGCTGCGCGCACCAACTACGCCCTGCCGATGGGCACGGACCTCACCGAGGACCAGGTGCGCGAGGTCGTGGAATGCGTGTCTGGGTCGACCTGACGAACAGCCCGCACGTGCTCGTCATGCGCCCGCTGATCGAGGCGATGCGGGCGGACGGGCACGAGGTGGAGGTCACCGCGCGCGACTTCGCCCAGACGCTCGAGCTGTGCGACCGGTTCGGGATCGAACACACGGCGATCGGCCGGCACCGGGGCGAGCGGCTCGCCTCGAAGGGGCTTGGACTGGTGCGCCGGAGCGGGGCGCTCACGCGCTGGGCACGGGGGCGCCGCTTCGACGTCGCGATGGGGCACGGCTCGAACGACGTGAGCGTCGCGGCCGCGCTGCTCCGCATCCCCGCCGCCACCGCCTTCGACTACGAGTTCGCGGCCGCCCAGCACCACGTGAACTGCCGCCTGTGCCGGGTGGTGATGGTGCCGGAGGCCATCCCGCCCGAGCGACTCGCCCCGTACGGGGCGAAGCCCGCCAAGCTGCGCCGCTACGCCGGGCTGAAGGAGGAGTACTACCTCGCCGACTTCGAGCCGTCCGAGGCCGTGCTAGGCGAGCTCGGGTTGGACCGCGGGCGCGCCCTCGTGGTGGTGCGCACCCCGCCCGAGGTGTCGCTGTACCACCGGTTCGAGAACCCGCTGTTCAGGCAGGTGCTCGAGCGGCTCGCGGGTGAGGACGCTCAGACCGTCGTCCTGCCGCGCACCGCCGAGCAGCGCGACGAGGTGCGACGGCTCGGGTCGTTCGTCGTGCCCGAGCATGCGGTGGACGCCCAGTCGCTGGTCGCGTACGCCGATCTCGTCATCTCGGCGGGCGGAACGATGAACCGCGAGGCCGTCGCGCTCGGCACCCCGGTCTACACGACGTTCGAAGGGCGGCTGGGCGCCGTGGACGAGCGCCTGCTCGGCGACGGGCGCCTGCGCCGCCTGACGGACGCCGCGCAGGTGCGCATCCAGCGCCGTGAGCGGCACGGCGAGTTGCGTGTCCGGCGAGACCCGCGCGAACTCGTCACACTCCTGCTCTCGGCCTCGCACGCATGAGAGCACTGACCACATCCGTCAATGTCCGCCGCCTGGGGCAGGTCGGCATCGACGCCTGCCTGCTCGCGCTCGCGTACTACCTCGCCTACGTCCTCAGGTTCGACTCCGGCATTCCGCACCGGTACGAGCTGCTCCTGTCGGACACGATCGTCGTGACGGTCGCGATGAAGCTCGCGATCTTCGCGCTGTTCGGTCTGTACTCCAAGCTGTGGCGGTTCGTAGACCAGAAGGACTTCGAGACGATCCTGAAGGCGGTCGTCGTCTCCTCGGTGGGCGTGATCGTGTTCCTGTTCGTCTTCTCGATCGGCAAGCACGACCCGCCCCGCGGGGTGCTCGCGCTCGACTTCCTCCTCTCGCTCGCGTTCGTGAGCGGCGCCCGGTTCGCGGTGCGCTGGATCGTCGAGCGCCCCGCGCGGGGCAGCATCCTGGAGCGCGCGGCGACCGAGACGCTGATCGTCGGCGCCGGCAACGGCGGCCAGCAGGTGGCGTTCGAGCTCCGCCGCAACCCCGGCCTGCGAAGCGCGCCGGTGGGCTTCGTCGACGACGACCCGCGCAAGCAGGGCATGCGGATCGCGGGCATCAAGGTGCTCGGCTCCACCGCCAACCTGCCCCGCATCCTGGACGGGGTGCAGCCGGACGAGGTGATCATCGCGATCCCGTCCGCCCCCGGCACGCTCCGCCAGCAGGTCGTCACGGCCTGCCGCGAGCGCAGCATCCCGGTGCGCACGCTGCCCACCACCTTCGAGCTGCTCTCCGGCGGCGTCAACCTGATGCGCCAGGTGCGCGAGGTGCGCGTGGAGGACGTGCTCGGCCGCGACCCCGTGCGCGTGGAGATCGACAGGGTCGGCGCCTATCTGCGCGGCCGCACGGTGCTAGTGACGGGCGCGGGCGGGTCGATCGGCGCCGAGCTGAGCCGCCAGACGGCGCGCGTGGGGGCCAAGCGGATCATCCTGGTCGAGAACTCGGAGAACGCGCTGTTCGAGATCCGCCGCGAGCTAGAGGAGGAGCGCCACTTCGCGCGCGGCGTCGCCGTTCTCGCGGATTGCAAGGACGCCACGCGCATGCGCGAGGTGTTCGCCGAGCACCGCCCGTCCGTCGTCTTCCACGCGGCCGCCTACAAGCACGTGCCGCTGATGGAGGAGAACCCGGTGGAGGCGGTCCGGAACAACGCCGTGGCCACGCGCATCGTCGCCTCCGCGGCCGGCGAGGCGGGCGTCGAGCGGTTCGTGCTGGTCTCGACCGACAAGGCGGTGAGCCCCGCGACGGTGATGGGCGCCTCCAAGGCGCTCGCCGAGTGGGCCATCGAGGCCGCGCAGAACCGCTGGAAGGGAACCCGGTTCTCGTCGGTCCGGTTCGGGAACGTACTGGGCTCCTCGGGGTCCGTGGTGCCGATCTTCCGGCGCCAGATCGCCCAGGGCGGTCCGGTCACCGTCACGGACGAGAAGATGACCCGGTACTTCATGACGATCCCGGAGGCCGTGCAGCTGATCATCCGCTCGGGTGAGCTGTCCACCGGCGGCGAGGTCTTCGTCCTCGAGATGGGCGATCCGGTGCGGATCGTCGACCTGGCTCGCAACATGATCCGGCTTGCCGGGCTCGAGCCCGAGGTGGACATCGCGATCGAGCTGATCGGCCGGCGGCCGGGCGAGAAGATCCACGAGGAGCTCTTCAACCCCGGTGAGCGCCCGGAGCCAACACCCGCCGAGAAGATCGTCTGCGCGGTGCACCCGTCGCTCGACCCGGCATGGGTCGAGGGCGCCTTCATGCGAATCGAGGAGCTGGCGTACGCGGGCGATGCCGCGGCGCTGGCCGCCACCGTCGCCGAGCTGTCGGCGGACCGGGCACTCACCGTCCAGGGCGGCTAGCCTCAGGGGCCGACCCCGGCTCTACGATTCCACACCTTGCCCGAGATCGTTCAGGAAATTGGTGCGGTCGCCGGCCTGGCCGCCGTTGCCGGGCTCGCCGTGCTCTCAGTGCTCTACTTCTCGCAGGCGCGAGACGTGAAGCGGCTGCGCGAATGGGCCGGCCGCGCTCCCGAGCGCTCCGCCGAGCTGGGCACCCAGGTCATCCCGGGCCGCGCGCAGCCGCAGCCGGGCCAGCCCGCGCAGCCGGCGGCACAGCCCGCGCAGCCGGGGGCGAAGCCCGCGCAGCCCGTTCCCGCGCCGGCGCAGCCCAAGCCGGGCCAGCCGGTCCCCGCTGCCGCAGCCGCCGCCGCGGGCGCGACGGCGGGCGCCGCCGCGGGGGAGGCCGATGGCGACGCGGCGAAGCCCGGGGAGGCGGCGAAGCCCGGGGAGGCCGCCAAGCCCGGCCAGCCGCAGCCCGCCACGGCCGCAGCCCAGGCGACCAAGCTCGCAGGGGATGGCGCGGAGAAGGCGGATGGGGAGGGAGCGGCCAAGGCCGCGGACGACGGGGCCAAGACGGCCGGGGAGGACGGCGCCGACAGGGCTGACCAGGACGGCGCCGACAAGGCTGAGCAGGACGGCGCGGACAGGGCCGAGCAGGACGGCGCCGAGAAGGCGGAGGACGAAACCAAGCAGACCGACTCGCCGCAGGTGCCGGCCCGCGCCGGCGCGACCGCGATGGCCGCCGCGGCCGGCGCGACCGCCGCCGCCGCGACGCAGACGAAGCCATCGCCGACGGGGCCCCCGGCCCAGGCGCAGCCCGCGCAGGGCACACCAGCCGCGCCCGCCCGCCCGGGCGGCCCCGCCACTCCCGCCGGCCCGGGTGGCCCCGCCACTCCCGCCGGCGGCCGTTCGCCGGGGGCACCGCCGCCCGTGCCTGGCGGCCAGCCCGCTGTTCCCGCCGCCCAGCGCACCACGCCGCAGCGCACGACGCCCCAGCGCTCGCCCGGCCGGCCCATGCTCCCGCCGCGGCCCATGCCGCAGCAGCACACGGCGATCATCCCGCCGCCGAGGCAGCCGTGGTACCGGCGCCTGCTCGCCAGTCCCCGCTACCTCGTGCTCGTGGTCGCCGGCGTCCTCATCTTCGGCGGCGCGGCGGCCTTCGGCGTGGCCCAGCTCTCGAGCGACGACACGAGCGGAGGCGGCAGCCCGACAGCCGGCGGAGGCGGCGGCTCGTCATCCGGAGGCGACCAGGGCGGCGACGGCCAGAGCCAGAAGAAGGCCGCGCCAATCGACCCCGCGAACGTCACGGTCGCGGTGCTGAACGGCACCACCGTCCCGAACCTCGCGAAGAGCGTGGGCGAGCGCGTGACCGGGAAGGGCTTCCAGCTCGGCACGGTCGCCAACACGGCCGACCAGACGCAGCAGCGCGCGGAGTCGGTGGTGCTCTACTCGCCGGGGCACCGCGACGAGGCTCAGGCCGTGAGCCGGCGGCTCGGGATCGCGCAGCGTCAGCCGATCGACGCGGCGAGCCAGGGCCTTGCGGGCGATGCCACCGTCGTGATCATCGCCGGCGCCGACCTGTCCCAGTAGCCGGGTCCGGTCAGCCCTGGCGGAGCTGCTCGCTGCCGGCGGCGAGGGCGCGGGCCTTCTCGGCCAGATGCGCCACGCCGAGCTCCTCGCTCTGCTGGGCGGCCTGCTCGAGCAGCTCGCGGGCGCGCTCGTCGTCGTGCCCGCGCAGGAGCTGCCCGGCGAGCAGCCGGGCGCGGGTCGCCTCGAGCGGCCTCTCGAGCGTGCGCCAGGCCTCCTCGGCCTGCTCGAGCAGCTCGGCGCCGGCCTCGGGGTCCTCCTCGGCCACCCCGCGCGCCTCGAGCGCCGCCGCGCGGCCCACCGGGTAGTGGAGCCGCTCGGCCATCTGTGACGCCATCTCGGCGGCGTCGCGAGCCGCCTGCGGGCGGTGCGCCAGCGCGAGGATCACGGCGCGCGCGCCGGTGGCCTGGATCGACTGCGCGATCAGCCCCGCGCGCTCGCACACCTCGATCGCCTGGTCGAGCGCGGCGGTGGCGCCGTCCAGGTCACCCTGGTCGCGCAGCGCGATCGCCAGCCCGAACAGCGCCTGGAACGCGATCTCGGACCATCCCACCTGCTCGGCAAGCTCATGGGCGCGGTGGAACAGCACCGTGGCCTCGCCGATCCGCCCCTCGCGCCAGCGCAGCAGGCCACGCAGCGCGTACGGAAGGCACAGCTTGCCCACCAGCCCCTCGCGCTCGGCCAGCGACGCGCTCGCCTCGGTGGACTCCTCCACGCGGTCCCAGTCGGCGCAGTACGCGGCGAGCTGCGCCAGCCACGCGTGCAGCTCGACCTGCGCGGGCAGCATGCCCACCTGCTTCGCGAGCGCGAGCGCCTCCTCGTACACCGCCCGCGCGCCCTTCACGTCGGCCTCCGAGATCTCGAGCTGCCGGCCCAGCGCCGAGAGCGCGAGGATCGTCTCGCTGTCGTCGGAGCCGCGCGCCAGCTCCACGGCGCGCTCCAGGTTCTGGCGCGCCTTCTCGGTGTCGCCGATCCGGCCGAAGACGCGGCCGAAGATGCCGTGCGCGCGGCTCGCCGCGCGCGTCTCCTCGAGCCGTTCCGCGAGCCGCAGCGCCTTCTCGGACGCGTAGATGGCGAGCATGTTGTCCCCGGTGTGGAGGTACAGCCACGCGGCCTCCTCGTACAGCCGCACGAGCTCGATCCGCGGCGGGCCGTCCTTCAACAGGTTGATGCCCTTCTGGTAGTGCTCGATCGCCGCCTTGCGCTCGCCCTTGTGCGACAGCGCCGCACCGATCTTGCGGTGGAGGTCGGCCACCCGCTCCAGGTCCTCCTGCCCGCGGTGCCAGTCGAGGCAGTCGGACCACACGCCGATCGCCTCATCCACGCGGCCCAGCCGCAGCGACACGTCGCCGAGCTTCTCGCCGATCCGTACGCCTGCCTCGCGTGCGCTCTCGGGGGCGATGGCACGCGCGTGCCGGTAGTGGGCCGCGGCCTCGCGGTTCGCGTACAGGTGCGCAGCCGCGTCGCCGGCCTCGTCCAGGAACCGGAGCGCTTGCGCGCGCATGGACTCGAGCTCCTGTGGCGCCACGCCGCTCTCACGACCGAGCGCCGCCGCGCGGCCGTAGTGCTCCGCAAGGAGCGCAACCACCTCGTCGGTGCGGTCGCCGGCGCGCTCCTCGAGGAAGGCGCCCACCTCGAAGTGCTTTCGAGACCGGACGGCCTTGGGCAGCATCCCGTACGCCACGTCGCGGATCAGCACGTGCTTGAACGCCATCTCGCGCTCCTGGAACGGGCTGTCGAGCGCCGGCGCGAGGATGTCCTTCTCCTGAAGCGAGCGGAGCGCCACGTCGAGGTTGCGCCCCTCGGCGCGGGCGAGCCCGGCGAGCGCGCCCTCCGGGAACGTGCGCCCCACCACGGACGCCTGCTGCACGAGCCGCCGCTCGAACGGCTCCAGCGAGTCGAGCCGGGCCGCGAGCACGGCCTGCACCGTGTCCGGCAGCTCGGCCGCCTCGATCGTCCCCTCCTCGGCGATGCGCCGGGCCATCTCCTCGGCGAACAGCGGGTTGCCGCCCGAGCGCTCCGCCACCGCGGGCACCACCTCGAGGCCCTGCGGCAGCAGCGCCCGCACGAGCGCCCGGCTGTGCTCGTCGCTAAGCGGGCTGAGCATCAGCTGCGTCGCGGACCGCCGCCCGCCGCCCCAGCTCGGCCGCCGGTCGAGCAGCTCGTCGCGCGCCAGGCACACGAGCATGAGCGGCGCGCGCACCCACTGCGCGAGGTGCTCGATGGCGTCGAGCATGCCGTCGTCCGCCCAGTGGATGTCCTCGAACGCGATCACGAACGGCTCGCGCAGGGCGATCAGCTCTATCCCGCGCCGGAGCGCCGCCAGGAAGGCCTCGCGCATCCGCTCGGGATCGTCCTCCTCGGGCACCAGCTCGGACGGCACGTCCACGCCGAGCAGCCGCCCGATCAGAGCCGCCTCGCGGTCCGAGTAATCGGTGGACTCGCCGCCGATCAGGTCCGCCACGTAGGCGCGGAGCTTCTGCCAGGCCTGCTCGGACGAGTCCGACTCCACGATCCCGCATTCGGCGCGCAGCACCTCGCCGAGCGCCCAGAACACGATTCCGCTCCCGTACGGCAGGCAGCGGCCGGTCCGGAACGTGGGCTTCGAGGAATGCGCCTCCAGCCGCCGCTCGAACTCACGCAGAAGGCGCGACTTGCCCACTCCGGCCTCGCCCACGACGGTCACCAGGTGCGAGGTGCCCTCGCGCACCACGCGCTCGTAGAGGCTGTCGAGCGTGTCGAGCTCCTGCCGGCGGCCCACGAGCGGCGACTCCGACGCGGGCGCCACCCGCCGTACGGAGTGCTCCGCGATCAGCCCGACCGCCTCCCACGCCGGCACGCGCTCGGCCTTCCCCTTCAGCTCGAGCGGCTCCAGGGCCGTGTACTCGACCGCGGCGTCCGTGGCGCGCATCGTGCGCTCGCCCACCGTGACGCTGCCGGGCTGGGCGGCGGACTGAAGCCGCGATGCCACGTTCACGGTGTCGCCGACAACGGTGTAGGCCTCGCCCACCGCGCCCGCGATCACCTCGCCCGTGTTCACGCCCACCCGCAGCGCGAAGTGCGCTCCGGACGGCAGGCCAGCGTTCACCTCGGTCATGGCGTCCTGCATGCCGAGCCCGGCTCGCACCGCGCGCTCGGCGTCGTCCTCGTGCGCGACCGGTGCGCCGAAGATCGCCATCACGTTGTCGCCTATGTACTTGTCGACGGTGCCGCCGTAACGCTGCACCTCCTCACCGAGCCGGAGCAGGGCGCGGTCCACGAGCGACTTCACGTCCTCCGGGTCCATTCGCTCGGCGAACGCCGTATAGCCGGACAGGTCGGCGAACAGGACTGTGACCTGGCGGCGCTCCTCGGGCGGGATCGCGGCGGTGGCCGGTGGAGCGGCCGGCGCCGGCCTGGCGGGCGCCGGCGGCCCGTCGAGCGTGGCTCCGCAGTTCATGCAGAAGCGTGCCTCGGGCGGCGCGGGCGTTCCACAGCTCGGGCAGAGCCGCTCGAGCGCGTTGCCGCAGTTCATGCAGAAGCGCGCGCCGGCCGGATTCTCGGTTCCGCAGGACGCGCAGGTCATGCGTCGAGGGTAAGGCATGCCTGCGCAGCGGGGCACGGCCCGCTGCTTGGCGAACTACGGCACCCAGCCGCCCTCGCGGTAGAGCTTCGCCAGCTCCGCAAGAAGCTTGTCGTCCACGAGCGTCAGCTCACGGCCGTCCACCTCGACGGTCGCGCCCGGGTGGGGCGGGTACCAGAACGCGCGCAGCTTCCGGTCGAGGTCGTCCCCCGGGCGCACGCGGCGCAGCGCCTCGAAGTCCTCCCTCGACACGTACCGCCCCTCGCCCTGCGGCGTGCGCGGCAGCTCCTCCCCGGCGAGCACGCGGCGCATCACGCTCTTGAACAGCTCGTACAGGTGCTCCTGGCTGTCGATGTCCACCGACAGCGCCGTGGCGGTGTCCGGGTCGATCTGAAAGCGCTCCACCTCCACGATGTCGCCGGTGTCGAAGTCGGCGTCCACGAAGTGGCAGGACACGCCCCACTCGCTCATCCCCTCCAGCACCGCGACGTTGTAGCCGCCCACGCCGCGCATGTCCGGCAGCGGCGCGGGATGGAAGTTGAGGCAGCCGATACGCCCGAGCGACAGCAGCGGCTCCCTGATCCGCTTCCAGAACAGGAACGAGACGACGAGGTCCACGTCATCGGGCGGCGCCGCGTACAGCTCCTCATCCGACACCAGCCGAAGGCCGTGCCGCTCCGCGACGAGGTCCACGCGCTGGTCTTCGCGCGTGAGCTCGTCGGGCTCATCCGCCACGACGGCCACGACCTCGGCGCCCTCCACGGCGAGCCAGTCGAGCGCGCGCGCCGCCGAGCGCTTCGCCTTCGCCATGTACACGACCCTCACGAGCGCACCTGTTCGTACAGACTCGCGGTTCGCTCGGCTATCCGATCCCACGAGAACGGCCCCGCGGCCGCGGTGGCCGCCCGCTCCTCGAGCGCGTGCCGCTCTGAGTCGTCCGCGAGCAACCGCGCGATGGCATCCGCCAGCTCGTCCGGATCCTCAGGCGGCACGAGCGCGGCCACACCGTGCTCCTCGGCGATCTCGCGGAAGCCGCCGACGCCGGACAGCACCATCGCCTTGCCGAACGCGAGGCCGGCGAACAGCACGCCCGAGACGTCCACGCTGCGATGCGGCAGCACGAGCACGTCCGCGCGCCGGAAGAACGCCGGCAGCTCCGGATCGCTCACATAGCGGTCCACGAACCGCACCCGGCCGGGAGGAGCGAGCCGGCGGAGGTGCTCCATCGACACCTCGAGCGGACGCCCGACCACCCACAGCTCCGCGTCCTCGACCTGCCGGAACGCCTCGACGAGCACGTCCACGCCCTTGTAGGGGCGGATCACGCCGAAGTACAGGACCACGGGACGGTCGACCGCGGCGAGCTCGGCGGGGAGCGGCTCCTCGTGCGGCTGGCGCGTCAGGTGCTCGAACGCGCCGTGCGGGATCACGTGCACGCGCTCGCCGCCGCCGAGGAGCTCTGCGCCATGGCGGGTGTGCACGATCACCGCGTCCATCAGGTCGGCCAGCCGGATGTCCACCGCCTCGCGCCGAATCACGTTGTGCATCGTGAGCACCCGCGGGCGCGCGGCCGGGAGCAGGTACGAGTCGATCCGCTCGACCGGGAGCCACTGGAAGTGGCGCACGTCGGCCGCGTCCGCGCGGCGGCGGTAGCGCAGCATGTCGGGCACGTGCTCGGCCATCTTCACCGCGCGTCGCCGCCGCGGCGAGTGCTCGCCGAACCGGGTCGCGAGCCGGTAGAAGGACTCGGTCACCCCGTAGCCCGCCGGTTCCGGGGTCGGGCCGTGCACGAAGCGCGAGGTCACGAGCTCCACGTCCACGCCCTGGCGCGCCAGCGCGCCGGCCAGCGCGTGGTCGTAGGGCAGCACGTCGCCGGAGGGATCGATCAGGTGCACTCGCACGCAGGGCATTCTCTAGGGTCCGCTCACCGATGACCCGGCTCCGCCCTCTGTGACCCGGCCCCTCGTCCGGGCGGTGTTCGCGGTCACGATCGCCGCGACCCTCGGCGCCTTCGTGCTGGCGCAGCAGCTGAAGAGCGATTTCCCGCTCGTGATCCGCTTTGCGACGAAGCCCGCGCACTTCTCGCCCAACGGCGACGGATACCGCGACACCACCCAGATCGGCTTCGACCTGTCCGAGCCGGCCAGCGTCACGTTCATGGTCGTAGACGCCGAGGGCAACGAGGTCCGGCGGATCGCAAGCGACCGCCGGCTCGCCGGCGACGCGAAGCACAGGTGGACGTGGGACGGGCGCTCGGACGACGGTGCCGTGGTCCCGGACGGGACCTACCGGATGCGCGTGGTCCGCCGCGACGAGAGCCGGGTGATCGACTCGGTCAAGGAGATCGACGTGGACACCGTGCCGCCGAAGGCCGCGCTGGCGTCCGCGAAGCCATCCGTGATCGCGACCGGCCTCCCGGGCGACACGCCGAGCGTCGCGCTGCGCTACCGCGGCCCCGAAAACCGGGCGCCCGTGATCCGGGTGTTCCGCACCGACGACGGCCCTCCGCACATCGTGAGGCGATTCCGCGGCAGGCCCGACCGGACGGCCACCTGGGACGGTCAGGTGAGCGTGGGCCAGGAGCGAACCGAGCCCGCGCCGGAGGGGGACTACGCGTTCACCGTGGCGGTGCGCGACAGGGCGGGCAACATCACCGAGGCGCCGCTGCCCACCCCGACGGCGAGCGTGGCCCGCCCCGGCACGGGCGTGACCGTGAGCAACTTCACGCTGCGCGGCCCGCTGTCGGCCGTCGCCGCCGGTCAGGTTGCCCACTTCGAGGTCGGTCCCGTGGACCGCGACTTCAACTTCGCCGTGTCACGCCTCGGGGACCCGAAGCCGCTCCTCCACGGCGGCCGCGTGGCGGGCCGGTTCCGCATCCACGTCCCGTCGAAGATGCGCACCGGCGTGTACGTCGTGCGGGTCCGCTCGCGCAGGGAGCGCGCCGTCTGGCCGCTCGCCGTGGCGGGGCTTCCGCCGCGCAGCGCCCGCGGCGAGGCGCGCCCGCTCGTGGTACTCCCGGCGCTCACCTGGCAGGGCCTCAACCGCGTGGACGACGACGCCGACGGGTTCTCGGACCGGCTGCCCTTCTCCCGCTCCGTCGGGGTGGACCGCCCCTTCCGGGGCGGCACCCTGCCGAGGCGCTTCGACGCCGAGGTGTCGCCGCTGCTTGGCTGGCTCGACCGCGAACGGCTTCCCTACGACCTCACCACCGACCTGGCGCTCGCGCGCCACGAGGGTCCGGCGATCGGCAACGCGCCCGGCGTGGCGTTCGCCGGCAGCGAGCTGTGGCTGCCCGACGAGCTGCTCGATCGGTTGCGCGACTACGTCGCCGACGGCGGCCGGCTGGCCTCGTTCGGCACAGAATCGTTCCGGCGCGCAGTGACCCTGAAGGGCGCCGTGATGAGCGATCCGACGCCGCGGCGCCGCGAGGACGCCCTCGGCGAGCGCACGAAGACGATCAGGACCAGCGCGGCGCCGCTCACGGTGTTCCAGGACAGTCTC
>DASUYU010000031.1:0-3588 GCA_036377235.1 Thermoleophilaceae bacterium
GTGACCGCCGCCCACGGCGGCGAGGTGGAGATCGTGGACGCACAGGGCGGCGGCGCCTGCTTCGTGGTCACCCTTCCGGCGGAAGCCGGTACCCGCTCCGATTCCGGCGCTAGCGTGTTGGTCCAACGAGACCTCGCCCCCGAGACCTCCAAGGAGTAGTTCCGTGAAGTCCCTGCTGCGCCGCCGGCCCTCGCCGGCCATGATCGTTGCCTCGCTCGCTCTGTTCGTGTCGCTGAGCGGGGTCTCGTACGGAGTCGCCACCGGCTTCATCGACAGCCGCGAGATCAAGAACAACGAGGTCCGGAGCATCGACATCCGGAACAACGAGATCCGAACGCGCGACCTCCGCAACAACGAGGTGCGCGGAATCGACATCCGCAACAGCACGGTGCAGGGCCGCGACATCGCGCTCAACACCGTCACGGGCGAGGACGTGAGGGAGGACACGCTCCAGAAGGTGCCGAGCGCGCTGCTGGCCGACTCGGCGACGAGCGCCGACGGCGTCAAGTCCCTGAAGATCGTCGACACGACGATCCAGCGGGACGCGCCCTCGGCGACTCTCGCCACGAGCGGGCCGCTCACGCTGCTCGGCTCGTGCATCCAGGACCTCAGCTCCACGAACGCGGGCGTCTCGGTCGACACGAGCGAGGACGGCACGATCGTGGGCGACCAGCACAACGACAACAAGCCCGTCGACGCGACGGACCCGCCGTGGCCTCTCTGGGGGATCAGCGACACCATGGGCGACGACGACAGGACGGCGGCGTTCACGACCTTCCACGCGACCGCGGCGAGTGGCCCGGCGATGGCCGGGACCGTCTCGATTCAGGCGCTGGCCACCTCGGGGAGCACCGGCACGTGCCGCTTCCAGGGCTTCGTGGTGCTTCCCCGCTAGACCTCGACGACGACCGGCAGGATCATCGGGCGGCGCTTGAGCCGCCCGTAGACGAACTCGGCCACGTCGTCGTGCAGGTGGTCCTGCACGAGGTCGATCTCGGTGATCTGCTCCTCGGCCGAGTGGGCGAGCGAGTCGTCCACGGCCGTGCGCAGCTCGTCCACGAACGAGTCGGACTCCTCCACGAACGGCACGCCGCGGAAGATGATCTCGGGCGGCACGACCGATTTGCCGTCCTGCTCGGAGATCGTCGCGACGACGATGAAGATGCCGTCCGCGGACAGCATGCGGCGGTCGCGGAGCGCCACGTCCTCGATGTCGCCCACCTCCACCCCGTCCACGAAGATCAGGCCGGCCTGCTCGCGCTCGCCCCACCGGGCCCCCGACGAGTCGATCTGGAGCGGCAGGCCGTTCTCGCCCCGGAAGATCGACTTCGGCGGCACGCCCACGGCCTCGGCCAGCTCTCCGTGCAGCCGCAGCCGCTTGTGGTCGCCGTGCACCGGCATCACGTAGCGCGGGTGGGTCAGGTTGATCATCAACTTGAGCTCCTCGGCGTATCCGTGCCCCGAGGCGTGCACCGGCACATCCGCCGGCGTGATCACGTTCGCGCCGAGCCTGTAGATCCGGTCGATCGTCTCGTTCACGGCGCGCTCGTTTCCGGGAATCGGGGTGGCCGAGAAGATCACGGTGTCGCCGTCGTGCAGCTCCACGTTCGGGTGGTCGCCGTGCGCCATCCGCCTGAGCGCCGACAGCGGCTCGCCCTGGGAGCCCGTCGAGATCACCACGAGCCGCTCGTCCGGGAAGTCCTCGATCTCCTTCGGGCCCACGAGCATCCCGTCCGGGATGTCGATGTGGCCCAGCATCCGCCCGATGTTCGTGTTCTTGCGCATCGAGCGCCCGATCAGGGAGACGCGGCGGTCGAGCGCGGCCGCGGCGTCCACCACCTGCTGCACGCGGTGGATGTTCGACGCGAAGCAGGTCACGACGATCCGCCCGGTGCAGCGCCCGAACACCTCTCGCAGCCTCGGCCCCACGCTCGACTCGGACGGCGACATGCCGGCGCGGTCGGCGTTCGTGGAGTCGCCGCACAGGAGCAGCAGCCCCTCCCGGCCCAGCTCGGCCAGCCGCGACACGTCGGCCGGCACGCCGTCCACCGGCGTCTGGTCGAACTTGTAGTCGCCGGTCATCAGCATCGTGCCGAGCTCGGTGGTGATGGCCACGGCGAACATGTCCGGGATCGAGTGGGCCATCTTCACCATCTCGATCCGGAACGGGCCGGCGTCGAAGGTCTGGCTCGCGAGCACGTCCTCGACCGGCGCGTCCTTGAGCTTGTGCTCGTCGAGCTTCGAGCGCACCATCGCGGCGGTGAGCGGCCCGCCGTAGATCGTGGGCGCCGTATCCAGCTCCCTGAGCACGAAGGGCAGCGCGCCCACGTGGTCCTCGTGCCCGTGCGTGAGCACGATCGCCTCGATGTCCTCGGCGCGCTCGCGCAGGTAGGTGAAGTCGGGCAGCACGAGGTCGATGCCGAGCTGGTCGGGCGCGGGGAACATCAGCCCGGTGTCGACCACGACGATCCGGCCGTCGTACTCGACGACCATCATGTTCTTGCCGATCTCGCCGAGCCCGCCGAGCGGCAGGACCTTGAGGGTCTTGCTCACACCGCGGCGAGGAGGTTGTGGCGCTCGAGCGCCTCGCGGATCACCGCCCGCTCCTCCTCTGAGGCCTCGACCAGCGGCAGTCGTAGCGGGCCGGCGTCGAGCCCGATCATGTTCATGGCCGTCTTCACGGGGATCGGGTTGGTGGTCACGGACATCGCCCTGTAGAGGTCGCGCAGGCCGTCCTCGATCTCCTGGCGGTGCTCGGGCTCGTCGATCACGCGCCGCATCTCGGCGCCGATCAGGTTGGAGGACACGCAGATCCCGCCGGTGCCGCCCATGTCCATCACCTTGGCGAGCACGTCGTCGTTGCCCGCGAGCAGGTCCATGCCATCGATCGGCGCCAGGTCCTCGTAGCGCGCCTGCTTCACGGCCGTGACGTTCTCGATGTCGGCGGCCAGCTCGGCGAGCAGGTCGTTCGGCATGTCGGTCGCGGTCCGGGACGGGATGTTGTAGGCCACGATGGGCCGGTCGGTGGCGGCCGCGACCGCCTCGTAGTGGGCCTTGATCCCGCGCCGGTTGGGGCGCACGTAGTACGGCGTGACCACCAGCATCGCGTCCACGCCTGTCTCGTGGGCGCGCTCGGTGAGCTCGACCGAGTGGCGGGTGTCGTAGGTGCCCGTGCCCGCCACGATCGGGGCGTCACCCGACTCGGCCACGCCGATCTCCCACAGGCGCACCTTCTCGTCGTCGGTCATGGTGGCGCCCTCGCCGGTGCTCCCGGCCAGGACGAGGCCGTCGGAGCCGTTGTCGAGGAGGTGACGGATCAGCCGCGCGGTGGCGTCCTCGTCGAGGTCGCCCTTCGAGTCGAAGGGCGTGACCATCGCGGTGAGGATGCCGCCGAGGCGCATGTCGCGGGAGAACCGCTCCGTCACTGGTCGATCGGCTTGAACGGGTCGGGGGTCGCGTTCGCGCCGCCGGCGGCGGGCTTCTCCTCGGCTGGCGGAGCGGGCGGCGGCGGCGCCGGGGCGTCCGCGGCGGGCTCCGCGATCGGGGCCGTCGGATCCGGGGGCGGCGTCGCGCTCGGCGGCGGTGCCG
>DASUYU010000032.1:0-7339 GCA_036377235.1 Thermoleophilaceae bacterium
TAGAAGCGCCGGGCGAAGGCCTCGTCGTTCATCTGCGAGTAGCCCTCGACGTCCTGCTTGATCTCGAGCGCGGTGACGGGCCTTCGCTCCGCCATCAGGAACGAGATCAGCGACAGCTGACGGATTAGCTTCTCGGTGTCCTTCGCCATGGGGCTCAATGAGCATAAGCAGGAAACCTCGACGGGGTAGCCCCCTGCCGCTTCTAGCGCGCAATTTGCGCGTAGTCGTCCCAGGTGTCGACGTCCCGCGGGGTGGGTCCGTGCACCGGCACGCCGGCGGCGGCCGCCTCGTGGCGGTCGAGGAGCTTCCACACGGCCTTGTCGCCGTGGAGGCTCGCGAGCTCCGGAAACAGGGACCGGGAGAACGCGAGCGGATGCCCGGGTCCATCGGAGTACGCGCACGCGGCGAGCGGCGCCTCGCCCCGTCCGGCTACGAGCTTCGCCACCGTGTCCGCGGTCACTCCCGGCTGGTCGCCGAGCATGAGCACCAGGACGTCGCAGCGGGAGTCGACGGCGTGGAGCGCGGCCGCGATGGAGGACGAGCAGCCCTCGCCGAAGTCGGGGTTCTCCACGACCTCGACGCCGCCGAAGTCCACCGTGGCGCGAACGTCGCCCGCCGCGCCGCCGATCACGCAGAGGCGCTGGTCGAACGGGGAGGAGCGCGCGGTGTCGAGCACGTGGTCGAGGAGCGTCGCGCCCCCGTACGGCAGGAGCTGCTTCGGGCGGCCGAGCCGCGAGGAGCCGCCGGCGGCCAGCACGAGCCCCGTGACGAAGGAGCTCATCGGCGCGGGCGCCTCGCCATCTCCACCGGCACCTCGGCCGCGATGTTGACCGTCCGGCAGCGGCCGCACCTGATCCGGACGCGCCTCCCCATGTGCTCGGGACTCATGCCCGTGGCGAGCACGTTCCCGCAGCCGGCGCACAGATAGTCGTCCTCGCCATTTCCGCGGAACACGGGCCGGTCCGGGTCCTCCTGGACAGCGATGCCGCCGTCGATCGGCACCTCGCCGTCCTGGACGCGCCTCATGGTCCTGCCGGACATCAGATGCCGGCGAGCTTTTCGGTGAAGTCCTTGATCAGCGCGTCCAGCACGCTCACCACCACTCCCTCGCCCATCGACGCGGCCTTCCCGGTGATCTGCGCCGCCGTGTGGATCGTGCCGCCGCCGTCGGAGACGGCGAACGTGACGTCCGCGTTCGCGTACCCCTGACCACCGGCCTCGCGGGACTTGACCTGCATCACCGCGCGGTGGCCGGCGTCGTCGCGCTCGATCACCTCGACCGTCCCGGTGAAGGTCATGGACATCGCGCCCATCTTCACCTTGATCTCGGCACGGGCCGAGTCGTCGCCGGTCCGCTCGAGCACCCGTCCGCCCTCAACGCACGGGATCAGCCGCTCGAGGTCGAGGATGGCGGCCCAGGTCTCGTCGACCGGCCTGCCCGTCGTGAAGGAATGATCCAGCTCGACCACTCACATGCCTCCTTGTCCTAGGGTTTCTCCATGGCACAGGCCTTCGGCCCCGAGAACGCCCGCCTCACCGTGCGCACGGGCAGATCGGGGGCGGCCGCGAAGGCCGGACACGACCTGTTGATCGAGGTGACGGCGTGGTCCGGCACGCTCGACCCGGACGCGGACCCGGCCGTCACGCTCAGCGCCGACCCGCGGTCGCTTCGCGTGCTCGAGGGCACCGGCGGGATGCAGGCGCTCGGCGACGAGGACAGGGCCGGCATCGAGCAGACGATCGACGACGAGGTCCTGAAGGGCGCCGCGATCGAGTTCCGCTCCACTCGCTTCGACGGGCTGCCCGGACGGGTCGAGGGCGAGCTGGAGCTCGCGGGCGAGGGGCGCCCGATCGGCTTCGAGCTGGCCCCCGTCGATCACGGAGGGGTGACCGGCGCGGCGGTCGTCAGGCAGAGCGACTGGGGCATGAAGCCGTATTCCGCCCTCTTCGGCACGCTGAAGGTCGCCGACGAGGTCGAGGTGCGGATCGAGCCCCGCGCGCACGCCGGCTAGTCCCTGTACACCGTCTGCGCGTCGAGCCCGCCCTCCACGCCCGGCGGCAGCATCCCGGTGCCGTGCGCGTACAGGGCGAGGTCGGCGATCGTCTTCGCATCGGCGCCGTCGCCGCCCGCGACGAACGCGCCGTTCTCCCACATGAGCGTCCCGGGATCCGCGCCGAGTGCCGCCCCGGCGAGCAGCCGCGCCTTTTCGAGGATCTTCGAGGCGGCGCTGAGGACCGCCACCTCGGTGCCCCCGGCCGGGCTCGTGTTGAAGCCGTGGCCCTCGCCGAACCGGTCCGTGTCGGCGGGCACGACCTTCACGTCGAGCGGCGGCACCCCGAGCTCGCCGGCAACCAGCTCCCCGTAGCGTGCCTCATTCCCGTCGGGGTCGGTGGTCAGGCTCAGGACCATCTTTCCGGTCGGGTGAACGCGCAGGAAGACCGCGCGATATGCCTCGTCAGCCACTGTCCTTCCCCTCTCGCTCGAGCCGCTGGCGCTCCTGGTGCGCCGTCAGCGCGTTGTGGTCCTCCCGGTCGCAGAAGCTCGGCTGCGGGCCGCCCAGCGGATGGGCCGGCGCCGCCGGGCGATCGCACCCCGGGTAGATGCACGTCTTGCCCTGCGTGTCACTCGCCTCCATCGAGCCCCCAGCCCGGCGTGGTACGGCCCCTGCTCGGGCCGTAGCCGCTGGGCATGGCGACGGAGCTGCCGGGGACGGGCGTGGCGCTTGCCCACGCTTCCTCCGCCTCGGGGATGGGGACAGACTCAAAGTCTGTCCCCATCCTGCGCGCGCCGAGCTCCGCGCCAATCGCCTCGATCACCTCACCCATCGCCTCGAGGCTATGCCCGCTCACCAGCGCGTCGCAGTGCGGCATCGCCGCCGCCATGCCGCCGGCTCTCGGCGAGAAGCCGCTCGCTGCCACGCGCGGGTTGACCCACACGATCCGGTGGGCGAGGCGTGACAGCCGCTGCATCTCGCGTGCCACGAGCGCGGGCTCGCCGCGCTCCCAGCCGTCGGACAGGATCACCACGACCGCCCCGCGTGCCATTCCGCGCCGCCCGTGGCGGTCGTTGAACTCCCTGAGGGCGTCGCCGATGCGGGTGCCGCTCGACCAGTCGGGCGCGGCGGCCGCGGCGCGCTGGATGGCGCGCTCGGGGCTGCGCGACCTGAGCGCGCGCGTCACGCGGGTGAGCCGGGTGGCGAAGACGAATGCCTCGGCGTCGCGGGCGCTGCCGGCGGCGCAGGTGAGGAACTGCAGATACGCACGCGCGTACGGCTCCATGGAGCCCGAGATGTCGCACAGGAGCACCATGCGGCGGCGCGCCACGCGGCGGCGCCTGCGAGCGAGCCGGAAGGGATCGCCGGCGGTGCGCGCGCTGCCGCGAAGGGTCCGGCGCATGTCGATCCGGCTGCCGTGGCGGTCGCGCTCGGAGCGGCGCGTGCGCCGGGTGGGAGTGGCCACCTCGAGCCGCTCCATCAGCCGGTAGAGCGTCGCCAGCTCTCCGGGTGACAGCGCGTCGAACCGCTTCTCGCGCAGCACCTCCTCGTCGCTGGCGGCCACCGGCACGACGACGTCGCGCAGGTCCTCGTCGTCGCCCTCGCCGGGCGGCCCGGCGGTGCGGTCCCCCGATCCCGCGATGCCGCGCTCGTCGCGGCTGCGGCCGGCGGGCCGGTCGGGCTGCGTCTCCTCCTCAGGGATGGGGACAGACTCAAAGTCTGTCCCCATCCCCGTGTGCCGCTCATCCGCCCCGAACACCTCGGCAAACACGCCGTCGAAGGCCCGGACCTGCGCGCGGTCCGTCACGAACACGCCGCGCGCCAGCCAGTACAGCCGCCCGCGCGACACCGGCCTCCCCAGCTCGAGGGCGCGCGCGAACCGGACGGCACGGTCGGCGGTGGTGTCCACGCCCGCCTCGTGGAGGCGGCGCCCGAACGCCGCGGCCACGGCCGGCAGGTCGAGGTGAAGCGTGCGAACGGTGAACGCCGGCGGGGTCATCGCGTGACGAGCTGCTCCAGGCCGGCGGCCCGCACCACCTCCTGGTCCTCGCTGTACTTGAGGACCGATCCCAGCGTCCGGTCGACGGCCGCCTCGTCCAGCTCCTCCACACCGAGCAGATCCAGGGCCGCGACCCAGTCGATCGCCTCCGCCACACCGGGTGGCTTCTGGACGTCGCTCTCGCGGATGCGCGCCACGGCGTCGGCCACCTGGACCGCCAGCACCTCGGGCGCGCCCTTCACGCGCCGCCTGACGATCTCGACCTCGCGCTCGGGCGTCGGGTAGTCGATCCAGTGGTACAGGCAGCGGCGCTTCACGGCGTCGTGGAGGTCCCGGGTGCGGTTGGACGTCAGGACGATCACCGGAGGATGGGTCGCCCGCACCGTCCCGATCTCCGGGATCGTCACGGCGGCGTCCGCGAGCAGCTCGAGCAGGAACGCCTCGAAGTCGTCGTCGGCGCGGTCGATCTCGTCGATCAACAGCACGGCGGGGCGGGGCCCTGGATGCTCGAGTGCGCGCAGCAGCGGGCGGCGGATCAGGTAATCCGCGCCGAACAGCTCCTCCTCGGAGATCTGCGTGCCGCTCGCGTCGGCGAGCCGGATGCTGAGCAGCTGGCGCGGATAGTTCCACTCGTACAGCGCCTCGGCAGCGTCGATCCCGTCGTAGCACTGGAGCCGGATCAGCGGCGTGTCGAGCACGGCGGCGAGTGACTTGCCGGCCTCCGTCTTGCCCACCCCGGCCTCGCCCTCGAGCAGCAGCGGCTGAGGTAGGCGAAGGCTCAGGAACAGCGACGTGGCGAGGCCCTCGTCCACGAGGTAGTCCACGCCCGCGAGCCGCTGGGCGAGGGTCTCTACGTCAGGTACGAGGTGGCCGATCTCGCCGGCGGGGTCACCCGTCGCTTCGCGCGGGCTCATGCCGCTCCTCGTGGGCCTCTCGACGGATCTCGACGATGCGGGCGACGATCGACAGCGCGACCTCGGCGGGCGTGCGGGCGCCGATGTCGAGCCCGGCCGGCGTCTCGAGCCGGTCGAGCAGCTCCTCGGACACGCCCTCCGTGCGCAGCTCCTCCACGACGCCGGCGCCGCGCTTGCGGCTGGCAACCAGCCCCACCCAGCGCACGCCCCCCTCGAGGCCGGCGCGCAGGGTCGCCACCTCGTCGGTGCCATGAGCGGCCACCACCAGAGCGAGATCGGTGCCGGCCGGGCGGAGCGTCCCGTCGGGGATGTCCCGGGCGGCCACGATGTCGAGGCCCACCGCCGGCCCGAGCCGGCGGAGCTCTCGGACGATGGGCGAGTCGCCGGCCACGAGCACCCGTGGCGCGGGCAGCACCGGCTCGAGGAAGACCTCGATCGCGCCGCCGGACAGACAGTGGTTCACGACCGTGACGGCGCCCTCTTCGCGCACGGGCTCCGGCGGCCCCTCGGGGAGGATGCGGAGAAGCAGCGGCCAGCCCGCGTCCATCGCCTCGAGCGCATGCAGGCGCACGCTGTGCTGGGCGCAGTGACCGCCGATGAAGCCCTCGATGCTTCCGTCCGAGAGCACCAGGCCGACGCTCCCGGGCGCCACGCTCGCCGGCCGCTGCACGTGGACGACGGTGGCCATGACGAACGGAGCTCGCTCCGCCGTGAGCTGCTCGACGCGCCTCGTGAGCTCGCCGCCGATCACTGGGGCGGCTCCGGCCTGCCCTGCATCGCCGCCCACACCCGCGCCGGCGTGCACGGCATGTCGAGGTGAGTGACCCCGTGCGACTCGTGCAGTGCGTCGATCACGGCATTCACGATGGCAGGCGGCGAGCCGACGTTCGGGGACTCGCCCACCCCCTTCGCGCCCAGGGGATGGTGCGGGCAGGGCGTGACCGTCTCGCCCAGCTCGAAGTCGGGGCACTCGAGGGCCGTGGGCACCAGGTAGTCCATGAACGACCCGTTCAGGCAGTTGCCCTCCTCGTCGAAGGTGATCACCTCCATCAGGGCGATGCCGATTCCCTCGGCGAGGCCGCCGTGGATCTGCCCGTCCACCACCATCGGGTTGATGCGCACGCCGCAGTCGTCGACCGCGATGAAGCGCCTGATCTTCACCTCGGCTGTCTCGGGATCCACGTCCACCACGGCGATGTACGCGCCGTACGGGTAGGTCAGGTTCGGCGGGTCGTAGATCACCTGGGCGTCGAGGCCGCCCTCCATGCCCTCCGGCATCGTCTCGCCGCTGTACGCGCGCACGGCGATGTCGCCGATCGTCGCGCCCTTCTCCGGATCGCCCTTCACGTACCAGCGGCCCTTCTCCCAGGCGAGGTCCTCCGGCCTCGTCTCGAGCATCGTCGCGGCGATCAGGCGTGCCCTGTCCCGCACCTTGCGGGACACCACGGCCACGGCCCCGCCCGACACGGGCGTGGAGCGGCTGCCGTAGGTGCCGAGCCCGTACGGCGACCTGTCGGTGTCGCCGTGGCGCACCTGCACGTCCTCGGGCGGGATGCCGAGCTCCTCGGCGACGATCTGCGCGAACGTCGTCTCGTGCCCCTGCCCCTGCGTCTGTGCGCTGATGCTCACGACGGCCTTGCCGGACGGATGCACGCGCAGGTCCGCGCCGTCGTTCATCGCGAGGCCGAGGATGTCCATGTGCTTGCGCGGGCCCGCGCCCACGCCCTCGGTGAAGAACGACACGCCGATGCCCATCAGCTCCCCCCGCGCGCGCTTCTCGGCCTGCTCGCGGCGGAGGTCGTCGTAGCCGGCGATGTCCATCGCCACCCTCATCGTCTCGGCGTAGTTGCCCGAGTCGTAGGTCCAGCCGGTCGTCGTCTCGTAGGGGAACTGCTCGGGCGCGATAAAGCTCCGCATGCGCAGCTCGATCGGGTCCACGCCCATCTCCATCGCGAGCGCTCCGACCATGCGCTCGACGAGATACACGGCCTCGGTGATCCGGAACGAGCACCGGTACGCCACGCCGCCGGGCGCCTTGTTCGAGTAGACGGCCTTGACCTTCACGTGGGAGGCCTGGAGGTCGTACGAGCCGCACACGATGTGGAAGAAGCCGGCCGGGAACTTCGTCGGCTGTGCCGTGCTGTCGAACGCCCCGTGGTCCGCGATCACGTCCACGCGCAGGCCGGTGATCTTCCCGTCCTTCGAGCACATCTCCGCGTGCATCACGTAGTCGCGCGCGAAGCCGGTGGACATCAGGTTCTCGGAGCGGTCCTCGATCCACTTGACCGGCGCGCCGGCCACGATCGAGCCGGCGATGGCGCACACGTAGCCGGGATACACGGGCACCTTGTTGCCGAACCCGCCGCCGATGTCGCCGGTCTGGATGCGGATCATGTGCTCGGCGAGCCCGGCCACCTGCGCGTACACGGTCC
>DASUYU010000033.1:0-9084 GCA_036377235.1 Thermoleophilaceae bacterium
CCCAGCGTTCCGATGTCGAGGACCGAGTTGCCCGCCTCCGCGCCGTTGAACTTCGAGAACGACGCCCCGTTGTTGGACAGCGCCAGGCCGATCCTGGTGTGGAAGTTCCCGTTCGCGTCGATCGTGTTGCCCGAGTAGTAGGCCTTGAATGGGTCGGCGCTGCCGGGATCCTCGAGCACGTCGGGTGCGTTGAGGTTCGAGAAGTCGAAGTTGGAGTTCGTGCCCGACGGGTTGAGCTGCGGGCTCGGGCCGGACCAGGAGATCCCGTCACTGGAGCTGGTCCCCAGGATCTTCGTCTGGAAGGTCGTGCCGCTGACGAGCTTTCGCCCGGCGAGCAGCATGCGATATGTCGCGCCGACCTTCCAGACAGTGGGGGCGAACGCGCCGAACTCGAGGTTGGCGCTCACGCCGGCATCCTCAGGCGATATGACCCCGCCGCCCTTCGACCATGAGATGCCGTCGGACGATGTCGCGTAGGCGATCCGGCGCTTGTTGGAGTCGTCGCCGGTGTACCACATCTTCCAGGTCGTGCCGTCCTTCATCACGGACGGGTCGCCGGCGCCGAACGCGTCGGCTGAACCCGGCCGGCCGTGGTCCAGCACCGGAACCGGCACGCTCCCATCGGCGTGCTTCGTCCAATTCACGCCGTCGGTCGACGTCGCGTAGCCGACTGCGCCGAAGACGTCCCCCAGTCCCGAGTAGTACATCCTGTACGGGGCGACGTCTCCCGGCTGATAGATGACGTCTGGCCCATATACCCCTTCCTCGTCGAAGGCGCCGTCGGTGCCCTCGAGCACCGGGTCGTTCGTGAGGGGCCGGGTCCAGGTCTTCCCGTCGGTCGAGGTGACCCGGAAGATCGCCGGGCCGCTGCCGTCCTCGGCCGTGGCGGAGTAGTACATCGCGTACGTCGAGCCCTCTTTGATGACGCTCGGGTCGTCCACGCTGTCGTTGTCGAGGGCAACGGGGGAGCTCGGTCGCAGAACAGGGTTCGCGGCGTCCCGGGTCAGCGGCAGCAACGTCGTGGGCAGGCCGAGCAGCGACGCCGGACCCGTGCCGGAGCGCGCGAGTGTGCTGACCCCGACCGGCGGAAACGTGACGGACTCGTGCGTGACGCCGGCGTCGAACTGTGTGTCGTCGTCCCAGACGGTCGAGGTGGGCGCGCCGTTGGTCGTCAGCCGCAGGCCGCCGAGCGCCCCGAGCTCCGTGTTGACGAGCGGCGCCTGCAGGCACGCGGTGTCCAGGAACGTCTCGAAATACGCGTTCGCGTCGGTGGAGCACGCCCACGCGCCGGCGGGCAGCACGAAAAAGCAGGCCGCAGCCAGGGCTGCGGCCCGCAGCGCGCGCGCCGCACGAGCAACGGTCATGAAACCGATATCGACCGGCCGGCAGCCGTACTGAAGCTCTAGGCGCCCAGGTTCAGCGGTGGAGGCGCTGTCAAAACGCGCGATCGGACCTACCATGGATTCGGGCCGCGCTCGCGGCCACGTTCTGAACCGCGGGAATTCTCTTGCTGGCCCGAATCGCAGTCGTACTACTTGCAGGGGGACTGATCGCCGGCGTTGCCGTCGCCGGTGCCGCGCGCCCGCCCGCGGACGGCGCACGCCACCTGCTCGTCGTGCCCCACACGCCGGAGGGCGAGAGTGCCCTCGAGCGAAGCGACGCACGCACGATCGCTCCATACGAGTCGTTCACGCTCGTCGAGGCGGCGGGCGACGACGCCGAGCGCCTGCGCGAGGCCGGCGCGGACCGGCGCGACGACATGCGCGAGGTCAGGCTCGGCGGGCGCGAGGTAGATCCCGCGAAGCGTCCCTCCCTGGCGTCCAAGGGAACGCCGCGCCACGGCCGCGCGCAGGGCCTTGCGCTCGTGCAGTTCGCCGGGCCGGTGAAGCCGGCCTGGCTCGAGCGGCTGCGAGACACCGGCGTACGGGTGGTCCACTACGCGGCGCAGAACGGCTACGTCGTGCACGGCACCGGTCAGGCGCTGGACGAGCTCGCCGCGCTCGTGGGAACGGATCCCGCGGTGCGCGCCATCGTGCCGCTCGAGCCGGAGGACAAGGTCGAGGGCGGCGTCCTTCAGAAATCGCAGGCGCGGGTGGCGATCCAAACCCTCGCGGGCGATGACGGCCTGGCGCCGCGCGGGCGGGTCGCGCGGGCAGGACGCGAGCTCCGCGAGCCGGAGTCGGCCGTGGGGCTGCACACTCAGTTCGCCGAGATCGACGGCGCCTCGCTGCGCTCGCTTGCCGAAGCCCCGGGCGTGATCGCGATCGAGCCCTATGGCTTCCCGCGCCTGCTCGACGAGCGCGCCGCGCAGATCGTGGGCGGAAACCTGGCCGGCAACGTCCCGAGCGGGACCGGATACCTGTCGTTCCTGGCGGGCGAGGGCTTCCCCGCCACCACGTTCGGCTTCGCGATCGACTTCACCGACGAGGGCCTGGACAACGGACAGGTGCCGGGCGTCCATCCGGATTTCTTCGAGTCGGGAAATGCCGCCAACCCGACTCGGATCGCCTACCAGCACAACTTCACGAGCGACACCAACGCGCGCGATTGTGGCGGGCACGGGACCAACGTCGCCTCGATCGCCGCCGGCTACAACGACGGCACGGACTCCGCCGGCAGCGACGCCGTCCAGGACGCGAGCGGGTTCAACTACGGGCTGGGCATCGCTCCGCGCGCGAAGGTGGGCGCGTCCAAGATCTTCCGCTGCAGCAACCAGTTCCAGGTGAACGGCGGGCTGGGGGCTCTCACCTCGAGCGCCTACGCCTCCGGCGCCCGCGTCTCCAGCAATTCCTGGGGATCGGGAGGCATCGCGGCGCTGGGCGCCTACGACTCCGACTCGCAGCTGTACGACTCGCTGGTGCGCGATGCGCAGGCGGGCACCGCCGGCAATCAGGAGATGGTGGAGGTCTTCGCCGCGGGCAACGAGGGGGACTCCGGGTACGCGAGCGTGACGTCGCCGGGGACCGCGAAGAACGTGATCAGCGTGGGCGCCTCGGAGAACGTCCGCCCGATCGGCGGCAGCGACGGCTGCGCCGTCCCCGACTCGGGCGCCGACGACGCGCACGACATCATCGACTTCTCGAGCCGCGGCCCGACCAACGACGGCCGCCTCAAGCCCGACGTGGTGGCGCCGGGGACGCACGTGACGGGGGCATCTCCTCAGAACGCCGACTACCTGACCGACGGCGACGGCACGTGCAATCCCCAGTTCCCGGCGGGCAACACCCTCTACTCGCTCGTGTCCGGCACCTCCCAGGCGACGCCGGAGGTGTCGGGCGCCGCGGCACTGTTGCGCGACTGGTACGTGCGCGAGCACGGCGGCGGCACCACCGCCCCATCGCCGGCGCTGACGAAGGCGATCCTGGTCAACACCGCGTCGGACATGGCCGGCGGCGAGGACGGCCAGGGCGGCACGATCGCGAACGCGCCCAACACGGACGAGGGCTGGGGCCGGGTGCACATGGGCCGCGTGCTCGACTCGACCGAGCGCACCTACGAAGACCAGGAGCCCGCCGATCTGCTGGGGGCGAGCGGGCAGAGCGTGACGCACGCGTACCAGGTCGCCGACGCGGCGAAGCCGGTGAAGGTCACGATCGCCTTCACCGACGCGCCCGGCCCGACGACCGGCAACGCGTTCGTGAACGACCTCGACCTCGTGGTCGACGCGGGCGGGAAGACCTACAAGGGCAACGTCCTCGCCGGCGGCGTCTCGCGCACCGGTGGCAACGCGGATCCGCGCGACAACGTCGAGAGCGTGCTCCTTCCGGCGGGCACCACGGGGCGGCTCTCGGTGAAGGTCGTCGGCACAAGCGTGGGCGGCAACGGTGTGCCGAACGTCGGCGATGCGACCGACCAGGACTTCGCGCTGGTGGTCTCGAACGCAACGGAGTCGAACGCGCCGGTGCTGAGCCACGAGTCGAGCACGGCCCCGGATGACTCGGCGGGCGGGGACGGGGACGGGAGCGTCGAGCCGGGCGAGTCGTTCACGTTCGGCGAGACGCTCCGCAACGCGGGCACGGTGGGCGCGACGTCGATCGGCTCGACGTTGTCCGAGTCGATGCCCGACCTCTCGATCACGCAGCCGAGCTCGGCGTTCCCCGACATCCCGGTGGCCGCGACCGGCACGAGCTCGAGCGCCTACGGCGCGTCGGTGGGCAGCGGAGCCACCTGCGGCACCGACCTCCAGATGAGCCTCGCCCTGACAACCGGCCAGGGCAGCTACACGGTGCCGGTGACACTTCCGACCGGCAGCGCCGGGGCGCCGACTACCCGGTCGAGCGCGCCAGGCGTGGCAATCCCGGACAACGACTCGGGCGGCGTCAGCACGACCCTGCCGGTGGCGACCGCGGGGATCCTCAAGGACGTCGACGTCCGGATCAACAGCCTCTCGCACACGTGGGTGGGCGACCTGGTGATCGACATCACGTCGCCCGACGGGACGCGGGTGGTGCTCGCCGAGCATCCGGGCGGCCCGGACAACAGCGGCAACAACTTCACCAACACCGTCTTCGACGACGAGGCCTCCACCAACATCTCGGCCGGCACTCCGCCGTACACCGGCAGCTTCAAACCTCAGAACGACCAGCTCTCGCGCTTCGACGGCAAGCAGCAGCAGGGCACCTGGACGCTGCGGGTGCGCGATCTGTTCGCCGGGGACACCGGGACGATCAACAACTGGGGCACCGTCAATCGGACTGCGCAGTGCTCGAGCGGCGACATCACCCCGCCGGCTGTGACGCTGACCTCGCCGGCCGACGGCTCCGCCACCAACGACACGACGCCCTCGCTCGCCGGCAGCGCGGGCAACGCCGCGGGCGATTCCACGACCGTGACGGTGAAGATCTGGAGCGGTACCGGCACCGCGGGGTCCCCGCTGCACACGATCCCTGTGACCCGCTCGGCTGGCACGTGGTCGACCACGGCGCCGGCGCTCGCGCAGGGCACCTACACGGCGCGGGCCGAGCAGTCCGATTCCTCGTCGAACACCGGCCTCAGCTCGGCGAACACGTTCCGCGTGGACACGGCGGCGCCGGCCGTCACTCTGACCAGCCCGGCGAACAACTCGTTCACCAACGACACGACGCCCTCGCTCGCCGGCGGCGCGGGCACCGCCGCCGGCGATTCCACGACCGTGACGGTGAAGATATGGAGCGGTACCGGCACCGCGGGGTCGCCGCTGCACACGATCCCGGTGACCCGCTCGGGTGGCACGTGGTCGACCACGGCGCCGGCGCTCGCCGAGGGCACCTACACCGCGCTGGCGGAGCAGGCGGACGACGCCGGGAACACGGGCTCGAGCTCGGCGAGGACATTCACGGTCGACACGACCCCACCGGACACGACGATCGGGGACGGGCCATCTGGAACGGTCAATTCGACCGAGGCGGTGTTCGAGTTCACCTCCACCCAGGCGAATTCGAGCTTCGAGTGTCAGCTCGACGACGGTGGCTTCGCCGGCTGCTCGTCGCCGAAGTCGTACAGCGGGCTGTCCGACGGCCCGCACTCGTTCGACGTCAGGGCCACCGATCCGGCCGGCAACACCGACGCCTCGCCGGCGACCAGAAGCTGGACCATCGATACCAGCATCCCCGACACGACCGCTCCCGTGGTCACGCTGACGTCGCCGGTCGACGGCTCCACCACGAACGACGCGACACCCTCGCTCGCCGGCGACGCGGGCAACGCCGCGGGCGACTCGGCGACTGTGACGGTGAAGGTCTGGAGCGGGACGAGCACCGCGGGATCGCCGCTGCACACGCTTCCGGTGACCCGCTCGGGCGGCTCGTGGTCGACGACCGCGCCCACCCTCTCCGACGGGGTCTACACGGTGCGCGCCGAGCAGTCCGACTCCGCCACCAACACCGGGATCAGCTCCCCCAGCACCTTCACGGTCGACACCGCGGCGCCGGGGGTGACGCTGACCGATCCGGCCGCCGGCTCGTCGACGAGCGACACGACACCGGCGCTTGCCGGGGCGGCCGGGGCCCTCGCGGGCGATTCCTCGATGGTCACGGTGAAGATCTGGGCGGGTTCGGACGCGTCGGGCCAGCCGTTCCACACACTGGTCGCGATGCGATTCGGCGGATCGTGGTCCGTTACGGCGCCGGCGCTCGGCGACGGGACCTACACGGCGCGGGCCGAGCAGTCGGATGCGGCCGGCAACCTCGGCGTGAGCGCGCCAAGCACGTTCACCGTCGACACCGTGACCCCGCCGCCCCCTCCCGACATTACGGTCGAAGGGGCCGCGCTGCGTGTGCGCGCGCACCTCCGCCTCGTGCGCGCCCTCCGCCGCGGCGTACCGGTTCGCGTCCTGTGCGGGGAGCCCTGCGCGGCGCGGCTGCGGCTGCTCCTGGCGGCGCGGGACGCCAGGCGGCTCGGGGTCGCGCGGAGCGTCGTCGTGGGACGCGGCTCGGCACGGCTGGCGGCGCCGGGCTCGAAGCGCGTGAGGGTGCGCTTCTCCAGGAAGGCGCGCCGGGCACTCGCGCCTGCGAGCTCCGCTCGCATAGCGGTGCGGGCCGTGATCGCCGACGCCGCGGGCAACCGGCGCGCGCTCACCCGCAGGGTTACGCTGCTGCGTTGAGCCATAACCCCAAGCACGGAGGTGCGTTGTGCCTGTCGCCGACATTGCCGGCCGAATGCTCGACACCTACCCGGGCGAGCTGAGCCTCGATCGCGACCTACTCGTCCGCTGCATCGAGGCCTGCTCCGACTGCGCCGAGTCGTGCACCCAGTGCGCGGACGACTGCCTCGCCGAGGAGGGCGTGCAGGAGCTCACCACCTGCATCCGTCTGAACCTCGACTGCGCCGACGTCTGCGCGGCCACGGGACGCGTCGTCAGCCGCCAGACGGGCTATGACCCCGCCGTTACGAGCGCCGTGCTCAGAGCGTGCATCGAGGCGTGCGGCAGGTGCGCCGGCGAGTGCGAGGTTCACGCCGCGCACGGGATGGAGCACTGCGGGGTGTGCGCCGAGGAGTGCCGGCGCTGCGAGCAGGCGTGCCAGGAGCTGCTCGCGGCGATCTGAGACCCCACAACTTTCTTCAAAGCCCGAGCGCCAGCAGGGCCTGCTCTGGCTCGCGGTAGAGCTCGTTCCGGAACAGCCTCCCGTCCCGGCAGGTCCAGACGTGCGCGGTTCGATCTGCGAGCTCGGCACCGCTTCCCTTCCCGCGCGCGTGCATCGTCATGACGATCACGACGCGGCCGTCGGCTGCCTCCTCGACCCGCTCCACGTCGACCCTCCACTCCGCCCAGGCGGCTTCGATGTCGTCGTAGTACTCGCGAAGGCCGTCGTGGCCGAGGTAGGACCGGCCACCGATCCCGAGCATCGACTGGAACTCGATCTCGGGGTGGCACACGGCCAGCCCAGCGTCCCGGTCGTTGTCCGTGATCGCGTGGGCGAAGCCAAGCGCCGCGGCCTCGTTCACGGTCGGCATCGCGTCGCCAATTATCCCGCGCGTCCTGCCACCAGCGCGAGCTTCCGGACCCGGCCCTCGTCCAGCCAGTCGATCCATAGCCGGTGGGCGGCGAGCAGGTCGTCGAGCGCCGCGTGGCCGATCCGCGCGGCGATGTTCTCGGCGTCCGCGGCGAACGCGCCGGCCAGCGCGCGCGCCGTCGCGAGGTGCTCCGTGCTGTGGTCCTCCTGCCACGTGACGATCAGGCTCGCTCGCTCCAGGGATGTGGTGAGCTCCTCGAGCGGGGTCAGCCAGACCGTGTCGGCGTCGGGCATCCCCGCCCGCTCGGCCTCCGTGAGCGGCACTCCCTCCTCGACCGTGAAGGCGAGGCGGCCGCCGGGCCGGAGCGCCCCGGCGATCGCGCGGACCAGTGCGTCCTTGTCCTCGAAGGCCAGCATCGTCTCGAGCACGAGCACGACGTCGAACGAGCCGTCCGGGAGCGGAGGGACCTGGGCTGTCTCGAAGCGGCACGGCAGGCCGTCCGCACGCTCGCGCGCGATCGCCACGGCGCTCTCGCTGGCGTCCACACCCAGGTAGGCGCAGGCCAGCTCCCGCGTGAGCAAGCGCCCGGGCCCAGCCGTGCCGCAGCACAGATCCAGCACTGTGACCCCCGGGCCGATGCCGGCCTGCACCGCAAGTGCGCGGATCTCGGAGGCGGTCATGAAGCTCTCCTGCCCGGCGAACTCGCCGGGAGCGTACGCCGACAGGCGCGCGCGGTTGAGCGCGCGGTCGAAGGCCGCGCGGTCGTCCTGCCTCACGGCCGCGGCGACGGGCCGAACGCCGTGAGGAACCGGTCGCGGAATGCGGCCATCGGCCACACCGGCGCCCGCGGGCTCGGCAACATGCCGTCCTGCCAGCTCCACCCGGCGATGCGGCGCATCACCTTGGGGTCGCGGGCGATGACCGAGATGGGCACGTCGTGGCTCGGGTCGTCGTGGCCGGTCACGAGGGTCGCGGGCTGATGGTCGCCGAGCACGACCGTCACGAGGTCGTCGTCGCCGTAGCGCTGCACGAACGACAGGACGGTGCGGAGCGAGTACTCGATCGAGTGCCCGTACGCGGCGCGGGCGCGGTGCGCGTCCCCGAACAGCGCCGCCTGCGTGGACTCCTCGACCGGGATGCGGTCGAAGATCGAGCCGTCGCCGACGTCGTCCCACGCGATGAGCCGTGGAATGCGCGTCCACGGCGCGTGGCTCGAGATGAGATCGACCTCGGCGAAGACGGGCGGCCGGCGGCGCTTGGCGAGCTCGCGGCGTTGCAGGGCGAGCAGGGTGTACTGGTCGGGCATCGGCGGGAGGCCGAAGCTCGGGCCGCGGTATCCGAAGTTGCGGCGGTCGTAAACCCGGTCGTAGTGGTAGAAGGTCGAGCCCTCCGGCCAGGCCCGGCGATTGCCCGGCATGGCGCCGACCGCCCGCCACCCCGCGCGCTTGAACGCCCGGGTGAGCGTCACGCGATGCCTCCCCGCGACCTGGTCGTAGCGCCACTGGCCGTTCACGGTGACCCCCGACTGCAGGGTGGAATGCGCGAGCCAGCTGAGGCCGCCGAAGGTCGGCGAGGTGAGGAACGCGCTGCGCGTGGAGAAGCCGGCGGCCCGCAGCTGTGCGGTGCCCCGCTCGAGCACGGCGTCGATCCGTG